>CALCDT010000170.1 GCA_937900425.1 uncultured Alphaproteobacteria bacterium | reverse complement strand
GGGGCGCGGCCGGCGGAGTGGCTGGCGGCGAGCGGGCTGACGGCGTCGGCGGCCGGCTTCGTCGCGGTGCGGGAGACCTTGCAGATGATCGGCGACGACGACGTCTTCGCGGTCGGCGACTGCGCCGACGTTCTCGACCACCCGCGGCCGAAGGCCGGCGTCTTCGCCGTGCGCCAGAGCGGCCCGCTCGCCCGCAACCTGCGCCGCCGCCTCGCGGGCGAGAGAGCCGAGCCGTTCCACCCGCAGAAGCGGTTCCTGACGCTGCTTTCGACGGCGGACGGGCGCGCCATCGCCGCCTGGGGGCCGCTGTCGGCGGAAGGGCGCTGGGTGTTCCGCTGGAAGGACGCCATCGACCGACGATTCATCGCCCGCTTCGCGGCACGGGAGGGGTGAGGACCGCGCCCCTGCGCCGGCGGAGCGGGATGCCCGCCGCGCTCAGCGCGCCTGTTCCTCCGGATGCACCAGCGCCCGGGTCAGCCGGTGCTCGATGCGGGCGGCGTTGAGCGAGGCGCCGAACAGGAAGATCGCGGCGAGCAGGTAGAGGAAGACGAGGGCCGTCATCACGCCGGCGAGGCCGGCGTAGGTCGAGGCATAGTTGCCGAAATTGCCGAGATAGGTGGCGAAGATCACGGCGCCGACGATCCAGGCGGCGATGGTGACGGCGATGCCGGGTACGAGGTCGCGCAGCGCGCGGTGGCCGGAAGGCAGCCATTTGTGGGCGACGACGAGGGCGAAGGTGAGGACGGCGACGGTGATGACGTAGCGCACCAGGATGCCGATCTTCGAGGTGACGAAGGAATAGAACGACCACGACGACAGGCCGGAGCGGTCGGCGAGGCCGGTGAGGTCGTGGACCACCTCCTGGCGCTGGACGTAACTCCACACCACCGGCCCGACGGCGACGAGCAGGGCGAGGGTGAGCAGCGCCAGCGTGCCGATCAGCACGAAGACGATGCTCTGCAGGCGCAGGACCACGAAATTGCGGTGCTCCTCGGCGCCGTAGGCCCGCGACAGGCCGAGCCGCATCGCCTCGACGCCGTTAGAGGCGAAATAGATCGCGAGCAGGATGCCGATGGTGAGCAGGTCGCCGCGCGGCACCGTCAGCACGCTGCGCACTTCCCGCGTGATCGGCCCGGCGATGGTTTCGGGCCAGGCGTCGAACACCAGCGAGACGCTGGTCTGGCCGAGGTCGCCGAGGTCGAGGAAGCCGGCGAAGGCGGTGAGGAAGATCAGGAAGGGGAACAACGCCATCAGCGCCGTCATCGCCATGTGGCTGGCGATCGCCCAGCTGTCGGTGTCGTTGAACCGGTTGTAGGCGCGCCAAACGGACCGCATCATGCCCTTGCCGAAGGCGAGGAGGCGGCGACCGGAGAGGTCGGAGAGATCCATCGCGCCAGGGTCTCCTTCTTTCGCAGGAGGTCGCGGGGCCGTGCCGGCTGCGGCCGCCGTCTCCGGCCGCGGCCGAGATCCGAGACAAGATGCTGCACCGCCGCCGCTTCTCCGTATCGGCGAGGGTGCCCGTCCGCCCGGATCGTCCACGGATTTGACGACGGGTTCAAGTCTGCGGGACGCATTCCTGTTCCCCCGTGACGAAACGCGCATTGCACCGCACACCGGAACTGGAACACTGCCCGCCGGCAACAGGCGGGTGCCGTCGTCCCCGCTCCCGGTCATCGGGGCGGGAGGCGGCCGGACCGCCGATCTTCAGGGATGGAACGACGATGACAACGACGGCCGAACGCATCGAAGCCCCGCAGGATCCGCTGGACCGCCTCGCCGGCGCCCTCGCCGCGGTCGATGGCCTGCTGGCGCTCGCGCGCCGGGCGGTGGTGCAGCGCGTCAGCGTCGGCGGCCGGATCGACGGCAAGGCGCTCGACCGCGAGCAGCGTGCCGCCCACGGCCTCGCCTGGCTCGCCACCTACGTCGAATCGGTGCGCGAGCTCGACAGCTACCGCGCCCGGATGGCGGCCGAGGGCCGGCTCGGCGAGACCGAGCGGCTGCTGGTCCTGATCGGCGCCGGCGAGTATCTCGCCCAGGTGTTCGGCGGCATCCCCATGAACCAGGGCGAGATCGTCCGCCTGTCCGATCTCGGCGTCTCGCCCCGCGAGGCCGCCGCCGCCCGCACCGCCGACGTCGAGACGCTGATCGCGGCGGGCTGCGCGCCGGAGCCGCGCGCCGCCCTCGTCGCCGCGATGCGGCGCAAGACCGAAGCCGAGATCGTCGGTGATTCCGGCCTCGACGAGACCATGGAGGCCTTCCGCGCCGAGATGCGCCGCTTCGCCGAGGAGGAGGTGCTGCCGCACGCCCACGAGTGGCATCTGGACAACGCCTACATCCCGCTCGAGGTCATCGGCAAGCTCGCCGAGCTCGGCGTCTTCGGCCTCACCATTCCGGAGGAGTTCGGCGGCCTCGGCCTCGGCAAGGAATCGATGTGCGTCGTCTCCGAGGAACTGTCGCGCGCCTATATCGGCGTCGGCTCGCTCGGCACCCGCTCGGAGATCGCCGCCGAGCTGATCCTCTGCGGCGGCACCGAGGCGCAGAAGGCGGAATGGCTGCCGAAGATCGCCTCGGGCGAGGTGCTGCCGACCGCCGTCTTCACCGAGCCCAACACCGGCTCCGACCTCGGCTCGCTGCGCACCCGGGCGGTGAAGGACGGCGAGGTCTACAAGGTCACCGGCAACAAGACCTGGATCACCCATCCGGTCCGCGCCGACCTGATGACGCTTTTGACCCGCACCAACCCGGAGGAGCCGGGCTATCGAGGCCTGTCGATGTTCCTCGCGCCCAAGCCCCGCGGCACCGACGCGGTGCCGTTCCCGGCGGAGGGCATGTCCGGCGGCGAGATCGAGGTGCTCGGCTACCGCGGCATGAAGGAATACGAGATCGCCTTCGACGGCTTCGAGGTGCCGGCGGAGAACCTGCTCGGCGGCGTCGAGGGCCAGGGCTTCAAGCAGCTGATGCAGACCTTCGAGAGCGCCCGCATCCAGACCGCGGCGCGCGCGGTCGGCGTCGCCCAGTCGGCGCTCGACATCGGCCTGAAGTATGCCGAGGAGCGGATCCAGTTCGGCCGGCCGCTGATCGAGTTTCCGCGCGTCGCCGACAAGCTGGCGATGATGGCGGTGGAGGTCCACATCGCCCGCCAGCTGACCTACTATTCGGCGCGCCAGAAGGACGAGGGCAAGCGCTGCGACCTCGAGGCCGGCATGGCCAAGCTGCTCGGCGCCCGCGTCGCCTGGGCCGCGGCGGACAACGCCCTGCAGATCCACGGCGGCAACGGCTTCGCCCTCGAGTACCAGATCAGCCGCGTGCTGTGTGACGCACGCATTCTGAACATCTTCGAGGGCGCCGCGGAGATCCAGGCGCAGGTGATCGCGCGGCGTCTGCTCGACGACGCGTGAGGGCTCGGGGCGGGCGGGCTTACGGCCGGCGCCCGCCCCCTCGTCCGCCCTTCGGGACCGTTCTCCGCCGCTCCCCCCTCATCCGCCCTTCGGGCACCTTCTCCCGCGAGGGGAGAAGGGGGGCGGGCGGGGATAGGCGGCTTTCGAGACGAGAGTGAAGAGGACGGGGCAGGCGCTTGAGATGCCGGGCCGCAAAGGCATTCTGAGCGAAGAGCACCAAGCCTCGCCTCCCCACCCCCTTCTCCCCTCGCGGGAGAAGGTGCCCGAAGGGCGGATGAGGGGGCCCGCCGGAGGAAGCGCCCGAAACGTCGCGTCACAGCCCGTCTCGCGCGGCCTGTCCTCCCTCTCGCAACCTCGCCAGGTCCTCCCCATCTCCCCGGCACGGCCCGCGCGGCCCGGGCGACAATGGCGGAAGGGGAGATCATGAGGGTGACGCAGCCGACTTTCACAGGGCGGGACGTCGTGCGTCTCGGCCTCTCCGTGCTTCTCGTCGCGGCGGCGGGGGCGATCGGATCGGCGGCGACCATTCCCGCGATCCCGACCTGGTACGCCGGTCTCGACAAGCCGTTCTTCACGCCGCCGAACGGCGTGTTCGGGCCGGTGTGGACGGTGCTCTACCTGATGATGGCGGTGGCCTTCTGGCGGATCTGGCGGCTGCCGGCGGCGGCGCCCGGCCGCGGGCGGGCGATCGGGCTGTTCCTCGTCCAGCTCGCCCTCAACGCCTTCTGGTCGGTCGCCTTCTTCGGGCTGCGGGCGCCGCCCCTCGGTCTCGGCGTGATCGCCGCACTGCTGGTCGCGCTCGTCGCGACGATCCTCGCCTTCCGGCGGCTCGACGGCCTCGCGGCGGCGCTGCTGGTGCCGTACCTCGCCTGGGGCCTGTTCGCCGCGGCGCTCAACACCGGCATCGTCCTGCTGAACTGACGGCCGGCCCGCTCATACTTGGCGCATGAATTTCCGACTCGTCGGAAATTCATGCGGTTTCGGCCTGACCGGCCGACGCCCGGTCGGGCTTGCCTGCGCTCATGAAGTCCCGCCAGGTCTGGACTTCATGAGCTTGGTATCAGGGGTGGCGCCAGGTGTCCCGCCCGGTCGGTTCGGGAGCGGCTTCGGCGTCCATCTCGGCCTGCCGCGCCCGCCGTGCGGCGAGGGCGTCGACGGCGAGGACGCCGGCGAGCAGGGCGAGGGTGACGGCGCCGCTGCCGGAGCGGTGGCGGCCGCGGAACAGCATCACCGTGGCGATGTCGAGCGCGTCGCCGGCGACCCTGGCCGACAGCCAGGCCGAGCGGGCCGTGCGCGGCGCCGACAAGAGGCCGGCGCCGACCGCGAGTTCGCGCAGGCCGAACAGGCGGACGAGGGGCTCCAGCCCGCGCAGCCCGCAGGCGGTCGTGATCGCCCGGGGGGCGACGACCTCGACGACGCCGAGGGCGAGAGAGAACCAGCCGAGGCCGTCGGCGAGGTCTTCGCGGCGGGCGGCGGCGGGCGGCGCCGGGTCGGCGGCGACCGGGGGGCGGTGTGTGGAGGGGTGCGGTCGGAGCGTGGTCACGGGCATGGCCTTTCGGTCGTCTCGGCGTCCCGGTAACCGTCACGGGCGGGGGAAGTTCCGCCGGCCACGGCGCCGGGGGCTGCTGTCCCGTCGCGGCCGTCTCCGCCGGGGCTTCGGGGCGCACCGGATGGGAATGCGGGGCGCGATCGCCTATATCTTGCCGCGACGCAGGCCAGCGAGGATACCGCCATGACCGAGACACACGCCGCGGGCGCCGCGAGCGCGGACCGCTTCGACATCGTCATCGCCGGCGGCGGCTACGTCGGCCTGTCGCTCGGCCTCGCGCTGGTCCGGGCGCTCCCCGACGTTTCCGTGGCGGTGGTCGACGCCCGGCCGCCGCAGACCGATCCGGCCGAGGCGGCGAAGGACCCGCGGGCCTCGGCGATCGCCGCGGCGGCGCGGCGCATGCTCGCCGAACTCGGCGTCTGGGACGAGATCGCCCCGGCCTCGCAGCCGATCCTCGACATGATCGTCACCGACAGCCGGCTCGACGACAAGGTCCGCCCGGTGTTCCTGACCTTCGACGGACGCACCGAGAACGGCGAGCCCTTCGCCCACATGGTGCCGAACGCGGTGATGGTCGGCGCGCTCGCCCGTGCCGCGCTCGCCGCCGGCGTCACGCTGATCGCGCCCGACACCGTCGCCGACTTCTCGGTCTCCGCCGCCCGCACCGACGTCACCCTCGGCTCCGGCCGCCGGCTCACGGCGAGCCTGCTCGTCGCCGCGGACGGGGCGAAGTCGAAGCTGAGGGCGCTCTCCGGCATCCGCACGGTGTCGTGGTCCTACGGCCAGTCCGGCATCGTCGCGACGCTCGAGCACGAGTTGCCGCACGACGGCCGCGCCGAGGAGCATTTCCTCCCCTCCGGCCCCTTCGCGACGCTGCCGCTGCCGGGCAACCGCTCCTCGCTCGTCTGGTCGGAGAAGACCGCGGTCGCCCACCGGCTGATCGGCGACGAGATCCTGTTCGAAGCGGAACTGATGCGCCGCATGGGCCACCGCTTCGGCAAGGTGTCCGTGATCGGCCGGCCGCAGGCCTTCCCGCTCGGCCTCACCCTCGCCCGCGACTTCGTGCGCCCGCGCTTCGCCCTCGTCGGCGACGCCGCCCACGGCATCCACCCGATCGCCGGCCAGGGCCTCAACATGGGCTTTCGCGACGTCGCGGCGCTGGCCGAGGTGCTGGTCTGCGCGATGCGGATCGGCGAGGATCCGGGTGCGATCGACGTGCTGGAGCGCTACCAGCGCTGGCGCCGCTTCGACACCGCGGAGATGGCCATCGTCACCGACGTGCTCAACCGCCTGTTCTCCAACGACCTCGCCCCGATCCGCGCCCTGCGCACCTTCGGCCTCGGCCTCGTCGACCGCCTGCCCAAGCTCAAGCAGAGGTTCATCGGCGAGGCGGCCGGCGAGCGCGGGGACCTGCCGAAGATGCTGAGGGGGTTGCCGATCTGAGGGCCTGAGGCCGTCGGCCTGACCAACAGGTCGTATTGACAATGTCTATACGTAGCGACACATTCTTCCGATGTCGAAAAGCTCTCCCACCGCCGCTTCCGTCTCGGGTGACCCTGCATCGGCTGTCGCGCGCGCAACGCGCGGCAGGCGGGGCGGCAGCGTCAACCTGCGTATCGAGGCGGAGACGCGCCGGCTGATCGACGATGCCGCCACGGCCCTCGGCAAGACGCGCACCGAGTTCATGATCGAGAGCGCGCGGCGCGAAGCGATCGACGTGCTGCTCGATCAGCGTCTGTTCACGCTGGACGCCGAGCGATACGACGCCTTCGTCCGGGCGCTCGACGCCCCGCCCGCTCCGGGGCCGAAACTCGAAGCGCTGATGCGGCGGATTCCGCAATGGGACCGCTAGGCAAGGCACCGGCGCCTCTCGCGGCCGAGCACGAACTTTCCGCCTTTCACTGTGGCGACCCGATCCTCGACGACTGGCTTCGTCTCCGCGCCCGCAAGAACGAGAGCCGGTTTTCTCGCACCTATGTCGTCTGCAATGGTGACGCGGTCGTCGGCTACTACTGTCTTTCGGCTGGGGCGATCGAGCGGGCGTCGGCCCCCGGCCGGCTCCGACGCAACGCCCCGGACGCGATCCCGGTGTCGGTGATCGGCCGCCTCGCCGTCGATCGCAGCGTCGCAGGTCGGGGCCTCGGCACCGATCTGCTCTTCGACGCGCTGCGCCGGATCGTCGCCGTCTCCGAAACCATCGGTATCGCGGCGGTGCTGGTGCATGCCAAGGACGAGCCGGCGCGGCGATTCTATCTCCGCTGCGCGGAGTTCATCGAATACCCGCAGGACAGCCGGATGCTCTTTCTCCCGATCGAGACGGTCGCCGCGGCGTTGCCGCTCGTGGAGAGATGAGTTCGCTGCGCCGATGACCGGAGTCCATCGGCTTGCTCAGGTAGAAGCGAAACGGTCGTGATGAGGGCGAAGAGAGGTCGCTTCAAACGATCGCGGTATACGCTCGGCGGGGGTGCTTTCCCCGGTTCCGTCGTGACTGCAAAGAAAGCGCCCGCGAGGACCGGCCTCGCGAGCGCCTTTCATCTCAGCGGAGCACGAAGGCCCCAAATCCTCAGGCGGCGGCCTTGCGCTTCAGCAGGCCGCGGTTGACCAGAACCTCGGCGATCTGCACGGCGTTGAGGGCCGCGCCCTTGCGCAGGTTGTCGGAGACCACCCACATGGCGAGGCCGTTGTCGACGGTCGGGTCCTCGCGGATGCGGGAGATGTAGGTGGCGTCCTCGCCGGTCGCCTCGTAGGGGGTGACGTAGCCGCCGGCCTCGCGCTTGTCGATGACGAGGCAGCCGGGGGCCTCGCGCAGGATGTCGCGGGCCTCGTCGGCCGAGATCGGGTTCTCGAACTCGATGTTGACCGATTCCGAATGCGAGACGAAGACCGGCACGCGCACGCAGGTGGCGGTGAGCTTGATCTTCGGATCGAGGATCTTCTTGGTCTCCGCCGTCATCTTCCACTCTTCCTTGGTGAAGCCGTCCTCCATGAAGACGTCGATGTGCGGAATGAGGTTGAAGGCGATGCGCTTGGGGAACTTCTTGGCTTCGACCGGATCGGACACGAAGATCGCGCGGGTCTGCTCGAACAGCTCGTCCATCGCCTCCTTGCCGGCGCCGGAGACCGACTGGTAGGTCGAGACGACGACGCGCTTGATGGTCGCCTTCTCGTGCAGCGGCTTCAGCGCCACGACGAGCTGGGCGGTGGAGCAGTTCGGGTTGGCGATGATGTTCTTCTTGGTGAAGCCCGCCACCGCGTCGGCGTTCACTTCCGGCACGATCAGCGGCACGTCCGGATCCATGCGGAAGGCCGAGGAATTGTCGATGACGACGCAGCCGGCGGCGCCGATCTTCGGCGACCAAAGCTTGGAGGCCTCGCCGCCGGCCGACATCAGGCAGATGTCGATCTGCGAGAAGTCGACGAAGTCGAGCGCCTGGACCTTGAGCGTCTTGTCGCCGAAGGACACCTCGCGGCCCTGGCTGCGGCGCGAGGCGACCGCGATCACCTCGTCGGCGGGGAAGCCGCGCTCGGCGAGGATGGAGAGCATTTCCCGGCCCACGTTGCCCGTGGCGCCGACGACGGCGACCTTGTAACCCATTGTCGTTCCCGTTCCTTGATGGGGTCCCGGCGGGTGCGGCGCCGATGCCGACCGATTTCGCGGAGCCCGAATGGCCATCGCCTCCCCGGCCTCACCGGCGGGGCTGATCGGAAATCTCGCTCTGGGAGGTGTCCGAGGCGCCGGCCGGCTCGCCCTCCCGGCCCGGGAGAAGCGATGCGGGCGCGAGAGGGTCGTTCAGGTCGTGGTCGTTTTCGTCGTCGTGGCGAGCGCCATCGAGCGGACGAGACGTCCGGCGGCGGCATTCGGCATCGGGGCGACAAGACGGTCCATCGACCGGTACCTCGTTTCGATGGCCGGGTTCTTCCGCCAGATCGGCGGAAATGTCAAGATGTCGCGGGAAAGAGGGACGATTCATCAGCCGGTCGCCGCGCCGTCATCACTTCCTTTGATTGGAAATCGGGATCGGCGCGCCGCATGCTTCGCCGCTCTTGCGTCCGCCCGGAGCCGCCCATGTCCGACCTCGACCGCTTCCGCCTCCTTTCCCGCTACAATCGCTGGATGAACGGCAAGGTCTACGAGGCGGCCGCGCGGCTGTCCGCGGAGGAGGTGGCGCGTGATCGCGGGGCCTTCTTCGGCTCGATCCTCGGCACGCTCAACCATCTCGTCGTCGCAGACACGATCTGGCTGAAGCGGCTGGCGCGGCATCCGGGCGCGGCGGCGCTCGCCCGCAATCTCGACGATCTCGAGATGCCGGCCGCGCTCGACGCGGTCGTCGAGACCGAGCTTTCCGCGCTCAGGCGCCGGCGCGACCACCTCGACGACCTGATCGACGCGCTCACCGAGAGCCTCGTCGACGACGACCTCGCCGTTCCGCTCGCCTATCGCCGGATCAACGGCGAAGCCAACCACAAGCGGCTCGGCGACGTTCTCGCCCACCTCTTCAACCACCAGACCCACCACCGCGGCCAGGTGACGACGCTGCTGACCCAGGCCGGCGTCGACGTCGGGGTGACCGACCTTCTGGTGCTGCTGCCCGACGTCGCGTGATCCTCACGGGGCCAGGGAGGCGCGGGAGACGGGGGCCGGAGCGGGTCGCGGGGCGGCCATGCGGCGGGGCCGGTTCCGGGCGGCGGGGCGAGGTGCTATGGACGGCCGCACCAGCCAGCCCGAGGGAGCCCCATGACCGACGTCGCCATCGACCGCCGCTTCGAATTCGTCAGCGATCTCGTCCGCGACGCCGGGGCGCTCGCCCACGACTATTTCCGCCGGCTCGGCACCCTGACCGTCAAGGTCAAGGGCGTGCAGGACCTCGCCAGCGAGGCCGACGTCGAGACCGAGCTGCTGATCCGCGCCCGCATCGCCGAGGCCTTCCCCGAGGACGCCTTCCTCGGCGAAGAGACCGGCATGAGCGACCTTGCCGAGGGCCAGGGCATCTGGGTAGTCGATCCGATCGACGGCACCCAGCCCTTCATCTGCGGCCTTTCGAGCTGGTGCGTCTCGGTCGCCTTCGTGCGCGGCGGCGAGATCGAGATCGGCGCGCTCTACGCCCCGGCCCGCGACGAGCTGTTCCTCGCCCGGCGCGGCGCGCCGGCGACGCTCAACGGCGCGCCGATCGCGGTGTCGACCTCCGAGCGGCTCGACCACGGCCTCGTCAGCCTCGGCTATTCGACCCGGGTCGGGCCGGAGCCGTTCTATCCGCTGGTGCGCCGGCTGCTCGACCAGGGCGGCATGTTCCACCGCGAGGGCTCGGGCGCGCTCGGCCTCGCCTACGTCGGCTGCGGCCGGTTGCTCGGTTATGTCGAGCGGCACATCAACTCGTGGGACTGCCTCGCGGCGATCGCCGTCGTTCGCGGCGCCGGCGGCGTCACCAACGACTTCCTCGCCGGCGGCGGGCTCACCGGCGGCAACCCGGTGATCGCCGGCAATCCGGCGGTCTATCCGGCGCTGGAAGCCCTGCTCGGCTGATCCGGCGACTGTGGCCGCAAAGCCGCAGTCGGTCCGGCACCGCGTGCCGCAGCGTCCTGCGCCGTTTCCCCGGCGGCGCCGGCTTCCTATCCTTCTCCACGAGACCGACCCGACCCGCCGGCCCGACACCGGCCGGACCGGGTGCGGACGGCAGGCGCGGCCACAGGCCGCGGGAGAGGGGTCCCCTTGTTCGAGACGCTGCTATCGATGCTTCGCGACATCGCCGGTCTCGGCGATCCGGCCGAGGCCGTGCTCGACGAGAAGGTCGCGCTCGCCGCGCTGATGGTCCACACCATCGCCGTCGACGGCTCGGCGACCGAGGTCGAGCGCCAGAGCCTCCACGACGCGCTGCGCAACACGTTCCGCCTCAGCACCTCGCAGACCGCGCGTCTCGTCGAGGAGGCCCGCCGCCGCGACCAGGAGGCGGTCGACCTCGGCGACTTCACGGCGATCCTCAACCGGCGGATGGACGTCGCCGGGCGCGAACGCATCGTCGAGATGCTGTGGGATCTCGTCTACGCCGATGGCGCCGCACAGGAGGTCGAGGACGCCGTGGTCGGCCGCATCGCCGACATGCTCGGCGTCTCCGCCGAGGTGCGCCGACGGCTGCGCAGCCGGGCGGCGGCGACGACCCGCGACGGCTGAATCCAGCGGCGCGCGGGTTCAGGTCCGCGGCGGATCGAGGAGGTCGGGGCGGCGGGCGGCGGTGAGGCGTTCGGCCTCCTGCCGGCGCCAGCGGGCGATGCGGGCGTGGTCGCCGGAGGTCAGCACCTCGGGGATCGCCCGGCCCTCGAACAGCGGCGGGCGGGTGTAGTGCGGATGCTCGAGCATCCCGGTCTCGAAGCTTTCCGTCGTGCCGGATTCGGCGTTGCCCATGACGCCGGGCAGCAGGCGGACGACGGCGTCGAGCAGCACCATGGCGGCGAGTTCGCCGCCCGAAAGCACGTAGTCGCCGATCGAGACCTCCTCGAGGCCGCGGGCCTCGATCACGCGCTCGTCGACCCCCTCGAAGCGGCCGCAGACGACGACGACGCCGGCGCCGGCGGCCAGCGCCCGCACGCGGGCCTGATCGAGCGGGCGGACGCGCGCGCTCATCAGCAGGCGCGGCCGGGGATCGTCCGGCGGGCTCGCCGCGT
>CALCDT010000169.1 GCA_937900425.1 uncultured Alphaproteobacteria bacterium | reverse complement strand
CTCACGGCGTCTCCCCCTCACCGGCCGGGGCGTCCGGGCGGGGCTCGTCGTCGTCGGCTCCGTCCGCTTCGCCGGAGGGAGCGGCGCCGGCGACGGCCTTCAGCGTCTGCGCCCGGGCGTAGACCTCCTTGCGCGAGCGGCCGGTGGCGCGGGCGACCTCGCCGGCGGCCCGGCCCATCGGCATCGTCGCGAGCGCGTCGAGCAGCATGGCGTCGAGGTCGTCGCCGCCGGCGGCCTTGTCGATCGGCGGGCCGGCGAGCAGCACGACTTCGCCGCGCGGCGGCTGGTCCCGCGCCGAGGCGGCGAGTTCGGCGAGCGTGCCGCGCCGCACCTCCTCGAACCGCTTGGTGAGTTCGCGGGCGAGGGCGCCCGGCCGGTCGGCTCCGAGAACCGCGGCCATGTCGGCCAGCGTCTCGGCGGCGCGGTGCGGCGATTCGTAGAAGACGAGAGTCGCCGGCAGATCCGCGAAGCGGCCGAGCTTCTGGCGCCGCTGCCCGGATTTCGACGGCAGGAAGCCGGCGAACAGGAAGGCGTCGGTCGGCAGGCCGCTGGCGAGGAGGGCGGCGAGCAGCGCCGAGGCGCCGGGGATCGGCGTCACCGCGTGTCCGTCGGCCAGCGCCTCCTCGACCAGCTTATAGCCGGGGTCGGAGATCAGCGGCGTTCCGGCGTCGGAGATCAGCGCCACCGCCTTGCCGAGCGTCAAGGCGGCCAGCAGCCGGGGCCGCTCGCGGGCGGCGTTGTGCTCGTGATAGGCGACGAGCGGCCGGCGGATGCCGTAGCGATCGAGCAGCACGCGGCTGACGCGGGTGTCCTCGCAGGCGATCAGATCGGCGGCGGCCAGCACCTGCAGCGCCCGGAGGCCGACGTCGGCGAGATTGCCGATCGGCGTCGCCACCGGATAGAGGCCGGGGGCGAGCGTGGGAGCGGGGAAGTGGGCACCGTCGATCGAATAGCCCGGCGACCGCTCGCGCGGCTCCGGCCCCGTTTCCTGTCGCGGCGATGTCTGCGGCTCGTCGGGGCGTCGCTGCGCCATCCGGGGTCCCTCGTGCGCCTCTGGTCGACGAGGCTCTGGCAGGGAGGCTCTAGCACGGACGGGGCGGCGCCGTCCCGCCCGCAACGTTTCCGGTGGTCCCGGCGTCGTCTCGAACGGTGGCCCGAACGGCGCCCCGGCCGGGAGACGACGAGGGCGGCGCGGCGGTCGGCGGGCGGCGGTTTCGCCGATTCGAGGAAAAATCGGCGGCCCGTGTTGCAAAAAGCCTTGGGAGTCCGTCAGATGAAGCGTGATGCCGCCGGCGGCGAGGCACCCCTTGGCGGGAGTCGCGGGCGGGATCGACGGACATCGTCCGGATGCGGGCGCCGATCGGGGTGGCGCCGTGTCCGGTTCCGGCTTGCGAGGGAGGCGGACGAGCCATGGGCTACGACGACGAAAGCCGCGCGCTGCGGCCGGCCGGGGCATCGCGCCGGCAGGTCCTGGCGATGGTGGGGGCCGGCACGCTCGGCCTCGCCGGATGCACGCCTTTGTCGGGGCCGACCGACGACGGCGGCCAGCTCGGCGGACCGATCGCCCCGACCCTGCCGGCCGGCCCGGCGACGCGGCTGCCGTCGGGCGACGTCATCGGCACGGGCAGCGTCAAGGTGGCGCTGCTGGTGCCGCGCTCGGCCGGCGGCGAGGGCGCCACGATCGCGACGGCCCTGCGCAACGCCGCGGCGATGGCGCTCGACGATTTCGTCGGTGCCGACGTCACCATCCTCGTCAAGGATTCCGGCGGCACCACCGAGGGCGGCCAGCTCGCCGCCCAGCAGGCGCTCGCCGAGGGGGCCGAACTTATCCTCGGGCCGTTCTTCGGGGCCGAGGTGCGCGGCGCCGGGCCGGTCGCCCGCGCCGCCAACGTGCCGGTGATCGCCTTCTCGTCCGACCCGAGCGTCGCCGGGCCGGGCGTCTACATCATGGGCTTCCTGATCGGCGACGAGGTCCGCCAGATGGTGACCCAGGCCTCGGTCATGGGCAAGCGTTCGGTCGCGGCGCTGATCTCGGCCTCGGCCGCCGGCAACCTCGCCGAAGCGGGCCTGCGCCAGAGTGCGGCGGCGCGCAACGTGCGCATCGTCCAGGTCGAGCGCTTCGAGACCGCCGCCGACCTGCCGGCCCGCATCTCCGCCCTCGCCGCCAACCGCGACCAGATCGAGGCGCTGTTCCTGCCCGACGGCGCGCCGACCATCGGCGAGGCCGCCCGGGCGCTGACGGCGGCGGGCCTCTCGCCCTCCACCGTCACCTATCTCGGCTCCGGCCAGTGGAACGACCCGGCGGTGACCGGCAACGCCGCGCTGTCCGGCGGCCTGTTCCCGGCCCCCGAGCTCGATCGCCACGAGGCCTTCGCCGGGCGCTACCGCGTCGCCTTCGGCCTCGCGCCCTTCCCCAAGGCCAGCCTCGCCTACGACGCCGCCCTGCTCGCCTGCGGTCTCGTCAAACAGGCCGGCCCGCGCCGCTTCGAGCCGGCGATCATCGCCAACCGCCAGGGCTTCATCTCCTCGGTCAACGGCCTGTTCCGCTTCAACTCCGACGGCACCAACGACCGCGGCCTCGCCATCTACGCCGTCACCGGCGGCGTGCCGCGGCTGGTGCAGGCGCCGGTCAGGGCCTTCGCGGGGGCGTGAGGGGGGCGTCGAAAGGGCGAAGGCGCTGCGGGGCATCGAGCAGCGTGGGATCAGGAGCAGCGTGGGATCGGGAATCGGGTCAACACGCCCTGCCGTGCCGCCGCCCCTTCAAGCTCTTGTCCTGCATACAATACAAATACACTCACGATGATCCGAAAATAGAATCAATCCACAAAACGCATCTTACCTTCGAGATCAACCCTACCAGAGGGAGTCGCATACTCTATAACAATAAAGGATAACAACGAAAGGAGCGCTATTCTTGTAAGTATTCTGGAGGGTCGTAATATATGTTCCGGGCAATTTGGTTTTGGAAAGTACAATATAAAGACTTTATTTATATATGGGCGCATTGATGGATTGCAATGATATTCTCTTGCTAAAATGTACTTATTAGCAAGGCCGATAATAATAAATGTTATAAACGATAATGCCATTGCCAGTGTTCTTATCTGATAATAAATCTCGTCCATTCCTCTAGACTCCCTTTATTCCCGAGTCGGGGCGGTTCCATTCTCACCTTGCCGTAACCACAACATTCATCGGCGCTGGCTCCGGGTGCAGCGGGAAGCGGAAATTCTCATCGGCGACTTTCCATCTTCCCGATTCTCACGCCGCGAGGTCCGCCACCACCGCGTCGAGCACGAACCAGCCCTCCCGGGTGGCGCGCAGGTGGCCGTTCGGGAGTTCCTCCACCATGCCGTGGGCCTGAAGGTCCGCGAGGCGGCGCGGGTCGAGGGTTCGGCCGGAGAGGGCGGTGTAGCGGGCGGGGTCGATGCCTTCGAGGAGACGCAGGCCCATCACCAGCATCTCGTCGCCGGCGCTCTCGCCGACGATCTCCTCCTCGAAGACGACGCCGTGGCCCTCCGCCTCGACGGCGGCGAGCCAGGCTTCCGGCGACCGCTCGGTGACGGTGGCGACGCGGCCGGTGGCTTCGTCCGGCCCGCCGCCGATCTGCGCGGACACGCCGGCACCGGAGGCGAGGCGGCCGTGGGCGCCGGGGCCGACGCCGACATATTCCCCGTAGCGCCAGTAGGTCAGGTTGTGGCGGCTCTCCGCGCCGGGCACGGCGTGGTTGGAGATCTCGTAGGCCGGCAGACCGCGCGCTTCCGTCACCTGCTGGGTGAGGGCGTAGAGGTCGGCGGCGAGGTCGGGGTCGGGGATCTGCAGCTTGCCGGCGGCGTGCAGCGCGGCGAAGGCGGTGTCCGGCTCGATGGTGAGCTGGTAGAGCGAGAGATGGTCGGCGGCGAGGTCGAGCGCGCGGGTCAGCTCCGCCTCCCAGGCCTGCGGCGTCTGGCCGGGGCGGGCGTAGATCAGGTCGAAGGAGAGGCGCGGAAAGGTCGCCCGCGCCGTCTCGATCGCGGCGAGCGCGGTCGCGGCGTCGTGCAGTCGTCCGAGGGCCTTGAGGTCGGCGTCGTGCAGCGCCTGGACGCCGAGCGACAGCCGGTTGACGCCGGCGGCGCGGTAGCCGCGGAACCGTTCCGCCTCCACCGACGACGGGTTGGCTTCCATGGTGATCTCGGCCGCCTCGTCGACGCTCCAGTAGCCGGCGATCGCCGAGAGCACGGTCTCGACCGTTTCGGGGGCCATCAGCGACGGCGTGCCGCCGCCGAGGAAGACCGAGGTGACCCGCCGGCCGGGGGTGCGTTCCGCGAAGTGGCCGAGCTCGCGCACGAGCGCCGCGGCGAAGCGCTTCTGGTCGGGCGCGACGTGGCGGACGTGGCTGTTGAAGTCGCAATAGGGGCACTTGGCCGCGCAGAACGGCCAGTGCACGTAGACGCCGAAACCGACCGCCGGCGTGCCGGCACCCGCCGCGGCGTGGCGCGCGAGGCCGCCGGCCGTTGTGGAAGGGGACGAAGACGCGCGGAGGTCGGCGAGGCTCACGGCCGGATGCCCTCCGGGAAAGCACCGGCGACGAGGTTCTTCACCGAGCGGGCGCGGTGCGACAGCGGGCCGGGCGCGGTCCAGATCGAGCCGTGCTTCTCCTCCGCCGTCATCTGGCCGAAGGTCTTGTCCTCGCCGTCCGGCATGAACACCGGGTCGTAGCCGTAGGAGATCGGTCCGCGCCGAGGCGGCCAGACGAGGGTGCCCTCGCGCTCGCCGAGATATTCCTGGGTGTGGCCGTCCGGCCAGGCGAGGCAGAGCAGCGAGACGAATTTCGCCCGGCGCTGCTCCGGCGCCGTGGCGCCGACCTTCTGCAGCTCCTCCTCGACCAGCCGCATCGCCCGGTCCCAGTCGCGGTCGGGGCCGGCCCAGTCGGCGGTGTAGACGCCGGGCGCGCCGCCGAGCGCCTCGACGCAGAGCCCGCTGTCGTCGGAGAGCGCCACCTCGCCGGCCGCCGTCGCGGCCGCGAGCGCCTTGATCCGCGCGTTCTCGACGAAGGTGGTGCCGGTCTCCTCGGGCTCGGGCAGGCCGAGTTCGCCGGCGGTGACGAGGTCGAGCGTCAGGCCGCCGAGCAGGAATTCGAGCTCGCGGATCTTGCCCTTGTTGTGGCTGGCGACGAGCAGGCGCCTGCCGTCGATCCGCCGCGCCGCCGGCGTCGACGGGGTCATGGAGGCCGACGGGGTGGTGGAGGTCATCGCAGTCTCATCCTCGCTCGTCGCCGCATCCTGTCGCCTCGCGCGGAGGGATTGCAAGAGGCGGGAATGCAATCTTAAAATGTGAAGCCTTCCGGCACACAACCAATTGGGGGCTCACCGCCATGGCGCTCACCACCGAACAGCAGATCCTCATCGAACAGCGCGTGACCAACGAGGCGAAGTCGACCGGCGCCGCCTATCTCATCTGGTTCTTTCTCGGCGGGCTCGGCGTCCACCGCTTCTATCTCGGTCACACGCGGTCCGGGACCGGCCTGCTCGTGCTGACGCTCGCCGGCGTGCTGCTCTCCGCCGTCGGCGTCGGCTTCGTCCTGCTGCTCGGCACCGCGATCTGGGTGCTGGTCGACGCCTTCCTCATTCCCGGCATGGTCGCCGAGCACAAGAACAAGGTCCGCGAGGGGCTGATCCGCAGCGCTCTCGTCACCGGCTGACCGGCGGCGAGGGCCGGCCGCGTCAGGCGAGCGCCAGCTTCTGCAGTTCGACCAGCCGGGTCACGCCGGTCTTGGCGAGGCCGAGCAGGGCCGCGAATTCCTCCTCCGAGAAAGGCGCGCCCTCGGCCGTTCCCTGGATCTCGACGATGCCGCCCGTGCCGGTGATGACGAAGTTGGCGTCGGTCTCGGCAGTGGAATCCTCGGCGTAGTCGAGGTCGAGCACCGGCACGCCCTGGTGGATGCCGCAGGAGATCGCGGCGACGTGGTCCTTGATCACCTTGTCGCCGATCATGTTGCGCGCACGCATCCAGGTCAGGCAGTCGTGGAGGGCGACGAAGCCGCCGGTGATCGCGGCGGTGCGGGTGCCGCCGTCGGCCTGGATCACGTCGCAGTCGACGGTGATCTGCTTCTCGCCGAGGGCGACGAGGTCGACCACCGCGCGCAGCGAGCGGCCGATCAGGCGCTGGATCTCGAGGCTGCGGCCCGACTGCTTGCCGGCGCTCGCCTCGCGGCGCATGCGCTCGTCGGTCGAGCGCGGCAGCATGCCGTATTCGGCGGTGACCCAGCCCTTGCCGCCGCCGCGCAGCCACGGCGGCACCCGGTCCTCGAGACTGGCGGTGCAGAGCACGTGGGTGTCGCCGAACTTGACGAGGCAGGAGCCCTCGGCGTGCTTGGAGACGGCCCGCTCCAGGCTGACGCGGCGCAACTCGTCCGGGGCTCTCTTCGATGGGCGCATGGCAGAGACGTCTTTCGCGATTGTCGATCCGTGATCGGCGCCTTGTAGCGAATGGCCCGGGCGAGGCAAAGCGGAGAAAGCGGCGCGCGGCGGCGAACCGGAGGCCGGAGGCGGACTTCGCGGCCGAAAGCCTGTTTATTTGCGGCGGGATGTCCCCCATATTGGGGGAAGCACAGAGCAGACGGAATCTTCGCCACCTTCATGGGACAGCCCGCCTCGACACCGGAAACACCCTCCCTGCTGCGCGATCTCGATCAGCGCTCGCGCGAGATCTTCCGCCGCGTCGTCGAGAGCTATCTCGAGACCGGCGAGCCGGTCGGCTCGCGCAATCTCTCGCGGATGCTGCCGATGGCGCTGTCGCCGGCCTCGGTGCGCAACGTCATGTCCGACCTCGAACGCGCCGGCCTGATCTTCGCGCCGCACACCAGCGCCGGCCGCCTGCCGACCGACCGCGGCCTGCGCTTCTTCGTCGACGCCATGCTGGAGATCGGCGACCTCACCGCCGAGGAGCGGGTCTCGATCGAGGCGCAGGTCCGCGGTTCCGGCCGCACCGCCTCGATGGAATCGGTGCTGACCGAGGCGAGCCAGATGCTGTCCGGCCTGTCGCGCGGGGCGGGCGTCGTGCTCACCGCCAAGGCCGACATGGTGCTCAAGCACATCGAGTTCGTGCGCATCGAGCCGACGCGGGCGCTGGTGGTGCTGGTCGCCGAGAACGGTGCCGTCGAAAACCGCCTCGTCGACCTGCCTGCCGGCCTGCCGCCCTCCGCCCTCGCCGAGGCCTCCAACTATCTCAACGCCCACATCCGCGGCCGCACCCTGTCGGAGGCGCGCGCGGAACTGGAACGCGACATCAGCCGTCACCGCGCCGAACTCGACGCGCTGACGCAGAAGGTGGTCGACACCGGCCTCGCCAGCTGGAGCCAGGCGTCGGGCGGGCGGCCGGAGACGCTGATCGTGCGCGGCCGCGCCAACCTGCTGGAAGATCTGCGCGCGCTCGAGGATCTGGAACGGGTCCGCCTGCTGTTCGAGGACCTCGAGACCAAGCAGGACCTGATCCAGCTGCTCGGCCTCGCCGATTCCGGCGACGGCGTGCGCATCTTCATCGGCTCGGAGAACAAGCTCTTCTCGATGTCCGGCTCCTCGCTGGTCGCCGCGCCCTACCGCGACAGCGAGCAGCGGGTGGTCGGCGTCGTCGGCGTCATCGGCCCGACCCGGCTCAACTACGCCCGCATCGTGCCGATGGTCGACTACACCGCCCGCCTCGTCAGCCGGATGCTGGGCTGACGCCGGCCCGCCGCGGCTCCGGTCGGCGAGGGGACGGGGAGGTG
Source organism: uncultured Alphaproteobacteria bacterium (assembly GCA_937900425.1). GTDB lineage: Bacteria > Pseudomonadota > Alphaproteobacteria > Rhizobiales > Pleomorphomonadaceae > CALCDT01. The sequence continues at coordinate 3,866 of CALCDT010000169.1, read as the reverse complement.
CCCGCACGGCGGCAGCCGCGGGACGGCGGCAGGTCGGAGGCGCCCCGCCGAGGTGGCGCCCGCCGCCACCGGCCGTCTCGCGACTTGATTTTTCCCGGCCGAACGCTGATATCGGGCGCCGACAGCCCCTTTCGCCGCCCGAACCGTCACGCGCTCGCCGCGAGGGCGCCGCGGCGGCCCGATCGAGTGGAGAGGACGACGATGAGCGACGACAACCGGACCGACGAGACGCCGGTCGACGCCGGCGAGGCCGCGGCCGAGACCGCCGCGGAGCCGAAGGCCGCCGGCACCGCCGCCGAGACCCAGATCGCCGAGATGAAGGACCAGCTGCTGCGCACGCTGGCCGAAATGGAGAACCTGCGCCGGCGCACCGAGCGCGAGGTCAAGGACGCCCGCCAGTATGCGGTGGCCAACTTCGCCCGCGACATGCTGCAGGTCGGCGACAACCTGCGCCGCGCCCTCGACGCCGTTCCCGCCGAAACCCGGGCCGGCGCCGACGCCGCCCTCACCGCGCTGCTCGAAGGCGTCGAGATGACCGAGCGCGGCCTGCTGGCGAGCTTCGAGAAATTCGGCGTGCGCAAGATCTCGCCGACCGGCGAACGGTTCGACCCGAATTTCCACCAGGCGATGTTCGAGGTTCCGAATCCGGAAGTCGCTTCGGGAACGGTGGTCCAGGTCGTCCAGGACGGCTACGTCATCGGCGAGCGGGTGCTGCGTCCGGCGATGGTCGGCGTCGCCCGCGGCGGCCCCAAGCCGGGAGCGGCCGGCGAAGGCGCCGCCGAGCACGTCGACAAGACGGTGTGAGCGGCCTCGGCCGTCGCGGCCCCCGCCTCGGCCGGGTCGCGAAGGCGACCGTCGGGGAGGGGGAGCGTCCGCACCCCCGTCGTCGCCGGCTGCGTTGAACTGCCGATACGAAAAAGCCTCGCCGAAATCGAATCGGCGAGGCTTTTCTATCGACGGGTCCTCGGTCGGGCGAAACCCGAGACTCACTCCGTCGGCAGCGGCTCCGGCGCGTCCGACAGCGAGTGCAGGTAGACGAGGAGGTTGGCGCGCTCGTCGGGCTTCTTGATGCCGGCGAAGCCCATCGAGGTGCCCGGAACGTCGGCCTTCGGATTGTGGATGAAGTCGCTGAGGGTCTCGAAATTCCAGGTGTGCGACTTGCCGAACTCGACCATCGCGCCGGAATAGCCGAAGCCCTCATGGGTGCCCGGGGTGCGGCCGAGGACGCCCCAGAGATTGGGGCCGGTCTTGTTCGGGCCGCCCTTGGTGAAGTCGTGGCAGGCGGCGCATTTCTTGGCGACGCCTTCGCCCTTGCCGACGTCGGCGCTCGCCAGCAGGGCGGTGATCGGCTGCTCGGCCTCTTCCTCGCCCCCGGCCGCCGCGCCCTCGTCGGCCACCTCGATCACGTAGCCGGGCTGCTCCGGGGCTTCCACATGGAAGATGCCTTCGGCCACGAAGCCGAGCCCCATGGCGAAGAGCAGCGTGCCGAGCACCGTGCCGGCGATCTTGTTGAACTCGAAAGAATCCATATCGAGAGGGCTCCAGGATCAACGCGTGCGGTGCGGCATCTCGGCGCCGCTCCGCCCGAGGCACCGCGGCGAAGGGCGGATCTCCGCTTCGCAGCAGGCCGAAAACGACGGCCTTTCGGCCATCTTCGCAGCGGACGTTATCGACATTTCGCGGCGCCTGTCCATAGAGAACGTCTAATTTTCGCCCCCCGATGCGGCGATACCACAGGCCCGTACGGCCTTGCCGCCGCCGGCTTCACGGCCACCGAGAAGCTGTTTTTCCGCGGCGCGGGAGAAGCCGGCCCGGCGCCCGCGCCGCGTGCCGCCGATCGGGCCGATCCCGCCGCCCGGCGGTTTGCTTCCCGCTGTTTCCCCGCGGCGCGCCGATGGTCTATGGATGGGCGTTCCCTCCCCGAGGCGGCCTTCGCCGCCGCAGCGATCCGGCCGCCGATCCATGACCGACGTTTCCTCCCCGCGCCGCCCCTCCGCCGTCGTCCTCGTGCCCGCCCGCATGGCCAGCACCCGCCTGCCGGGCAAGCCGCTCGCCGAAATCGCCGGCGAGGCGATGATCGTCCACGTCTGGCGGCGGGCCTGCGAGGCCGGGATCGGGCCGGTGGTGGTGGCGGCCGACGCGGCCGAGATCGTCGACGCGGTGCGCGCCGCCGGCGGCGACGCCATCCTGACCCGGTCCGACCATCCGAGCGGCTCCGACCGCATCTTCGAGGCGCTCGGCCGGATCGATCCGAACGGCGAGGCCGAGGTGGTGGTCAACGTCCAGGGCGACCTGCCGACCGTGGCGCCCGAGGCGATCCGCGCCTGCTTCGCCCCGCTCGCCGATCCCGCGGTCGACGTCGCCACCATCGCCGCCGAGATCACCGTGGAGGAAGAGCGCACCAACCCGAACGTCGTCAAGGTCGTCGGCACCCGGATCGCCCCGGACCGGATGCGGGCGCTCTATTTCACCCGCGCCAGCGCGCCCCACGGCCCCGGGCCGCTCTACCACCACATCGGCCTCTACGCCTACCGCCGCCCGGCCCTCGCCCGCTTCGTCGATCTGCCGCCCTCCGAACTCGAGACGCGCGAGAAGCTCGAGCAGCTCCGCCTGCTCGAGGCCGGCATGCGGATCGACGTCGCCCTCGTCGCCGACGTGCCGCTCGGCGTCGACACGCCCCACGACCTCGAGGAAGCCCGCCGCCGGCTCGGCGGCTGAGGGCATCCGGAGCGATCCGGGCCCAGAGGCGCGGCCCGGCGCGCGACTTTGCGCTTGTCGGGCCCGGCGGGCCTCGGCTATGGCAGTCCGGCCCTCGCGGAGGGCCGCAAGCGCACCGACCTGGAAGAGACCGAGATGACCACCGCCCTGCGCGTCGCATTCCAGGGGGAGCGCGGCGCCAATTCAGAGATCGCCAGCCTCGACGTCTACCCCGACTGCACCCCGATGCCGTGCCCGACCTTCGAGGACTGCTTCGTCGCGGTCGAGAGCGGGTCGGTCGACCTCGCCATGATCCCGATCGAGAATTCGCTCGCCGGGCGGGTCGCCGACATCCACCACCTGCTGCCGAATTCGCAGCTCCACATCGTCGGCGAATACTTCCTGCCGATCCGCTTCCAGCTGATGGCGCCGAAGGGGGCGACGCTCGAGGGCCTGAAGACCGTCGAGAGCCACGTCCACGCCCTCGGCCAGTGCCGCGGCATCATCCGCAGCCTCGGCCTGTCGCCGAAGATCTCCGGCGACACCGCCGGCGCCGCCCGCCTCGTCGCCGAATCCGGAGACCCGACCCGCGCCGCCCTCGCCCCGGCGCGCGCCGCCGAGATCTACGGCCTCGACATCCTCGCCCGCGACGTCGAGGACGCCGCCCACAACACCACGCGCTTCGTCATCCTGTCGAAGACGCCGGCCCACGCCGCGGCCGGCAACGGCCCGGTCATCACCACCTTCGTCTTCCGGGTGCGCAACATTCCGGCGGCGCTCTACAAGGCGCTCGGCGGCTTCGCCACCAACGGCATCAACATGACCAAGCTGGAAAGTTACCAGCTCGGCGGCCAGTTCTTCGCCACCCAGTTCTATGCCGACGTCGAGGGTCACCCGGACGACGCTCCGCTGCGCCGGGCGCTCGAGGAACTCGACTTCTTCTCCGCCGAAAAGCGCATCCTCGGCATCTACCCGGCGGCTCCCTTCCGCGAGAAGCTGGCGGAACAGGTTCCGGCGGAATAGCGGGTTCGGCAGTCGGGGTTCGGCAGTCGGCAGTCGGTTTGCGGAGGGTGGCGACGGGACACCCGTCGAAGGGTCTTGACGACTGCACCGCCGATGCGAAGGCTTCAAGCCGACTGCCGACTGCCGACTGCCGACTGCCGACCGCC
>CALCDT010000168.1 GCA_937900425.1 uncultured Alphaproteobacteria bacterium | reverse complement strand
TCACCACATCCGGCGTCGCCGCAACACGGCCCTCCCCAGACGTCGTCTCCTTCGGCACGGCAATCCGCATGCTCGATCCTCCAAACGGTAGATCCGATGCCCCGCCATCGGGCGAGGTGGTTTCAGGCGGGCGAAAACAGACCCGCCGGTCCGCCGGGGTGGCGCGGATCGACCGCGCGCCGCAACCGGCCCGCGGGTCCTGGATCGCCGTCCCCGAACAATCGTCAGACGAGGAAGATCGCCATCAGAATGAGAATGGCGACGATATGGATCGTGCCCCACTTCACCATGCCGAGGAAGAGATTGTAGGTCTTCTCGTGTTCGGCGTAGTCCATCGCGCTGCCGTGTTCGGCCATGTCGTTTCTCCGGGATCCGGTTTGCGGATGGCGCTTTATGGCAAAATCATGCGGCGCCCGCAATGGCATGCCACTGCGACCTTCCGGCAATGGTCTTTCGGCCGAAGCGAAGATCCGCAGCGCGGGACGAATGGTGGACGGCGTCGCCCGCCACCCCCGCTGCCCGGTCATGCGCCCGGCCACGAGGCCGGTCACCACGCCCGTCACGCGGCCGGGGCGAGCCCCGCGGCGGCGAGCGCGGCGGACTGCCGCGTGGCGAGGTCGTCGATCGCGAAGCCGGCGATCTCGTCGTCGAACAGGCGGTGGAAGTTGAGCTCGGCGCCGAGGTGAAGGAAGACGGCGCCGAGACCGACGGCGGCGCGGTCCATGAAGACGAATTCCCGCGGCACCACCACCGGGCCGTGACGCTTCAGCGCCTGGTGGACGGCGAAGGCCTCCTTGCGGCCGTAGGCGGCGGGGGCGACGCCGTCGGCGATGGTGCGGGTGCGATCGTCGAGCAGCGGGCCGTAGATGAAGCGGGCCCAGATGTTGAGGATGTCGACGAGGTCGCGGGTGAGGCCGGAGAAGCCCCAGCGCTCGTAGGCGGCGACGATGCGCTCGTCGTCGCCCTCGCGCAGGCCGTGGTAGAGGTCGACGACGCCGGCGACGAAGCCCGGCGGGAAGATGCGGATGCAGCCGTAGTCGAGCAGGTTGACGCCGGCCGGCTCGCCCTCCTCTTCGAACACCGTGTAGTTGCCGAGGTGGGGGTCGCCGTGGATGACGCCGTAGGTGGCGAAGGGGTGCCACCAGGCGAGAAACATCGCCCGCGCCAGCCGGTTGCGATCCTCGAGCGGCGCCGACCGGTAGTCGAGCAGGCGGCGGCCGTCGAGCCAAGCCATCGACAGCAGGCGCTTCGTCGAAAGTTCCTCCAGCACCCGCGGCACCCGGACCTCGGGTATGCCGGCGAAGATCGCGGCGTAGAGGGCGGCGTTCTTCGCCTCGCGGCCGTAGTCGAGCTCCTCGCGGATGCGCTCGGAGATCTCCTTGCGGATCTCGCGGGTGTCGATGACGGCGCCGAGGCGGCGGTGCAGCGAGAACAGCACGTCGAGCTGGGCGAGGTCGGCCTCCACCGCCGAGGCCATTTCCGGATATTGGAGCTTGACCGCCAGCGGCGTTCCGTCCGGCGCCCGCGCCCGGTGGACCTGGCCGAGCGAGGCGGCGTGGGCCGGCTGGCGGTCGAAGGCCGAGAAGCGACCCTCCCAGCCGGGGCCGAGCTCGGCGACCATCCGCCGCTTGACGAAGGCGGGGCCCATCGGCGGGGCGTCGGACTGGAGCTGGGCCAGTTCCTCGGCATAGTCGGGCGGCAGAAGGTCGGGAACGGTGGCGAGCAGTTGCGCCACCTTCATCAGCGGCCCCTTGAGGCCGCCGAGGGCCGCGGCGAGGGCGGCCGCCCCGGTCTCGTCGTCGCGGCCGAACAGGCGCTGGCCGGCGAGCCGGGCGGCGACGCCGCCGACATTGGCTCCGACGCGGGCATAGCGGGCGGCACGGGCGGAGAATCGGTTCTTCTCGGGATCGGAAGACGGCATCGGCCGGGAGGCTCCATCGGGTCGGTGGGTCGGGCGTTTCGGGTCGGCCGGGTGTTTCCGGTCGGTCGGGCGTTCTCGTCGGCAGGGGCGTTCGGCCATCGGTTCGGCGCGGGTCGTCGCCGAACCCTCGCTGATATGGGGTCTGCGACGATCCCGTCCACCGCCGGGGGATCCCGTCCCCGGCCTCTCGTGCCCGAAGCGGTCCGGCGCCCGGCCGCGTCATCATGCTGTTACGTCGTTCACCCTAGAACCGGACCAATTCCAGAGTGGCCCGCGAGGGTCCGGTGATCGAGGAGAGCGAGATGGACGGCGAAATCCGCAACCAGGGCTTCAGGACCTCCCTGCTGGAGGAGGCGATCGGCGAAGGCGCCAACGACAGCGGCAACCCGACGATGGGCGAGATCATCGCCGCGCGCTTCTCGCGCCGCGGCTTCCTCAAGGGTTCGCTCGCCGTCTCGGCGATCGCCACCACCGTCAGCCCGCTGGCGCTGATGGCCGCCGACGAGGCCCGCGCCGCCACCGGCTCGGCCTTCTCCTTCAAGGAAGTCGAGGCCGGCGTCGACGAGACCCACCACGTCGCCGAGGGCTACGATGCCGACGTGCTGCTGCGCTGGGGCGACAAGGTGTTCGCCGACAGCCCCGAGTTCGACCCGGCGAACCAGACGCCGGAGGCGCAGGCGCGCCAGTTCGGCTACAACAACGACTACGTCGGCTACATTCCGCTCGAGGGCTCGGCCAAGCACGGCCTGCTCGTGGTCAACCACGAGTATACCAACGAGCACCTGATGTTCCCGGGCATCGTCACTATCGTCGACGGCAAGCCCGAGGTCGCACCGGCCGACCGGAACCGCGTCGATGTCGAGATGGCGGCCCACGGCGGCACGGTCATCGAGATCGTCAACGAGGGCGGCAAGTGGCGCCCGGTGCTCGACGGCCGTTACAACCGCCGCATCACCGCCTCGACCGAGATGCTCGTCACCGGCCCCGCCGCCGGCCACGACCGCCTCAAGACCAACGCCGACGCGACCGGCACGAAGGTGCTGGGCACCATCAACAACTGCGCCGGCGGCGTCACGCCCTGGGGCACCTACGTCATGGCCGAGGAGAACTTCCACGGCTACTTCCTCGGCGAGCTTCCCGAGGGCCATGCCGAGGCGGCCAACTACAAGCGCCTCGGTGTGCCCGGCACCGCCTATGAGTGGGGCAACTTCCACGACCGCTTCGACCTCTCGAAGGAGCCGAACGAGCCGAACCGCTTCGGCTGGATGGTCGAGGTCGACGTGATGGACCCGAACTCGGTGCCGAAGAAGCGCACCGCGCTCGGCCGCTTCAAGCACGAGGGCGCCGAATCGATCGTCGCCAGGGACGGCCGCGTCGTCTTCTACCTCGGCGACGACGAGCGCTTCGACTACGTCTACAAGTTCGTCACCGCCGGCACGTTCAATCCGGACGACCGCGCCGCCAACCTGGACCTGCTCGACGAGGGCACGCTCTACGTGGCGAAGTTCGACGCGGACGGCGCCGTCACCTGGATGCCGCTCGTCCAGGGCGAAGGTCCGCTCACCGCCGAGAACGGCTTCGCGAGCCAGGCGGACGTCGTGATCGAGGCGCGCCGCGCCGGCGACCTGCTCGGCGCCACCAAGATGGACCGTCCCGAGGACATCCAGCCGAACGGGGTCAACGGCAAGGTCTACGTGATGCTGACCAACAACACCAAGCGCACCGACGAGCAGGTCGATGCCGCCAATCCGCGCGCCAAGAACGCCTTCGGCCACATCATCGAGATCGCAGAGGCGGACGGCGACTTCGCCGCCACCACCGGCACCTGGGAAGTGCTGCTGAAATGCGGCGATCCGTCGGTCGCCGAGGTCGGCGCCACCTTCTCGACGGAAACGACGAAGAACGGCTGGTTCGGCATGCCCGACAACTGCGCGATCGACGCCGCCGGCCGCCTCTGGGTCTCCACCGACGGCAACTCGCCCTCCGACACCGGCCGCACCGACGGCCTCTGGGCGGTCGACACCGAGGGCGACGCCCGCGCCACCTCCAAGCTGTTCTTCCGCGTGCCGGTCGGCGCGGAACTGTGCGGCCCGCTGTTCACGCCGGACGACGAGACCGCCTTCGTCGCGGTCCAGCATCCGGGCGACGGCGGCGAGGACTGGGAAGGCTTCGGCCGCCCGTCCTACTACGAGGATCTCTCGACCCGCTGGCCCGACTTCAAGGACGACATGCCGGTGCGTCCGGCGGTGGTCGTGATCACCAGGCAGGGCGGCGGCAAGATCGCGGTCTGACCGCGGAGCGCCGCGTCGCCGACGAGGAAAGGCCCGCCGCGGCGACGCGGCGGGCCTCTTCGTTTCGACGTCGCGACGTCCGGCGCGTCGGCGGCCTTGTCCGGCGTCGCGGTCACATGCGGTCGCGGATCCAGCGGGCGAGGCCGTCCTCGTCGACCTCGCCGGCGGCGAGGGCGAGGACGATGGCCGTCGCCTCCGCCGGCGCAGGGCGGAAGGCGATGCCGGCGAGCCGCAGGAACAGCATCATGGCGGCGAAGGCGGCGCGCTTGTTGCCGTCGACGAAGGGATGGTTGCGGGCGATGCCGAAGGCGTAGGCCGCCGCGAGAACCGCCATGTCCCGCTCGCCGTAGGCCCACTTGTGCTGCGGACGCATCAGCGCCGATTCGAGCATTCCCGCGTCGCGCAATCCGCTCGGCCCCCCGAAGAGAGCGAGCTGTTCGGCGTGGACGTCGACGAGCAGCCGGACGTCGAGCCAGCGCGGCTCGCTCACTTCGACAGGGCCTTGAAGGTGTCCCGATACTCGTGGAACAGATCGCGCGCGATCCGCATCGCCTCGTCGTGGGCGGGATCGAAGGGCGTGATGGTCAAGGTGCGGTCGGGCTGCTCGGACACGAACAGCGAATCGCCCTGTTCGAGACCGAGACGGGCGAGCAACTCCTTCGGCAGGATGACGCCCGTCGAATTGCCGATCTTCTTCAGTTCGAGCTTCATGGCTGGATCCTCTCGTGTTGTACGTTCTGTATAACACGGCGGCTGCGGTTGCGGAAGTCGGCGCCGCGGCGCCTGCGTCCGCCCCCGCTCACCCGGCCGTCGCGGCGATGGCGGCGAGGCGGTCGGCGACGCGGTCGCGGGCGAGGGCGAGGCCCTTGTAGGCGAGCTGGCCGGCGTCGAGGGCGAGGAGCTGATCGCGCAGGGAGGTGGCGAGGCGCGGGCCGTCCGGATGGGCCAGCAGCGCGTCGAGCGGGTCGACCAGCACCTTGATCGTGAAGAGGATGTCGCCGCTTTCCGGCAGCCGGCGCAGGGTCTGGCGCTCGACGCGGACGAAGGCGGAGAGGCCGCCCTCGCCGACGCCCTCGTTGCGGTTCGGCGCCAGCCGCTTCGATTCCGGATGGTGGAGGTCGGCGTCGGGATAGAGCGACCAGTTGAGGCGGAAGACCGGGATGTCGGTGCGCAGGCTCTGGAAGATCCGGTCGATGCGCCGGCCCATGTCGCCGGCGTAGCCCGGCACGCCGGCGTGGATCTCGGCCATCGGCCGGGCGAATTTCTCGGCGAGGGACCAGGACGAGGGAAAGGCCAGCGCCGCGGCGACGAGGCGATAACCGTCCGGGCCGGCCCGCATCAGGCAGAGATCCTCCTGGACGAGGCGGGCGGCGGACGCGAGCGGGCGGGCCAGGTCGAGGCGGACGGTGCGATCGGCGGGAACGACGCGCAGGCCGTCGCCGTCCGCGACGTAGAGCTGCGGAAAGCGGGCGGGAAGGTGGGCAGCGAGGAGATCGAAGACCTCGCGCTGCGCGCCTTCCGTCCCCGCCTCGGCACGAAAGACACGCTCCGGCACCGCCGCGAACAGCGCCTCCTTCTCGTCGAGATAGGCACGAAGGCCCGCGTCGGGTTCGATCCACTCGGCGAGGTCGAGCGGCCTGAGGCCGATCGAGAAGGGACGGGACGAGCCGTCGTAGGGCGTGTGGCGGAGGACGTCGGACATCGAGGGAGGCGAACCGCACAGGGACCGGGAGGCTTCGACCCTCGGCTCCGCGACGGCCGGCGTCAAGGCCGGGGTGGGGCTTGCGCCGCCGGGTCAGCGACGACGGGCCGATCTAGCAAGACCGGCCCGTCAACTGCGGCCGAACGTCAGTCCAGCGCCTCGAGCTCTCCGATCATCCGCTCGATCAGGCCGAGGCCGATCTGCCAGAAGGCCGGGTCGGTGGCGTCGAGGCCGAAGGGGGCGAGCAGTTCGGAGTGGTGGCGGGTGCCACCGGCCCGCAGCAGCGCGAAATACTTGTCCTGGAAGCCCGGCTCGGCCTTCTCGTAGACGCCGTAGAGCGAGTTCACGAGGCAGTCGCCGAAGGCGTAGGCGTAGACGTAGAAGGGCGA
>CALCDT010000167.1 GCA_937900425.1 uncultured Alphaproteobacteria bacterium | reverse complement strand
AAGCGGCTCGTCGCCGACGGCGCGCCGGCGGTGATCGCCGCCCTCGAAGCGCTCGGCTGCCCGTTCGACCGCGAGCCGGACGGCCGCCTCGCCCTCGGCCTCGAGGCCGCGCATTCCCGCGCCCGCATCGTCCACGCCGCGGGCGACGCCACCGGCCGGGCCGTTCAGGAGACGCTGATGCGGGCGGCGGCGGCGACGCCGTCGATCGAGATCCGCGAGGGGCTCGCCGTCGCCGGCCTCGCCGAAGCCGGCGGGTTTTCGGAAGCCGGCGGGCGGATCGCCGGCGTGCGCCTCGCCGACGGCACGATCCTCTCGGCCCGCGCCGTCGTGCTCGCCACCGGCGGCCTCGGCGCGCTCTACCGCTCGACCACCAATCCCCTCGGGGCCACCGGGCGCGGCCTCGCCATGGCGGCCCGGGCCGGGGCGGTGCTGCGCGACATGGAATTCGTCCAGTTCCATCCGACCGCCATCGCCGCCGCCGCCGACCCGATGCCGCTCGCCACCGAAGCCCTGCGCGGGGCCGGCGCCATCCTCGTCGACGAGACCGGCCGCCGCTTCATGGAAGACGTGCCGGGCCGCGAACTCGCCCCGCGCGACGTCGTCGCCCGGGCGATCCACGCCGAACTCTCCGCCGGCCGCACCGTCTTCCTCGACGCCCGGCCGGCGCTCGGCGCCCGCTTCGCCGAGTGTTTTCCCTCGGTCTTCGCCCTCTGCCGGCAGGCCGGCGTCAACCCGCTCGCCCAGGCGATCCCGGTCCGCCCCGCCGCCCATTACCACATGGGCGGCATCGCGGTGGACGCGGCCGGCCGCTCCAGCCTTGCGGGCCTCTGGGCGCTCGGCGAGGTCGCCTCGACCGGGCTCCACGGCGCCAACCGCCTCGCCAGCAACTCGCTGATCGAGGCGATGGTTTTTTCCGGCCGCATCGCCGCCGACATCCTCGGCGAGTCGGGCAGCCTCCGGCCGCGCCCGCTGTCCGGACCCGTCGCCGCCGGTCCCTCGGCGGACGGCGCCCTGCTGCGGGCGACGATGGAGGCCGAGGTCGGCGTCGTCCGCGCCGCCGCCGGGCTCGACGCGGCGATCGCCCGCCTCGCTCCCTTCGCGCTCACGGACGACCGGGCCCTCGTCGCCCTCTTCGTCGCGGCCTCCGCACGGCTGCGTCAGGAGAGCCGCGGCGGCCACTTCCGCGCCGACTTCCCGCAGACGGCGGAGACCGGCGTGTCCAGCCTGACGACCCTCGACCGGCTGATGGAGGTGACGACGGGCATGGTCCGCCCGCCCTCGTCCTTCGAGACGGCCCTTCGGGCCTCCTCGGGATGAGGCCGACGGAAGGAGGCACCATGTGCAAAATATCGGTCTGCCTCGATAGCGACCCGGCGTTTCAGCGTGACACCCTCCGCCGACGCCCGACCTTTCCCTCATCCTGAGGAGGCCCGCAGGGCCGTCTCGAAGGACGAGGGAAAGCCCCGTTGTGACGCGAGAACGCAATCCCGCCCTGATGCGTGCACGCCTCCCAGGCCCCATTTCTGCTCACTTCTGAAAGATATTCCGTGACCGACATCGCCCTCGCCCCGCTGCCCGACCTGATGATCGAGCCGATCGTGCGCGCCGCGCTGCTCGAAGACCTCGGCCGCGCCGGCGATGTCACCACCGACGCGGTGGTGCCGGTGGACGCCCGCCTCGCCGTCGTCGCCGCGACCCGCAAGGCCGGCGTCGTCGCCGGCCTCTCGGTCGCGGCGCTCGCCTTCCGCCTCGTCGACCCGACGCTCGCCGTCGAGATGCGGGCGAAGGACGGCGACGTCCTCGCCCCCGGCGACGCCGTGCTCGCCGTCTCGGGCCGCGCCCGCTCGATCCTCACCGCCGAGCGCGTCGCCCTCAACTTCCTCTGCCGGCTCTCCGGCATCGCCACGGCGACGGCCGGCCTCGTCGCCGCCGCGAAGGGCCACGGCCACGCCCGCGTCACCTGCACCCGCAAGACGACGCCGGGTCTCCGGGCGCTGGAAAAATACGCCGTGCGCGCCGGCGGCGGATCGAGCCACCGCTACGGCCTCGACGACGCCATCCTGATCAAGGACAACCATATCGCCGCCGCCGGTGGCATCCGCCCGGCGCTGCTCGCAGCCCGCGCCCACGCCGGCCATCTCGTCAGGATCGAGGTCGAGGTCGACACGCTCGACCAGCTCCGCGAAGCGCTGGAGATCGGCTTCGACGCGGTCCTGCTCGACAACATGGGCCCCGCCATGCTGCGCGAGGCGGTGGCGCTGGTGGCGGGGCGCGCGGTGACGGAGGCCTCCGGCGGCATCACGCTCGAGGCGGTGCCGGCGATCGCGGCCGCCGGCGTCGACGTCATCTCCGCCGGCTGGCTCACCCACAGCGCCCCGATCCTCGACTTCGGCCTCGACGCGGTCGGCTGATCGCGGGGGGTTCACCGATCCTTCGCCGGGGTGGATTCCCCGCTTGCAATCGCCCCCCGCCGTCGTGATATGAGGGGGCGGGAGGTTGGCGGTGGACGTGCCACTCGCCAACCGGGTCAGGTCCGGAAGGAAGCAGCCCCAACGAGCTCCGGCTCGGGTCACATGTCAGCCTCCCACTCTTTCCCGCGCCGGCCTCCGGCGTGTGCGCGAAAGGGCCGGCGCTCCGTCGTCCGGCCATAGGCGGCCTCGCCGCCGGTCGGGCCGGATGCGGCCGCCCCCGTCGACGCGAGGCAGGTGATGGACGTGGAGACGGGCGCCGACAACCTTGCCGCCGCGCCGACCCCCGCCGACGGCCCGGGCCTCGATTTCGGCGCCGCGCCGGTCGCCTCCGCGCAGCCCGCCGGCTACCGCGTTCTCGCCCGCAAATACCGCCCGTCGCGCTTCGAGGACCTGATCGGCCACGGCGCCATGGTCCGCACGCTGGCCAACGCCTTCGCCACCAACCGCATCGCCCAGGCCTGGATGCTGACCGGCGTGCGCGGCGTCGGCAAGACCACCACCGCCCGCATCCTCGCCCGCGCCCTCAACTACGAGATCCCCGGAGAGGTCGACGGCCCGACCGTCGTCATGGACCGCCTCGGCGTCCACTGCCAGGCGATCATGGAGGGCCGCCACGTCGACGTCATCGAGATGGACGCCGCCTCGCACACCGGCGTCGGCGACATCCGCGAGATCACCGACGCGGCGCGCTACAAGCCGGCCTCGGCGCGCTACAAGGTCTACATCATCGACGAAGTCCACATGCTGTCGACGGCCGCCTTCAACGCGCTGCTGAAGACGCTCGAGGAGCCGCCGGAGCACGTCAAGTTCATCTTCGCCACCACCGAGATCCGCAAGGTGCCGATCACGGTGCTGTCGCGCTGCCAGCGCTTCGACCTGCGCCGCATCGACGCCGGCCTGCTGGCGACGCATCTGAAATCCATCGCCGCCGCCGAGAAGGTGACGATCGACGACGAGGCCGTCGCCCTGATCGCCCGGGCCGGCGAGGGCTCGGCCCGCGACTGCCTCACCATTCTCGACCAGGCCATCGCCCACGGCGGCGGCGTCGTCGAGGTCGGCGAGGTCCGCCGCATGCTCGGCCTCGCCGACCGCACCCGCGTCGTCGACCTGTTCGAGATGGTGATGAAGGGCGACGTCGCCGGCGCCCTCGCTGAACTCGGCGACCAGTACGACACCGGCGCCGATCCGGCGGTGGTGCTCACCGACCTCGCCGGCTTCGTCCACCTCGTCACCCGCACCAAGCTGGTGCCGGCCTCGGCCGACGATCCGGCGCTGTCGGAGACCGAGCGCCGCCGCGCCCGCGACTTCGCCGGCGGCCTGTCGATCCGGGTGCTGTCGCGGGCCTGGCAGATGCTGCTCAAGGGCATTCCGGAGGTCGAGACCGCGTCGCGGCCGCTGCCGGCCGCCGAGATGGTGCTGGTCCGCCTCGCCCACGCCGCCGACCTGCCGACCCTCGACGAGGCGCTGAAGCTGCTCGCCGAGGGCGGCACGATCCAGCCCGGTCCCGCGCCCTCCGGGCCCGCGCCTTCGGGCGGGGTGCCCTCCGGCGGCGGGGCGTCGGGTGGCCCGGTCTCCGGTGGCGCCGTCTCCGGCGGCTCGGGCTC
>CALCDT010000166.1 GCA_937900425.1 uncultured Alphaproteobacteria bacterium | reverse complement strand
CGACGCCATCCTCGCCGTCGTCATCGGCGGCACCTCGCTGTTCGGCGGGCGCTTCTCTATCACGCTGTCGCTGGTCGGCGCGCTGATCATCCAGGCGATGAACACCGGCATCCTCGTCTCGGGCTTCACGCCGGAATTCAACCTCATCGTCAAGGCGGTGGTGGTGCTCGCGGTGCTGTTCCTGCAGGTGCCGGCGGTGCGCGGCGCCATCGCCACGCTGTTCGCCCGGAGGGAGACGTGATACAGCGCTTCCTGCCGCTCCTCGTCACCGTCGCGGTGTTCGTCGTCGCCTACGCGCTGTGCGCCTGGCAGTTCCCCGCCGTGGCGTCGACGCGGGTGTTCGCCAACCTCCTGACCGACAACGCCTATCTCGGCATCGTCGCGGTCGGCATGACGTTCGTCATCCTGTCCGGCGGCATCGACCTGTCGGTCGGCTCGGTGATCGCCTTCACCGGGGTGATGCTGGCGATCCTGATCGAGCGCGGCGGCCTGCACCCGTTCGCCGCCTTCCCGGTGGTGCTGGCGCTCGCCGCCGGCTTCGGCGCGGCGATGGGGGCGATGATCCACGTCTTCCGGCTGCCGGCCTTCATCGTCACCCTCGCCGGCATGTTCCTCGCCCGCGGCGTCGGCTTCGTGCTGACGACCGACTCGATCCCGATCAACCACCCGGCCTATGCGGCGCTCAACGGCTTCGTGCTGCGCCTGCCCGGCGGCGGCCGGCTGACGCTGATCGCCATGATCATGCTCGCCGTGTTCGCCGCCGGCATCGTCCTCGCCCACTTCACCCGCTTCGGCACCAACGTCTACGCCCTCGGCGGCAACCGCCCCTCGGCCGAGCTGATGGGGGTGCCGGTCGGCCGCACTACCGTCGGCATCTACATGATGTCGAGCCTGCTCGCCGGGCTCGCCGGCATCGTCTTCTCGCTCTACACGGCCGCCGGCTACCCGCTCGCCGCGGTCGGCACCGAGCTCGACACCATCGCGGCGGTCGTGATCGGCGGTACTCTGCTGACGGGCGGGCAGGGATTCGTCTTCGGCACCCTCGTCGGGGTGCTGATCCAGGGTCTGATCCAGACGTACATCACCTTCGACGGGACGCTGTCGAGCTGGTGGACCAAGATCGCCGTCGGCGTTCTCCTGTTCGCCTTCATCGCCCTGCAGCGAGGGCTGTCGTCGAGCTGGAGACCGCGCCATGCCGTCATCACCGTCCGCCCGTAGGCCGCCGGCGACGATCCGGCGCCACGACGCGATCAGCCGTCCGGTCCGGTCGGCGCACGGGCTGGTGACGCGCTCGATCGGCCTCGGCATCATCCGCGGCGAGTTCCCGGTCGGCAGCGTGCTGCCGGCGAACGAGGAGCTGATGGCGCGCTTCCAGGTGTCGCGGACGGCGCTGCGCGAGGCCCTGCAGACCCTCTCCGCCAAGGGGCTGATCGCGGCCAAGACCCGCATCGGCACGCGGGTGCTGCCGGAGCGCCACTGGAACCCGTTCGACGCCGACATCCTCGGCTGGCGGCTCGAGGTCGGCCTCGACGCGCAGTTCCTGCGCCACCTGTTCGAGGTCCGCCAGGCGATCGAGCCGACGGCGGCGGCGCTCGCCGCGCTGCGGCGGACCGACGAGGATCTCGCCCGGATGGCCGAGGCGCTCGCCGGCATGCGCCGCATCGCCGAGCACGACCGCGACGGCTTCACCGACGTCGACCTCGCCTTCCACCACGCCGTCCTCGACGCCTCCGGCAACCCGTTCATGCGCTCAGTCGGCACCGTCATCGAGGCGGCGCTCGCCGCCTCGTTCACGCTGAGCTCGCCGGTCGACAGCGCCGCGACGCTCGCCGCCTCCGCCGACCAGCACGAGGCGATCTACCGGGCGATCGAGCGGCGGGAGCCGGAGGCCGCCGGCCGGGCGATGACCTTCGTCATCGACCAGGGCGCCCGCAACGGCGGCGTCGACGCCGACCGGCGGACCATCGCCGAGATCGCCGTCCGGGCGGTCGAGCCGGCGCCCGCTGCCGTCTGACGCGGTTCTGGTAAAAGGGCCGAACGCAGATCGGCGCTGTTCGGGAGGCACGCGCATGACGGGCGTTGATTTCCGGGGGGGCGTTGCGGGCGTGGGGGATCGCCCTGCTGCTGGCGCTCGTCGCAGCGACGGCCGTCCGGGCCGACGACCAAGCGGAGATCCGGGCGCGGCTGGAACGCTGGACGGCCGACTTCAACGCCAAGCGCTGGTCGGCACTGTGCGACATCTTCTCGAAGGATCTCGTTGCCGACTACCAGGGACAGCCGCCGAAGAGCTACGACAGCGTCTGCACCGGCCTCGTCGCCCTGGAACACGCGCCGCGCACCTACCGCTACGATCTCGACATCCACGAGATCATGGTCTCGGGCGACCTCGCGACGGTACGGCTGACCTGGACGCTGACCGTGACCGGCTATGGCATCGCCGGCGAGGAACGGGTCGTCGACATCGGCCTCGACGTGTTCCGCAAGGAGGCGGACGGCGTCTGGCGGATCGCCCGCTACGTCGCCTATCCGCAGACGGGCGGCTAGCGACCCCGAGACGGGCGGCCAGCCTTCGGCGGCAGCGGACGCGCCTCCGGAGCCTCGTCTCCGCCGCCGGGCGCGATCATCGCCGGCGGGTCGCTCGCGGGAAAGGTCTGCGCCAGCGCCTCGACGAGCGCCTTCTCGGCCGGGGCCGGAGGTGGCGTCGGGATCTTCTCGCGCATCGCATCCTCCATCGCAGCTTCCTCCGGCATGGGGACGCGACGGCCGGCCGTCGAGGGGTCAGTAGATCGCCCAGATTCCCGGCGTCGCCAGCTCGACGAGGTGGTCGTCGGGATCGCGGAAATAGAGGCTGCGGCCGCCGCGCGGCCACGCCGTCTCGCCCTCGATCGCG
>CALCDT010000165.1 GCA_937900425.1 uncultured Alphaproteobacteria bacterium | reverse complement strand
GCGCTCGCCGCCTGCCGGGCCGACGTCACCGCCGCCCTCGCCCGGCTCGAGCCGGGCCTCGTCGCCGCGCCCTGGACGCTCGGCGCCCACATCCTCGCCGGCACGGCGATGAGCGTGCTGTCGGCGCCCTACCACCGCGACACCGACGGCATCCTCGCCGCCGACGCCATGCTGACGGCGCCACCGGCCGAGGCCGCCGCCCTGCTCGCGGCGCGCGGCGTCACCCACGTCGCCTTCTGTCCGGACGAGACCATCGCCGGCAAGATCGCCTCGCGCGCGCCCTCCGGCCTGCTCGCGGTGCTGGCGAAGGGCGTCGTGCCGCCCTTCCTCGCCCCGGTCGCCGACACGGGCGGTGCCCGCGTCTACACACTGCGGCCGGCGGACGCTCCGGAGTTCACCGGTTCGCTGCCGGCGGCACCCCGCCGGGCCCCGCTGCCCGACGTCGACCTCGACCTGCGCCCGACGCTGGATTGAGCGCCGCGCGGTCAGCCACCGCGAGCCGGGCACCGATGGTTAACCCTTCGTGAAGGCCGCCGTGCTAGCCTGCTCCGGCTGGGCAACGGCGGAGCCGACGATGACGCTCACTCGACTTCTTGGCCGCGCGGCGGCGTTCGCCGGCGCCCTCCTCCTCGCCGCCACCGCCGGCGCGGCGGAAGACACGCCGGCGAAGGAGCTCTTCGGCGCCTCCCGGGAGCCGGCGCCGCTCGCGGCGCGCGCGATCGGCTCCTACGCCCGCGGCTGCCTCGCCGGCGCGGTGGCGCTGCCGGTCAACGGGCCGGGCTGGCAGGTGATGCGGCTGTCGCGCAACCGCAACTGGGGCCACCCGAACCTCCTCGCCTTCCTCGAACGGCTCGGCGCGAAAGCGCCCGGCCTCGGCTGGCGCGGGCTGATGGTCGGCGACATGGCCCAGCCGCGCGGCGGCCCGATGCTGACCGGCCACGCCAGCCACCAGATCGGCCTCGACGCCGACATCTGGCTGCAGCCTATGCCGGGTCACCTGATGTCGTCGAAGGAGCGCGAGAACGTCTCGGCGGTGTCGATGCTCGACGCCACCGGCAAGGCGGTCGACGCTAAGAAATTCACCCCCGTGCACGCCGCGCTGATCAAGGCGGCGGCCAAGGACCGGGCGGTCGCCCGCATCTTCGTCAATCCGGCGATCAAGCAGGCGCTCTGCGAGGGCGCCGGCCGCGACCGGGCGTGGCTCGAGAAGGTGCGGCCGTGGTACGGCCACGACTATCATTTCCACGTCCGCATCGACTGCCCGCGCGGCTCGCAGGGCTGCAAGGACCAGGCCGCCCCGCCGCCCGGCGACGGCTGCGGCAAGGACCTCGCCTGGTGGTTCACCGACGGCCCCTACAAGAAGCCGGACAAGCCGGCGCCGCCGCCGAAACCCGTGACGCTCGCCGACCTTCCCCCCGCCTGCCGGCAGGTGCTGGTGGCGCGCTGATTTTTTTAAGCCCCGTCGGTCTCGACACCCGCCCCTCGGCACCCGTCCGTCACCGCAGGTCGGTGACGCTCATCCCGATCGCGCCTGCCGCGGTGATCAGGCGGCCCGCGAGTTCGGCGACGAGCGGTCGCTCCAGCGCGCCCGGCTTGCCGACGACGAGGGCGGAATCGCGGGTCGGCACAGCCATGTCGGTGGGCACCAGTTCGACGAGACGGCCAGCGTCGAGGGCCTCGCGCACCAGCGGCTCCAGCAGGTGGCCGACGGCGAGCCCCTTCTCGATCATCGCCCGGGCCGGGGCGTAGGGCACCGCCGAGGTGACGCGGGCGCGAAAGCCGAGGGCGGCGATGGCGTCGGGCATCAGTTGCCACCAGAACAGCCGCAGGAACTGCGGCGCCACCTCGAAGATGCGGTCGAGGGTCGGCTCGGGTCCGATCGCGGCGGCGAGCGCCGGGCTGGCGCAGAGCGGGACCCGCTCGCGCAGGATCGCCAGCGGCGCCACCGCGTCGAGCAGCGGATCGAGGTTGGGCCAGCCCATCACCGCGAGGTCGACGCGGCGGTCGTGGACGTGTTCGGCGATGTCGCGGTGGCGTCCCTCCTCCACGGTGATGGCGATGCCGGGATGGGCGGCGGCGAAGTCGGCGACGGTGCCGGCGGTGAGCACGCGCACCAGCGAGCGCAGGCTCGCCAGCGAGATCTCGCCGCGGTCGACCGTGCGCAGGGCATGCCGGCCCTCGACGACGGTGGCGAGGATGCGCCGGGCGAAGGGCAGGAAGGTGGTGCCCGCCTCGGTCAGCGCCAGCTTGCGGCCGCGCTCGATCAGTGGCGTGCCGAGCAGATCCTCGAGCGCGCGCAGCCGCATCGACACCGTCGCCTGGGTGACGTTGAGCCGGGCGGCCGCCTTGGTGAAGCTGCCGTCGCGGACGATGCGGTCGAAGGTGCGGAGCTGCTCGATGTCCATGCCGGAGGGATCCAGGAAGGGGCGCCGGCCCTGGCGACCGGCACGGGCGATGGCGAGGCCGCCCGGCGAGCAGGCGGGCGCAGGTGATGGACGACCGCGGCGCGGCGCGGGCATCGCCGGTCCCGCCGCGCCATAAGGATCGTCGATGAGGGAGTTCGGCCCGGCCGATGCGAGGAATGATAGCATCGTGATCATCGACCGCACCAAGGGAATCGACGATGACCGGACCTTCTTCCGACGCCGCCGGGGCGGTGACGATCGCGTCGCTCGACGAGGGCGCCGCCCGCGCCGCCCTGCCCGAACTCGCCGCCGTGCTGGTCGACGCCGTCGCGGGCGGCTCCTCGGTCAACTTCATGGCCGGCCTCGACACGGCGGCGGCGACGCGCTTCTGGGAGGGCCAGATCCCGGGCCTCGCCGACGGCGGCCGCCGGCTGTTCGTCGCCCGCGTCGAAGGGCGGATCGTCGGCACCGTCGTGCTGACCTTCGCCCCGCAGCCCAACGCCCCGCACCGGGCCGAGATCGGCAAGATGCTGGTGCTGTCCTCGATGCGCCGGCGCGGCATCGGCCGGCGCCTGCTGGCGGCGGCGGAGGCCGCGGCGATCGAGGCCGGGCGCTTCCTGCTGATGCTCGACACCGAGGCGGGCAGCGCGGGCGAGGCGCTTTACCGGCAGGCCGGCTGGAGCGCCTTCGGCCTCGTGCCCGATCACAGCTTCCGCCCGCAAGGGGTTCTCGCGCCAACGACTTTCTTCTACAAACGTCTGGACACACCCTGACGCGAAAGACGCCATGCCGCTCATCCGCCACGCGACGCCTTCCGACCTTCCCGGCATTCTCGACATCTACAACGACGCGGTCGAGCGGACGACCGCGATCTGGAACGAGACGCCGGCCGATCTCGCCAACCGCCGCGAGTGGTACGACTCTCGCATTGCGGCGAACCAGCCGGTGCTGGTCGCCATGCGGGGCGAGACGGTTCTCGCCTATGCGAGCTACGGTCCGTTCCGGCCGTTCGAGGGTTTTCGGGCCACGGCGGAGCTGTCGCTCTACGTGTCGGCGCGCGAGCGCGGTCAGGGATTGGGCAGGATGCTGCTCGAGGCGCTGATTGTCGAGGCAGAACGCCGCGGCATCCACGTCCTCGTCGCCGGCATCGAGGCGGGCAACGCCCCCTCGATCCGCCTGCACCAGACCCTCGGCTTCCGCGAGACCGGGCGGATGCCGGAGGTCGGGCGCAAGTTCGGGCGCTGGCTCGATCTGGTGCTGATGCAGCGCACGATCGTCTGACGAGACCGTCCGGCGGCATCGTCGGGGCGGACTTGGCGTTTCCGGTTCGAGGACCTACCTCGGAAAAGGGTCGCCCGGCCCGCCATCAGGAAGAGAGGCCAGTATGGACGACAGGACGGCGATCGCGGACCGGCTCGCGGTGCTCGCCCAGGCCATCACAGACGCCGCCGCCGCCGACAGCGACGGCCTGTCGCCCTCGGCGGTCGCCGCGTTGATCTCGCTGAAGAACCGCGGGCCGCTCTCGATCGGCGCGGTGGCGCTGCTCGCCGGCCTCACCCATTCCGCCGCCGTCCGCCTCGTCGACCGGCTCGAGAAGGACTGGCTGGTCCGCCGCCAGCGCCGGGCCGGCCGCGAAGTGATGGTGGAACTGACCTCGCGCGGCCGGCGCCGGGCCGGCCAGTTGCAGGACCGCCGCATCGCCGTCGCCGCCGGCTTCCTCGATCACCTCGCCGAGGAGGACGTCGCCGCCCTCGACGGTCTCGTCACCCGCCTTCTCGCCCGCACCGTCCGCGATGGCGCCCGTCCCGACCACCTGTTTCGAATGAGCCGCACCGGTGCGGAGGATCTCGACGGGGCGGCCGTCCCCGCGGGGGAGTGACAGAGGGGCGAATATGGCGCCCGGAGGTCGGCCCGCGAGAGGCAAGACCTGACGACCGCCCGGGGTCCCTTCCCGGGGGAGCCGGAACTCGTGACAGCCCCCGACGAAAAAAGCCCCGGCGCATCGCACCGGGGCTTTCGTGATTTCGGATGCAGGTCGGCCGGCCTCAGAGGCGGTCGACCGCGTCCTTGACCTTGACCTTGTCCTTGGCCTCGCCCACCGTCTGCTGGCCCTTGCCCTTGACTTCCTGGGCGGTGCCTTCCGCCTCGAGGCGGGTGTTGTCGGTGGCGTCACCGACGTTCTTCTTGATCTTGCCGACGGTCTCGTTGGCGATGCCCTTGGCCTTGTCACCCATGCTGGACATGATCGTGATCCTTTCCGTGTTCCGAGCTACTTATGACGGATCAACGAGCCGCCCCCGGGGAAGGTTCCAGGGGATGACGATCACGGACGCGCCATGACGGCGGCGACCGCAGACGCGGGCGCGGCGCGACCGGCCCGTCCGCAAGGGGTTCGCCGGGCCGTGGACGACGGGACGAGGCGCGCTGAAGAACCTCAGCCCTTGCCGAGCCGTCCGGCGAGGGCGTCGTCGATCATCGCCACGGTCTCGGCAAGGCCGTAGAGCGCGACGAAGGAGCCGAAGCGCGGCCCGCGCTCCTGGCCGAGCAGGATGCGGTAGAGCGCGGAGAACCATTCGAGCGAGACGCCCGGGCCGCCGTCGGGGCCGAGCTTCTTCCGGTCCTGGTAGCGCTCGATCGGCCGGGCGACGTCGAGCACCGCGTTCTGGATCGCCTCGGCGTCGGCGTCCGCCGGCAGGGCGGCGAGCTTGTCGCGCAGCGCCTGCAGCGCCGCCCGCTCGTCGTCGTCCGGCGCCTGATAGGTCTTGAAGGGCCGGACGCGGTCCTCGTAGTAGCGGATGGCGCAGCCGGCGAGTTCGTCGAGCTTCGGGTGGCTCTCTGCCGTCACGCCCGGCGCGTAGCGGGTGATGAAGCCCCAGAGCGTCGCGCGGTCGTGGGCGTGGCTCGCCGAAACGAGGTTGAGCAGCATGGCGAAGGGCACCGGCAGGTCCAGTTCCGGCGGCTCGCCGGAATGGATGTGCCAGACCGGGTTGGCGAGACGCTGGTCGAGGTCCTGGCGGCCGTAGGCCGAGAGAAACGCGAAATACTCGTCGACGTTCTTCGGGATGACGTCGAAGAACAGCCGCTTGGCGGTCTTCGGCTTCTGGAACATGAACAGCGACAGGCTCTCGGGACTGGCGTAGGCCAGCCATTCGTCGATGGTGAGGCCGTTGCCCTTGGACTTCGAGATCTTCTCGCCGTCCTCGTCGAGGAACAGCTCGTAGTTGAAGCCCTCCGGCGGCTCGCCGCCGAGCACCTTGCAGATCTTCCCCGACGTCTTGACGTTGTCGATGTGGTCCTTGCCGCTCATCTCGTAGGCGACGCCGAGCGCCGCCCATCGCAGCGCCCAGTCGGGCTTCCACTGCGCCTTGGCGCCGCCGCCGGTCACCTTCGTCTCGAAGCGCTCGCCGGTTTCCGGGTCGGTCCACACGATGGTGCCCCGCGCCACGTTGCGCTCCTCGACCGGCACCTGCATGACGACGCCGGTTCCCGGATGGACGGGAAGGAAGGGTGAATAGGTCTTGCGCCGCTCCTCGCGCAGGGTCGGCAGCATGATGTCCATCACCGCGTCGTAGCGCTCGAGCATCACCAGCAGCTTCTCGTCGAGCAGGCCGCGGGCATAGTAGTCGGAGGCCGAAGCGAACTCGTAGTCGAAGCCGAAGTGGTCGAGGAAGGCGCGCAGGCGGGCGTTGTTGTGGTGGCCGAAGCTTTCGTGGGTGCCGAAGGGATCGGGCACCTTCGTCAGCGGCTTGCCGAGGTTGTCGCGCAGCAGGTCCTGGTTCGGCACGTTGTCCGGCACCTTGCGCATGCCGTCCATGTCGTCGGAGAAGCAGAGCAGGCGCGTCGGCACCGCGCCGCCGGTCAGCACGTGGAAGGCGTGGCGGACCATCGTGGTGCGCGCCACCTCGCCGAAGGTGCCGATGTGCGGCAGGCCCGAGGGGCCGTAGCCGGTCTCGAACAGCACGCCGCCGGTCGGAACGCCGCGTTTCTCGATGCGCGCGACGATCTTCTTCGCCTCCTCGAAGGGCCAGGCCTTGGAGCGGCCGGCCGCCTCGACGAGGGCGGGATCGAAAGCGGCGTCGGGGTCGGCGTGCGGGGCGGCCATGAAATCCTCTTCTGCGGACGGTCTCGTCCGGACGGTCTCGCCCGCGAGGTCGGGCGCGGACGATCGGGAACGCTGGAACGGGAGCGGACGGGTGCCCGGAGGGTCCGGGGCGAGTGGTCCGGCCCGGCGTCTGCGCGGGCCGGCGGACACTAGATAGCGCCACACTCCCCGTCAATCTTCGCCGGTTTCGCGGCGGCGCGCGCTCGTGCTATCGCAAGGCCGCCGCCCCCGCGCGGCCGCTGCCCGAAGGAGACGTCATGACCGCGCCGCTGACCGTGCCCGAAGCCCTGATCCACGCCATGGTGACGACCTCGGCGGCCGACCACCGGATGACGGCGGCGGAATTCGCCAAGATCCGCGCGCTGGTCGGCCAGCTTCCCGCCTTCGAGAGCTTTTCCGGCGACGTCATGGCCGTGGCGGAGGCCTGCGTCGCCACCATCGAAACGCCGCGCGGTCTCGACGCCGTGCTCGACGCCCTCGACGCCAGCCTGACCCCGGCGCTGAAGGAAACCGCCTACGCCCTCGCCGTCGACGTCGCGGCGGCGGACGTCCACGTCAAGCAGGAGGAACTGGTGTTCCTGCAGATGATGGAGGACCGCTTCGGCCTCGACAAGCTGATCGTCGCGGCGATCGAACGCAGCGCCCGGATAAGGTTCCGCAAGGCGGGGTGAGGCGGAGTGAACCGGACGCCGGGGGCGCCGTGGGGCGGGCGATCGACGGAGCGATCACGTCGCGCGCGAACCTTCCGGTTTCCCCGCCCTGACAAATCGCGAAGGCCCTGCCGCTGGGCCCACCCCTCTCCCTGTCCCTCCCCCTCAAGGGGGGAGGGGACGATGAAGGTGAGGGCGACGTCCCACGCTACCTTTCGCCGAGCCGAAGCCGTGCGAGACGAAAGCCCTCTGAATCAGGCGTCCCCTCCCCCCTTGAGGGGGAGGGACAGGGAGGGGGGTGGCGGCGAAGACCGAAGTCTCGATCCCGATGGGAAATCCCCCACCCCCTAGTTCAACACCCGGATGGCGTCCGGCAGATCCAGCGCGAAGGCCGGAATCGCCACGTCGAAGGTTTCGCCGGTCTCGTCGACCATGCGGTACTCGCCCTGCATGAAGCCCGAGGAGGTCGGCAGCGGGCAGCCGGAGGTGTATTCGAAGCGCTCGTCGACCGCGATCATCGGCTGCAGGCCGACGACGCCCGGGCCGGCGACCTCGCGCACGGCGCCGGTGGCGTCGGTGATCAGCCAGCGCCGCGACAGCAGCTGCACCGCGAGCCGGCCGCCGTTGTAGATCTCGACCGTGTAGGCCCAGAACCATTTGTGCTCGTCGGGGCGGGATTCGTCCGGGCGGTAGACCGGGGTGACCCTCACCTCGATATCGCGGGTGATCGCGCGGAACATCGTGGCGCTCTCCTTTCGACGACGGGAATATGGCGCCGCCGCCGGCCGGGTCAACTCCCCGCGATCGGGGGGAGAAGGCGCCCCGTCCGCCCGCCTCGCCTCTCGGCACGGGGCGAGGTCGCGGCTATGGTCGCCGCGCCCCCGCAAGGAGCCCGCCGCATGTTCGACGCCCGCCTGCGCCCGCTGATCGATCCACCGCTCGCCCGTCTCGCCGGCGCCCTCGCGCGCGCCGGCGTCTCGGCCGACGCCGTCACCCTGCTCGGCTTTGCGATCGGCCTCGCCGGGGCGGCGGCGATCGTCGCCGGCTGGTTCGCGGCGGCCTTTGCCTTCGTCGCCGTCAACCGCCTCGCCGACGGGCTCGACGGCGCCCTCGCCCGCATCCGCGGCCTCACCGACCGCGGCGGCTATCTCGACATCGTGCTCGACTTCGCCTTCTACGGCGCGATCCCGCTCGCCTTCGCGCTCCACGATCCGGCGACGAACGCGCTCGCCGCGGCGGCGCTGCTGGCGAGCTTCTACGTCAACGGCGCCGCCTTCCTCGCCTTTGCGGTGATGGCCGAGAAGCGCGGACTGACGACGAAGGCGCAGGGGGTGAAATCGCTCTACTACGTCGCCGGCCTCGCCGAGGGGGCGGAGACCGTCGCGGTGTTTCTGGCGATGTGCGCGGCGCCGGGCTGGTTCCCGGCGCTCGCCTTCGGCTTCGCCACGATCTGCGCCGCCTCGGCGCTCGCGCGGATCGTGGGCGGAGCGATGCAGCTGTCCGATAGATCTTGTCTATGATTCATCGGCTCGGGCGATCGAAGAGAAAAGATCCGATGAGCCACGTCAGGCCGGCAATGGCGAAGCCAACAACATCATCTATGTTTTCAGATGTGATTGGAACGCCGTCCTGCCAAAAAAGGAAATTGCAGCTGTTTATCCCACCGATCGAGGGAAATATAACTCCGGTATTTCTACTGATTGCAAGAATATGGCGAATTTCTTTTCCTTGATGAACAAATTTCGAGCAGTGGCAGGCGAGAGCGGCGGCGCCATGCTTTTCAATGACTTCAACAACGGTGCCGCGCAGATAACCTTGACCATCTTCCGAGCTGAAATCCCACGGCTCCCCGATCGAGGCCTGAAAAGACCATCCGATCAGATCGTCGTTGCCGACAGGTCCTTCGCGTTCATCAGAGCCGCCATTGACCATACGCGAGCCCTCCCTGTGGTCGGCCGCATCCCATCGGCGCTTCGACGACGATACTCGCCCGGCTTGACCTTGAAGAAGCCGCGCACCCGCAATCTCGCAGGACGAGGCCACTTTACGAGACGGCCCTCGCGGGCCGCCTCGGAGTGAAGGCGCATAGAGATCTGTAACCCCGTCGACTCTACTCCGCCGCCGCCCGCCCGCCCGCCACCTGGTCGAGCGCGCCGACGAGGTCGGCGACGAGGTCATCCGCGTGTTCGAGGCCGACCGAGAGGCGCAAGAGGCCGGGGCCGATGCCGAGTTCGGCGCGGGCCTCCTCGCTGAGGCGCTGGTGGGTGGTGGTCGCCGGGTGGGTGACGAGGCTCTTGGCGTCGCCGAGGTTGTTGGAGATCTTGACGAGTTTGAGCGCGTTGGCGACGGCGAAGGCCTCGCGCTTGCCGCCCGCGACCTCGAAGGCGACCATGGTCGAGCCGCCGGCCATCTGCCGCTTCGCCAGCTCCGCCTGCGGATGGTCGGCACGGCCGGGATAGAAGACGCGGGCGATCGCCGGATGATCGGCCAGCGCGTCGGCGACGATCGCCGCCGTCTTCGACTGGCGCTCGACCCGGATCGGCAGGGTCTCGAGGCCCTTCAGCAGCACCCAGGCGTTGAACGGGCTCATCGACGGTCCGGTCTGGCGGATGAAGGTCTGCAGGTGGGTGCCGAGAAACTCCTCGTCGCAGAGCACGACGCCGCCGAGGCAGCGGCCCTGGCCGTCGATGTGCTTGGTCGCCGAATAGACGACGACGTCGGCGCCGAGCGCCAGCGGCTTCTGCCAGATCGGCGTCGCGAAGACGTTGTCGACGACCAGCCGCGCGCCGGCGTCGTGGGCGATCTTCGCCACCGCGGCGATGTCGACGAGTTCCAGCGTCGGATTGGTCGGCGTCTCGAGGAAGAAGGCGACGGTGTTGTCGCGCACGGCCGCCTTCCAGGCGTCGAGGTCGGTGCCATCGACGAGGGTGGAGGCGACGCCGAAGCGCGGCAGCAGGTCCTCGACGATGTAGCGGCAGGAACCGAACAGCGCCCTGGCCGCAACCACGTGGTCGCCGGCCTTGACCTGGCACAGCATCGCCGCCGTCACCGCCGCCATGCCGGTCGCCGTCGCCCGCGCCGCGCCGGCGCCTTCCAGAAGCCGCATCCGCTCCTCGAACATCGTCACGGTCGGGTTGGAGAAGCGCGAATACTGGTAGCCCGGGCTCTCGCCGGTGAAGCGGGCCTCGGCCTGCTCGGCGCTGTCGTAGACGTAGCCCTGGGTCAGGAACAGGGCTTCCGAGGTCTCGCCGAAGGGCGAGCGCAGGGTGCCGCCGTGGACGAGCAGGGTTTCGGGGTGGAGCGGCTTGTCGGTCATGGCGATCAGTCCAGAAAGGCCGGACGGCGGGCGTCGCGGCAACAAAAAACCCGGCGGGCGATGCCGGACCGGGTTTCGACGGACGAGCCCGCGGGACCCGTCCACCCGGCCTTTTTAGCCCGTTGTTTAACGTGGCGGCAAGCCGGCCGGCTCAAATGACCACGAAACCGAGTGATAGCGAGGGACGGGCCGGGGTGTCAATGGCGGCGCCGTCCGGCAAGCCTGCGCAGCGGTGGTCCGGACCGGACGGTTGCCGATCCTCCGGCGACACGGGACGGCGCTTCGAAAATGGCTCCGTCGTAAACGTGAAGATATCGGCGCCAGTGGAGGCATACAACCTGCACATGTTCAAAAGTAATCGATACTCGCCTTTCACAGGAATTCAGCATACGACTTTACATTAGGGACCCATTAAACAGAATCTGCGCAAAATCGGGCATCAAGGAGCTGTCGAGGGCAAAGGAATGTCATTGAATCTCAATATCAGAGGCAAGGTGCTGAGCGCCTTCGCCGTCGTGATCGCCGGAAGCATCGCCACGGGAGCGGCCATCTGGTTCGCCAATGGCACGGTGATGACCAACGTCGGCTGGACGGTCCACACCTACGAGGTGATGCACGCGTCCGACCGGCTGCTCGAATCGGTGGTGAATCAGGAGACCGGCCTGCGCGGCTACCTGATCACCGAGAACACCGCCAACCTCGCGCCGCTGAAGGAGGGCGAGGGCGAGTTCCAGGCCGCCCTCTCGGCCATCCGGACGATGACGGCCGACAATGCCGAGCAGCAGAACCGTCTCGCCCGTCTCGCAACCAAGGTCGAGAGCTGGCAGCGGGACGTCTCGCACAAGGCGATCGAGCTGATGGCCGATCCGGCCACACGCGAGCTGGCGCGCGACATCGAGCGCCGCGGTGACGGCAGGGCCCACTTCGACGAGATCAGGACCCTCATCGAGGAGGTCAAGACCGCGGAATCCTCGCTGCTCGCCACCCGCCAGGCGGCGAAGGATTCGGCGTCGGATACGATCCGCTGGACGGTCCTCGCCTCGGTCCTCATCTCCACCCTCGTCGGCGCGGTCGCGGCCGTCCTGCTCAACCGCAGCATCGCCGTGCCGATCCGCCGGGGCATCGACGTCATGGCCGAGCTTCAGGCCGGACGCTACGCCATCGCCATCCCGGACACCGGCCGCAACGACGAGATCGGCGCCATGAACCAGGCGCTCGTGAAATTTCGCGACGAACTCCAGGCCGCCGAAGCCGCCCGCAAGGCGCAGGAGGAGGCCCGCGCGGCGACCGAGGCCGCGATCCGCAGGCGGGCCGAACTCGCCGAACGCTTCGTCGGCCGGATGGAGGCGCTCGCGTCCGGTTTCTCGCGCTCGTCCGGCGCCGTCGCCGACGCCGCCCGCAATCTCTCCGCCACCGCCGAGGAAACCTCCCGGCAGGCCCAGGCCGTCGCCGGCGCCGCCGAGGAGGCGTCGACCAACGTCCAGACCGTCGCGGCCGGTACCGAGGAGTTGTCCGCCTCGATCCGCGAAATCTCGAACCAGGTTGCGACCTCGGCACGGATCACCGCCGACGCCGCCAGCGAGGCCGACGTCAGCACGCGCAACGTCCAGGCGCTGTCCGCCTCCGCGCAGGAGATCGGCGAGGTCGTCGAGCTGATCTCCAACATCGCCGCCCAGACCAACCTGCTCGCCCTCAACGCCACGATCGAGGCGGCGCGGGCCGGCGACGCCGGACGCGGCTTCGCGGTCGTCGCCGCCGAGGTCAAGGAACTCGCGAACCAGACGGCCAAGGCCACCGAGGAGATCGGCCGCAAGATCGGCGAGATCCAGACGGCGACCGGCACCACCGTCGAAAGCATCTCGCGGATCGTCAGGACGATCGGCACCATCCGCGAGGCGTCCCAGGCGATCGCCGGCGCCGTCGCCCAGCAGGGCTCGGCCACCAACGAGATCGCCGGCAACACCCAGCGGGCCGCCGCCGGGGCCGCCGACGTCACGCAGAACATCTCGGGCGTCGGCACCGCCGCCGAGATGACCGGCTCGGCCTCGACCCAGCTGATGACGCTGTCGCAGGATCTGACCCGGCAGTCGCAGGACCTCCAGCGCGAGGTCGGCGACTTCGTCACCCAGATTCGGGCGGCCTGACCCTCGTCCTCGTTCCGCGGCGAAGAGCCCGACCGGCCCCGGCCGGCCGGGCTTTATTTCCATTACATCCTGGATATCTTGATAGCAGACTTCGAAACAATAAAGATTCCTGATATTATGTATAACTAGAATTGAGCAATATCTGTTTGATATTAGTCATATCTATCATGCGCTATGAATAAATATTAGTGATAATTTTCTATCTCTACTTCCTAGATTTGCAACAAAGATGCTATCTTGATATGATTGATTTTTGCTGGGGCGCCTGATGATTAAAGAAGCGCGAATGCTCTATGCCAAGGCGGTTGACTCGTTGGTTCTAGCGGTTGATCATTTCAATCGTGCATGGGATCGCGCACGCCCAGAAGCCGTACTCATTCTTCTGGATAGATCATTTGAACTTTTACTTAAATCTATTATCGTAGATCGGAGAGGTTCCATTCGAGAAAAAGGCAAGACAGAAATAACTATAGGTTTCAATGCCTGTCTCAGAAAATGCCTTTCGGATGCAAGAGTTAAGTGCATAAATGAAGAAGAGGCCATTACTCTTCAAACTATCAACAGTTTGCGCGATGCTGCGCAGCATTATATGCTAAGCATTTCCGAGGAACAGCTATATATATACGCTCAAACCGCCGTTACATTGTTTTCTAAGCTGTCGAAAGATGTATTAAATATTTCGTTAAAGTCGACCATTCCCGAGAGGATAATTCCTCTCTGCGCGAAACCGCCCAAGGCTCTTGATGCACTTTTTGAAATAGAGTTTCAGGAAATTAAGAATTTAGTCAAGCCAAAATCACGAAAGCACTTAGATGCCAAATCAAGATTACTATCGATGGCTGTACTTCAAGCTTCTCTTGATGGGCGGAAAAGCCAACCTTCTGATAGAGATTTAAGCGGCTATGTCAAACGCATCCGGGCGGGAGATAGCTGGAGGGATATTTTCCCGAGTATATCCACATTGACAATTAACTCAGACGAGAATAACAGCCTTTCTATTTGCCTGCAGATCACGAAAAACCACGGTGAATCAATTCACTTAGTAAAGGAAGGCGATTCATCTGCATCTGTAGTTGCCGTGAAAAGAGTCAATGAACTCGGATACTATACACTCGGGCTAAGAGATTTATCTAGAAAACTTGGTCGCACCGCCCCTAAAATTCTCCACTTGATTAATATCGATCGCATACAAGAAGACCCAGAATTTTTCCGACTAATTAAGATTGGCGGTACAACTCATAAAAGATATAGCGTCAAAGCACTGGAGAACCTCAAAAAGAGACTTGACGAAGTTGATCTTGATCAACTATGGGCTTCGAGAAAGAATTGAACTATGATTACCCACAGGTGGTTGTAGCGGACAGCCATGTGCCATGTTGATCCTCGACGCCGTCCTCTCCGACCGCGGCTCGAAATACGCCGTCTCCGGCACCCCCTGCCGGACCGCGGCAGAGGCGCAGGCCGTGGTGGCCGACTTGTGCCGCACGAAGAAATTCGCCAGGGCGACCCACCATTCCTGGGCGCTGGTCTCCTCGGCCGACGGTCCGCTCAAGAACGACGACGGCGAGGCCGGCGCCGGGATGGTCATCCTGCGGATGCTGGAGCGCGCCGGCCTTTCCGACCACGTCGTCGTCGTCACCCGCTGGTACGGCGGCAAACCGCTCGGCGGCGACCGCTTCCGCCACGTCCAGACCGCCGTCCGGGCCTATCTCGACGCGCTGGCGAAGGGCGGCGGAGCGTGATGGGCCGCACGGGGTGACGGACGCCGGAGGGCGGCGGCCGCGAGCCGCCGGCCGGCGCCGGCTTTCCTTTCCGCGCCGTTGCCCCTATTGCTCTCCTCCCGATCCCTTTCTCGCCGGACCTCCCGTCATGACTGCTCATTCCAGCGGCATCCTGCCCTCCCAGGACATCCGGGCGATGACCGTGGACGGGGTGATCCTCTCCGACGCGCCCTTCGACACCGACCAGATCCAGCCGGCGAGCATCGACCTCAGGCTCGGCCACGTCGCCCATCGCCTGCGCGCCAGTTTCCTGCCCGGACCGCACGGCCGCGTCGCCGACAAGCTGGAGCGGCTGCGGCTCCACACCATCGACCTGCGCGAGGGCGCGGTTCTGGAGACCGGCTGCGTCTATCTGGTGCCCGTGCTCGAAACCTTCGCCCTGCCCCCCGCGGTGTCGGCCTCGGCCAATCCGAAGAGTTCCACCGGCCGGCTCGACGTCTTCACCCGCGTCATCACCGACGGCGGCGAGGCCTTCGACACCATCGCCGCCGGCTATCGCGGCGGGCTCTTCGTCGAGGTTTCGCCGCGCACCTTCCCGGTGCTGGTGCGCACCGGCTCGCGGCTCAGCCAGGTCCGGTTCCGGCTCGGCTCGGCGCGGCTCACCGACGACGACCTCGCCGCGCTGCACGCCCGCTCGCCGCTGGTCGACACCGACCCGGCCCGCTTCGAGGACGGCCTCACCCTCTCGATCGACCTGAAACGCGAAGGCCCCGGCTCGCTGCTCGGCTACCGCGCCAAGCGCCACACCGGGGTCATCGACGTCGACGCCAAGGCCGCCTGCGACGTGCTCGACTTCTGGGAACCGATCCACTCGCGCGGCGAGCCGAGCCTCATTCTCGACCCCGGTGAATTCTACATCCTCGCCTCGCGCGAGGCCGTCCACGTACCCCCCGACACCGCCGCCGAGATGGTGGCGATCGACCCGCTGGTCGGCGAATTCCGCGTCCACTACGCCGGCTTCTTCGACCCCGGCTTCGGCCACGCCGCCGCCGGCGGCACCGGCTCGCGCGCCGTGCTGGAAGTGCGCTCGCGCGAGGTGCCCTTCATCCTCGACCACGGCCAGACCATCGGCCGCCTCGTCTACGAGACCATGCGCGCGCGCCCCGACACGCTCTACGGCACCGGCATCGGCTCCAACTACCAGGCCCAGGGCCTGAAGCTCTCGAAGCACTTCCGGGGGTGAGGCGGCGCGCGGCCCGGCCGGCCGGGCGCAGCCGATCCCGCCACCCCGCCGCTCCGCCGCTCCGGAAGGAAGACAGCCGCCGACCCGGCCGCGGACACGGCCCTTGACAGGCGGGGGCCGAACAGCGGAAATGGCGGCCGCGTGCGGGTGTAGTTCAATGGTAGAACGGCAGCTTCCCAAGCTGCATACGAGGGTTCGATTCCCTTCACCCGCTCCATTTTCCTTTTCTCGCTTCTCCTGCACGCCCCGCCGATCGTGCGATCGGTGGCTCCGCTCGCCGTGCGTCGACCCCGTGACCGACGGCCGCGACGCATCCCTCGCCTCGCGGCGGCCTTCGTGCCGCCGGAGAGCGCGTCGGCGAGGGCGCGGGGGGCAGCCCCGGTGGCAGGCGGCACGGTGTTTGCTTCTGATCCGACGATGAGTTCCAGTCCGGCCAGATCCTCCTCCGTCATCAAGGTCGCGGTGATCGACGACAACCAGGTGCGCGCCGCCATCCTCGAGGATGGGCTGCGGGCGGCCGGGATCGTCGAGATCACCGTGCTGTCCGGCATGGCCAACCTGCTGAAGCGTCTCGTCGCCATCGACCCCGACGTCGTCATCATCGACCTCGAGAATCCGAGCCGCGACGTGCTCGAACAGATGTTCCAGGTCAGCCGGGTGGTCTCGCGCCCCGTCGCCATGTTCGTCGACCAGTCGGACGCCGCCACCACCGAGGCGGCGATCGAGGCCGGCGTTTCGGCCTATGTCGTGGACGGGCTCAAGAAGGAGCGGATCCGCTCGATCCTCGAGATGGCGGTGTCGCGCTTCAACGTGTTCTCGCGGCTGCAGAGCGAACTCGCCGAGGCGCGCAGCGAACTCGCCGAGCGCAAGCTGATCGAGCGGGCCAAAGGCATCCTGATGAAGCACCGCGGCCTCTCCGAGGACGAGGCCCACGCGGCGCTGCGCAAGACGGCGATGAACGAGAACAGGCGGATGCACGAGATCGCCCAGAGCGTGATCACGGCGGCGCAGCTGCTCGGCTGAGGTGTCGGCGGCGATCCTGACGGGCGACTGTACGGGCGGACGAAGGAACGGGTGAGCCAGGGAACGGGTGGGCTACGGAGCGAACGGGCGGCGGGGCGGGCGGTCTTCGACAACAAGGGTGGACGGCGTGTTGCAGGACGAGGCGGAACGGAACCGGGGCGGGGCGGACGAGCCGCGCGGAGCGGGCGGCGGCACCGGCGCGCGG
>CALCDT010000164.1 GCA_937900425.1 uncultured Alphaproteobacteria bacterium | reverse complement strand
CGCGAGACCCACAAGATGATGCTCGACCACTATCAGCAGACCAAGAACCTCTTGGTCAGCTACAGCCCGAAGGCGCTCGGCTTCTTCTGAGGCCGCTCGCCAGGACCGGCCGGGACGGGCGACCGCCCCGGCCTTTTCCCCCGCGCCGGACATCGGCGGCGAAGCGGCCACCGGGAGCGATCGGAGAGAGGACACCGCCATGACCGACCGCGTCGTCGCCACCCCCGCCGCCGAGGCGCTGATCGCCCGGCTCGTCGCCCGCGAGGGGCCGCTGATGTTCCACCAGTCCGGCGGCTGCTGCGACGGCTCGGCGCCGATGTGCTACCGCGCGGGCGAGTTCCGCACCGGCGGCAGCGACGTCCGGCTCGGCGAGATCGCCGGCTGCCCGTTCTGGATGGGCGCCGCCCAGTTCGACTACTGGAAACACACCCAGCTCGTCATCGACGTCACCCCGGGCCGCGGCTCGGGCTTCTCGCTGGAGGCGCCGGAGGGCGTGCGCTTCCTGACCCGCAGCCGGCTCTTCACCGAGGAGGAGGAGGCGGAACTGGCGACGAGGCCGCCGCCGCGCGGCGGCTGAGGGTCGCCGATCGCGGCGCGGCCATCCGTGCGGGCCCCGATTGTCCGGACCGCCCGCGGGAGATAGCCTGACGGACGGGCGAGAAACCGGCCGGGACGGGCGAGGGCGCCCCGTCGCCGCGAACTAGGCCGCCCGCCGAGGGAGGAAAAGCCATGTCCGCGTTCCTGATCGTCGACGACCATCCGCTGTTCCGCGAGGCGCTGACCAGCGTGATCCACTGCGATCATCCGGGCGCGGCGATCGAGGAAGCCGGCACCATCGAACTCGCCGAGAAGAAGCTCGCCGAGGGGCTCGACGTCGATCTCGTCCTCGTCGACCTGTCGATGCCGGACACCCAGGGCTTCGACGGGCTGCTGCGCCTGCGCACCACCTTCCCCAGGCTGCCGATCGCCGTCGTCTCGGCGATGGAGGACGCCCGCATCATCCGCGAGGCGCTGACCTACGGCATCGCCGGCTTCATCCCGAAGTCCTCGCGCCGGGAAGACCTGTCGCGGGCGATCGGCGAGATCCTCTCCGGCCTCGTCTACGTGCCCGCCGGTCTCGACCTCGCCGCCGAGCCGGGCGACAGCGCCCGCGCCGACGTGGTGGCGCGGATGAAAAGCCTGACGCCGCAGCAGATCCGGGTGCTGCAGATGCTGCGCCAGGGGCTGCTCAACAAGCAGATCGCCTACGAACTCGGGGTCGGCGAGACCACGGTCAAGGCCCACGTCTCGGAGATCCTGCGCAAGCTCGGCGTCTACAGCCGGACCCAGGCGGTGATCGAGGCCGGCAAGATCGACTTCGCCAAGATCCTCGCCGCCGACGCCGGCGTCTGATCCTCTCCTCGCTGCTTCAACCGATTTATGAAGGGGGTCGCAGCTTTACCCGCCCCGACGCCCTGTTTATGGTCGGGCGATCCCGAGGCGACGGTGCCGGCTGCTTTCGACGAGGTGCCGGACGGGTGGGGCCCCTGCGGGCGGGGCCGGAGGCTGGGAACGAGCGATGAGCGGCAGACGCAAGGTTTTCTGCATCGGCTTTCACGAGACCGGGACGAGCGCGCTGAAATCGGCGCTGACGCGCCTCGGCTACCGTGTGACCGGGCCGAACGGAACCAAGGACCCCGAAATCGCGCAGAAGCTGCACCGGGTGACGAAGCGGCTTTCGG
This sequence comes from uncultured Alphaproteobacteria bacterium, assembly GCA_937900425.1. Taxonomy (GTDB): domain Bacteria; phylum Pseudomonadota; class Alphaproteobacteria; order Rhizobiales; family Pleomorphomonadaceae; genus CALCDT01. Next base: position 25,202 of record CALCDT010000164.1, on the reverse strand, counting down.
AAGAGTACGAGGCGTTCGTCGACAATCCCTGGCCGCTGGTCTACCGGCAGATGGACGAACTCCACCCCGACGCCCGCTTCATCCTCTCCGTGCGCGAGGCCAAACCCTGGATCGACAGTCTCGTCGCCCGGTTCGGCGACAAGTCGACCCCGATGCGCGAACTGGTCTACGGCACCGGCTGCGGGGCGCCGCTCGGCAACGAGGCGCTCTACAGGGAAACGGTCGTGCGCCACAACGGCGAGGTGAAGGAGTATTTCGCCAGCCGGCCGGGGCACCTGCTCGTCGTCGACCTCTACAAGGGCGGCGGCTGGCCCGAGATCTGCGGCTTCCTCGGCCACGTCGAGCCGACCGCGCCGTTCCCCTCGCCCGGCCGGACCGCCGGCGCGGCGGAAGGCGGCGCCGATGCGGCGGCGAAGGCGACGGACGCCGACGAGGCGTGACGGTCCGTCGCCGGCCCTGACCGCGATCCGCGGAACCGGTATCGACCCGGCTGCCATCGTCACCGGTGTCGCGACTGGGCCGCCTGCGCCGGTCCCCTGGTCCCGTTCATCCCAGCATGTGGGCGAGCAGCGCCCGGAGTTCGGCCGGCCGCACCGGCTTGTGCATCAGTTCGGCCTCGACGGCGGCGACGGCGCCGGCGACCGCCTCGCCGCGGTCGGCGGTCATCACCACCGCGGGAATGCGGTGGCCGGCGGCGGCGCGCAGGCGGGTGATGGCCTCGACGCCGGTGCGGTCGTCGTCGAGGTGGAAGTCGGCGAGGACGAGATCGGGCGGCGCCTCCGAAAGGCTCGCCAGCGCCTCCTCGGCGCTGCGGGCGGTGGCGACGCGGCAGGACCAGCGCGACAGCAGGCTGGCCGAGGCGGCGAGGATCGCCTCGTCGTTGTCGATGACGAGGATGCGGGCGCCATCGAGGCCGATCGCCGCGAGGCGCGGGCGGATTTCCGCGGTCTCGACCGCCCTGCGGTGGCCGACGAGCGGCAGGACGAGGCGGAAGCGGGTGCCGCGGCCGACTTCGCTCTGGAAGGCGAGGTCATGGCCGAGGGCGGCGCTCATCCGGCGGACGATCGCGAGACCGAGACCGAGGCCCGAGGCTTCCGCCGCCCCGGCGCCGCGGCCGCGCCGGAACTCCTCGAACATGGTCTGGTGCTCGGCCTCGGGAATGCCGACGCCGGTGTCGGCGACCTCTACGGCGATCTGGTCCGCGGAGACGTGCCGCACCCCGAGCAGCACGCCGCCCTCGCGAGTGTAGCGGACGGCGTTGGAGACGAGGTTCTGCAGGATGCGCCGCAGCAGCACCGGGTCGCTGCGCACCACGGCGTCGGTCGGGCGGACGCGGAAGCGCAGGCCGCGGGCGCCGGCGAGCCGCTCGAAGTCGGCGGCGAGTCCGGCGAAGATGTCGGCGAGCACGACCTCCTTCACCTCCGGCTGCATCACCCCGGCGTCGAGCCGGGAGATGTCGAGCAGGGTCTTCAGCAGGTCCTCGATCGAGACGAGAGCGCGGTCGACCTGGCCGGCGATCGCCCGCGCTTCCGCGCTCGACTGCAGCTCGGTCAGCGCCGAGATCGACAGCCGGGCCGCCGACAGCGGCTGCAGCAGGTCGTGGCCGGCGGCGGCGAGGAAGCGGGTCTTGTAGGCGTTGGCCTGCTCGGCCTGCTCCTTGGCGAGACGCAGGGCCTCGTTGGTGGTCTCGAGCCGGTGCAGGACGGCCGTCAGCTCCTCGGTGCGGGCCTTGACCTGGAGTTCGAGGCTGATCGCGGTCTGGAACAGCGAATAGGCGTTGCCATGGGCGTCCATCGAGCGCTCGACCCGGCCCATCAGCGCCGCGTTGATGCGCTCGAGCTTGGCGATGCGGTGGATGAGGGCGGCCTCGGCGTCGTCGATCTCGGTCACACCGACGACGGGCACACCCACGACCGGCCCGCCGACGGCGGAGGCGCCGGCGCGGAGCAGGCGGGCGCGGGCGTTCCTCTCCTCGTCGGAGAGCGTCGTCACGATCTCACCTTGCCGAGGGCGATGCCCGTGAAGGTCTGGTTGAGGTGCATGGAGCGATACTGCTCGCCGTAGGTGTTGAAGCCGTAGACCTTGTGCTTGCGGTAGACGGCGCCGACCTCGTGAAGGATCTGGCGGTTCTGGGCGTCGAGGCGCCTCAGGATGCAGTCGAAGCCGAGCACGAAGTCGATGCCGCCGAGGTCGTCGTCGATGGCGGCGAGGGCGGCCTCGGTGCTGGCGACGAGATCGACCGGCCTAGCTACGGTCAGGACGACGCCGTCGTCTATTGCACAAAAGAAGGTGAGCGAGCCGTCGGCGTTCATGTTGCGCATCGAGCGGCAGAAGTATTCGCCGCCGACCCGCACGACCATCGGATGGGAGGCGAAGCCGAACGGGGTCAGCGTCGCCGGATCGAGGCCGACGACATGGGCGTATTCGAGGGCGGCGACCTCGGCGTCGAGTTCGTGGACGACGCGGTGCTCGGGATCCGAGCGCGTCACCACCAGCTTGGTCGCGGTCGGCTCGAAGTTTTCGGTCTTGAACACCTTGAAGGGATGGAGCGTGCGCACGAGCAGCAGCAGGGCGGCGTCGTGGTGGACGGCGCCCTCGTGCAGCAGCGAGGTGCCGGCGAAGGTGAGGTCGTCGCCGGCCGAGCCGCCGATCAGCGGAATGTCGCCGAGGGCCCAGTCGATCGCCGAGACGACGGTTTCCTCGCGGTTGCAGAGGCCGTCGATCAGGCTCAGCGCGAAGACCTCGCCGGGGCGCGCCTCGGGGCAGCGGCGGGCGAGGTCGGCCCGAAGCCGCGCCACCGCCGCGGTGCCCTCGTCGACGCCGAGGCGGCTCACCGTCTCGATCACGGTCGAGACGACGCGGAAGCCCGAGCGCGGCAGGGCGATGGCGACGACGCCGTTGTCGGCGATGCCGAGGTTGGAGATTTCGCCCGCGGTCGTGCAGCCGGCGATGCGCACGCCAGGCAGCCGCGCGGCGAGGGCGCGCCCGAAGGCGGCGGCGTCGTGGCGGGCGGAGAAGAAGACGAGCAGGAACTCGGTCTCCTCCGGATCGACGACGGCCGCGACCGCCTCGACCGCTTCATCGAGGCCGGCGTCGGCGACGCTCGCGGTGCGGATGCCGCAGCTGAAGTCCTCCCGCTTTCCCGCCGCCTCCATGGCGGTCCTCCCTCGAGCTCCGGTCCGGGACCGGGCGGCGCGGCTTCGCCGTCTGTTTGTCGTCGTTCTTCAGCCCGGTCCGCCGCGTCTTCGGCGCGGTCAGGGCCGATGCAGTTTGCCGGCGAAGGGGCGGGGCGGCAAGGGCGGTGGTTCCGCTCGGGCGCAACGGCCGCAACCCCTTCTAAAGTACTATAGGGGGCCGGGAAGGGCTCTGGCTATCGTCGGTCCTTGACGGTTGCATCCGGGCTCGAAACGTTCCAAACAAGAAGCCGCCGGCGGACGGGCGGACGGACACGGAGGAGGCATCCCATGGACATGACTGGGGAATACCGGATTCCGGCGCCCCGCGCGGTCGTATGGGCGGCGCTCAACGATCCGGGCGTCCTCAAATCCTGCATTCCGGGCTGCGAGAGTCTCGAGAAGGACGGTGACGCGCTCGTCGCCACCGTCGTCGCCAAGGTCGGTCCGGTCAAGGCGAAGTTCTCCGGCAAGGTGACCTTCGAGAACGTCGATCCGCCGCGCGGCTACACCATCGTCGGCGAGGGCGGCGGCGGCGTCGCCGGCTTCGCCAAGGGCGGCGCCGACGTGGCGCTTGCCGAGGACGGCGCCGACACGGTGCTGACCTACACCGCCAAGGCCCAGGTCGGCGGCAAGCTCGCCCAGCTCGGCTCGCGGCTGATCGATTCGACCGCCCGCAAGATGGCCGACGACTTCTTCGGCGCCTTCTCGGCCCGCGTGGCCGAGGCGTCCGCCTCCGCGCCGATGGCCGCGCCGCCGGGCGTGGTCGCGGTCGAGCCGGTGCCGCCCGAAACGGCCGCGATCGAGACGGCGCCGACAGGCGCCCCGTCGGCGATCGCGCCGACCGCCGTTCCCGACGAGGGCGTCATGGAGCATGCCATCCACGCCGTCGCGGATGCCGAGAAGCGGGCGGAGGAGGCGGTCGAGACCGCCGCGATCCGCTCCGGCCCGTCGGGTGCGATGATGTGGGGACTGATCGCCCTCGGCGTCGTCATCGCCGGACTGCTGATCCTGAAGCTCTGACCGCGGACGACGGGAGCATCGCCGCGGCGGATACGATCTGAGGCTAAAACGATTTAGGGAGCCGGCGCGGCCGGTCCCCCGCTAGGTTCCGCGGTCCTTGAAACCGCCGGCGCCGAACGATCTCAATCAGGGCGCCGCCGCGACGGCGCCGGACATCGCCAGGAGGACCTCATGGTTTCGGTATCGATGACGGTGAACGGAAAATCGGTGACGCGGGAGGTGGAGGACCGCACGTTGCTGGTCGACTTCCTGCGCGGCACCCTCGGGCTCACCGGCACCCACGTCGGCTGCGACACCTCGCAGTGCGGCGCCTGCGTCGTCCATGTCGACGGCGTCGCCGTGAAATCCTGCACCGCGCTCGCCGCCCAGGCGGACGGCAGCATGGTGCTGACCATCGAGGGGCTGGCGAACGGCGACCAGCTCCACCCGGTGCAGGCGGCCTTCCGCGAGCACCACGGCCTGCAGTGCGGCTACTGCACCCCCGGCATGATCATGGCGGCGGTCGACATGATCGCCCGTCACGGCGCCGACCTCGACGAGGCGACGATCCGCCACGAGCTCGAGGGCAACATCTGCCGCTGCACCGGCTACCACAACATCGTCAAGGCGATCAAAGCCGCGGCCGACGAGATGGCCGGCATGGCGCAAGCCGCCGAGTGATCCCCGCGCGGGTCGACGCATCGAGGTCTTTGGGAGGAGATCATGGGAGTTGAAGGCATCGGCGCACGGGTGCTCCGCAAGGAGGACAAGCGCTTCATCACCGGCAAGGGCCGCTACACCGACGACATCGAGCCGAAGGACACGACCTACGCCGTCTTCGTGCGCTCGCCGCACGCCCACGCGAGGATCCTGTCGATCGACACCGCCGAGGCCAAGGCCGCCCCGGGCGTGATCGACGTCCTGACCGGCGCCGACCTCGCCGGCGACCGCATCGGCGGCCTGATCTGCGGCTGGATGATCCATTCCAAGGACGGCAGCCCGATGAAGGCGGGCGCCCATCCGGCGATCGCCCACGAGATCGTCCGCCACGTCGGCGACCAGGTCGCGGTGGTGATCGCCGAGACGCGCCAGCAGGCCCGCGACGCCGCCGAAATGGTGATGGTCGACTACGAGGAACTGCCCGCCGTGGTCGATCCGGCCAAGGCCCAGGCGCCCGGCGCGCCGCAGATTCACCCGGAAGCGCCGAACAACCTGATCTACGACTGGCACATCGGCGATGCCGCCGCCACCGACGCGGCCCTCGCCTCCGCCGCCCGTGTCGTGCGGATGGACATCGTCAACAACCGGCTGGTGCCGAACCCGATGGAGCCGCGCGTCGCCATCGGCTCCTACGACGCGGGTGAGGAGCATTTCACGCTCTGGAACACGTCGCAGAACCCGCATGTCGCCCGCCTGGTGCTGTCCGCCTTCGTCGGCATCGCGCCCGAGCACAAGCTGCGCGTCGTCGCCCCCGACGTCGGCGGCGGCTTCGGCTCGAAGATCTTCATCTATCCGGAAGAGACCGTCTGCCTCTGGGCCTCGAAGAAGATCGGCGGCCGGCCCGTGAAGTGGACGTCGGACCGCACCGAAGCCTTTCTCACCGACTGCCACGGCCGCGACCACGTCACCCGGGCCGAGATGGCCTTCGACGCCGACAACCGCATCACCGGCTTTAAGGTCCACACCATCGCCAACCTCGGCGCCTACATGTCGACCTTCTCGTCGTCGGTGCCTACCTATCTCTACGCGACGCTGCTGTCGGGCCAGTACGCCATCCCGGCGATCTACGCCGAGGTCGAGGCGGTCTACACCAACACCGTGCCGGTCGACGCCTATCGCGGCGCCGGGCGGCCGGAGGCGACCTATCTGGTCGAGCGCATGATGGAGACGGCGGCGCGGGAGATCGGCGTCGATCCGGTCGAGTTGCGCCGGAAGAACTTTGTGAAGTCCTTCCCCCATCAGACGCCGGTCATCATGTGCTACGACGCCGGCGACTACGAGAAGACCATGTCGACGGCGCTCGCCGCCATCGACTACGCCGGCTTCCCGGCGCGCAAGGCCGAGGCCAAAGCGCGGGGCAAGCTGCGCGGCATCGGCTTCTCCTGCTACATCGAGGCCTGCGGCATCGCCCCCTCGCAGGCGGTCGGCTCGCTCGGCGCCGGCGTCGGCTTGTGGGAATCGGCGGAGGTACGGGTCAACCCGGTCGGCACCATCGAGATCCTGACCGGCTCGCACAGCCACGGCCAAGGCCACGAGACCACCTTCGCCCAGCTCGTCCACGAGCGGCTCGGCGTCGGCATCGACAACGTCCAGATCGTCCACGGCGACACCGACAAGGTGCAGTTCGGCATGGGCACCTACGGCTCGCGCTCCGGCGCGGTCGGCATGTCGGCGATCGTCAAGGCGCTCGACAAGGTCGAGGCCAAGGTCAGGAAGATCGCCGCCCACCTGATGGAAGCGGCCGAGACCGACATCGTCGTCGAGGGCGGCGAGGTCAAGGTCGCCGGCACCGACAAGGCGCTGCCCTTCGCCACCGTGGCGCTCGCCGCCTACACCGGCCACAACCTGCCTGCCGGCATGGAGCCGGGCCTCAAGGAAGGCGCCTTCTACGATCCGACCAACTTCACCTTCCCGGCCGGCACCTACGTCTGCGAGGTCGAGGTCGATCCGGAAACCGGCAAGGTGACGATCGAGCGCTTCGTGGCGGCGGACGACTTCGGCAACATCATCAACCCGAACATCGTCGAGGGCCAGGTCCACGGCGGCCTCGCCCAGGGCATCGGCCAGGCGCTGCTCGAGGGCGTCTCCTACGACATGGAGAGCGGCCAGCTGATGACGGCGTCCTACATGGACTACTGCATGCCGCGGGCCGACGACGTGCCCTCCTACGAGATCTTCCACGAGTGCACGCCCTGCCCGGGCAATCCGCTCGGCATGAAGGGCTGCGGCGAGGCCGGGGCGATCGGATCGCCGCCGGCGGTGATCAACGCCATCACCGACGCCATCGGCGTGCGCGACATCGCCATGCCGGCGACGCCGGCGCGGGTCTGGGCGGCGATCCAGGGCGCCGCCGCCTGAGGCGAGGGCGGGCCGGCGCGGTCGACGCGCCGGCCCGCTCCGCCGCCTCCACACGCTTTCACCATGGGGACCACCATGTACGAGACCACCTACGTCCGTCCCGCCTCGCTCGCCGAGGCCGCCGCCATCGTTTCCGCCGACGACGAGGCCAAGCTGCTCTCCGGCGGCCAGACGCTGATCCCGACCATGAAGCAGCGGCTGGCCCGGCCGTCCAAGGTCGTCGACCTCGCCCGGCTCGCCGAGCTGCAGGGCATCACGGTCACCGCCGACGCGGTGACGGTCGGCGCCGCCACCACCCACGCCGCGGTCGCCGCGTCGTCCGAGGTCGCCGCCGCGATCCCGGCGCTCGCCAAGCTCGCCTCCTGCATCGGCGACCCGCAGGTGCGCCATCGCGGCACGCTCGGCGGCTCGGTCGCCAACGACGACCCGGCGGCGGACTATCCGGCCGCCGTGCTCGGCCTCGGCGCCACCGTCGTCACCGACCGGCGCGAGATCCCGGCCGACGACTTCTTCCAGGGCATGTTCACGACGGCGCTGGAAGACGGCGAGATCATCGTCCGCATCGTCTTCCCGATCCCGGCCAGGGCCGGCTACGCCAAGTTCGCCAACCCGGCTTCGCGCTACGCCATGACCGGCGTCTTCGTGGCGCAGATGAAGGACGGCTCGGTGCGGGTCGCCGTCACCGGCGCGGGACAGGACGGCGTGTTCCGGGAGGGCGCGATGGAAGAGGCGCTGTCGTCGAGCTGGAGCGCCGACGCGGTCGCCGGCATCAAGGTCGACGCCTCCGACATGCTGTCGGACATCCACGGCGACGCCGCCTACCGGGCCAACCTCGTCACGGTGATGGCGAAGCGCGCGGTCGCCGCGGCCGGGTGAGCCTCGGCCGGGCTGTCCGTGCCGGGCTGTCCGTGATCGATCAAGGCCGGGAGCGATCCCGGCCTTTTTCGTGATGGCCGGGCTGGAGACAGGGACCGGCTTCGGCGATCGGCGCTCGTCTCAGAGCGGCGCCGCCATCGCCTCGTCGTAGGCCGCGACGGTCGCGGCGGCGAGGACGGCGACCTCCGCAGCCGAGAGGCCGGGCCGGTAGATGCTGGAGCCGAGGCCGAAGGTGCGCAGGCCGATCCGGCCGTAGGCGGCGAAATCGGCGTTGCCGACGCCGCCGACGGCGCCGACGACGGTCGTCTTCGGCAGCACCGCCAGTATCGCGGCGATGCCCGCGGGGCCGAGCACGCTCGCGGGGAAGAATTTCAGCGCCGAGGCGCCGGCCTTCAGCGCGGCGAAGGCCTCGGTCGGGGTGAAGACGCCGGGCATCGTCACCATGGCGCGCCGCCGCGCCGCGCCGATCACCGCCGCGTCGACGTTGGGCGAGACCATCAACCGGCCGCCGGCGTCGGCGAGGCGGGCGACGTCGGCCGGATCGAGCACGGTGCCGCCGCCGACCAGCACGGTCGCCGGCAGCACCCGCGCCAGGATTTCGATCGAGCGGAACGGATCGGGCGAGTTGAGCGGCACCTCGATCGCCTCGAAGCCGGCCTCGGCGAGGGCGAGGCCGATGCCCTCCGCCTCGCCGGGGGCGAGGCCGCGCAGGATGGCGACGAGGTCGCGGGAGAGGCTCGGCCAGAGCGTCGTGGTCACTTCGCTCGTCGGGAGCTCGCTCTTCCGGGACTCGCTCATCGGGATATCGCTCATCGGGGGCTCGCGTCGGACGGGGCGGAGGGGGACGCGGCGGGCCACAGCCGGGCCGCGGCGTAGGCGAGGCCGCGGCGCACGCAGGCGTCGGCGTCGGCGGTCTCGACGGTGAAGCCGGCGCGTTCGAGACCGGCGCGGTAGAGACCGGCCATGGTGCCGGCGGCGAGCAGCAGGACCGTGCCGTCGCCGCGGCCGCGCCATGGGGCGATCTCGGCGCCGATCAGCAGGCCGGAGAGCCGGTCGGCGGCCTCCTGCGGGCTCGCCCCGAACAGCAGTCCGCGGGCGCGGATGCGGAACAGCGCGGTTGGCAGGCCGTCGCCGCCGGCGAGCGCCTCGTCGAGGCCGGCGCGGAAGGCGGGGCTTTCGGGATCCCCCGAGGGCGTCGCCGCGGCGATGGCGTGGGCGAGGATCGAGCGCGCCGAGAGAAGGGCGAAGAGTTCGCCGGTCATCGCGGTGGAGAAGGCGGTGACGACGCCGGCCTCGATCCGCGCCCACTTGCCGTGGGTGCCGGGCAGGCAGGCGAGGGCGGAGAGGCCGGGCCGGTCGATGGCGAGGCCGAGCAACTGGGTCTCCTCGCCGCGGATGACGTCGGGAGCGGCTTCGTCGCGGCTGGAAAGACCCGGCAGGATGCGCAGGTCGACGCCGTCGGCGGCGACCGCGACGGCGCGGTCCGGCAGGTCGGCGAGCACGGCGGGAAGGTCGACGTAGCCGGCCTCGCGCCAGCCCTGACGGGCGCCGACCATGCCGCAGGCGACGACGGGTAGCGGCGCCTCGGGCGTTCCCTCGACGCCGAGCGCGGCGAGGCGGGCGGCGAGGACGGCGGGAAAGCTGCCTGGGGGGACGCTCGCCATGCCGTCGGCCGATCGGGTTTCGCCGAGCACGCCGTCGCCTTCCATCAGCCAGAGCCGCAGGCTGGAGGTTCCCCAGTCGGCGGCGACGAAGCGGAACGGCGAGGCACGGGTCACGGCGGGGGAACCTCGAGGGCGAGAGCAGCGGGCTTCGCCGGTATAGCCCGATCCGCCGACGCTGCGAAGGCCGCCGGATGGGAAACAAAACCAGCGCCGGCGCCGGGGCCGACAACGATTTGGCAACCAAACCTTGCGATGCTCCGGAGGTCGACAGAGTGTCGTGCGTCGTCGACGTCGAAGTCGGACGAAAGCCGCATCGCCGGTTCCTGTTCTGCGTACGGCGGGCTTTCGCTCCGGCTGTCGACGGCCGCGACCTTCCGGCTGCCGTCCGCCGCGCGGCGGCGGAGCGAGGCGAGGCGTCGCCCGCCCTTTCCCCTTTCCAACGCCCGCCCCTCGCCGTAGACAAGGCGGGGGAGCCCGTTGGAAAGGCCGGTCATGAACACTCTGGACGTTGCGGAAGTCGCCCGGCTGGCCGAGGCCGGCGAGATCGTCCTCGTCGACGTGCGCGAGGACCACGAGTGGCAGGCGGCACGCATTCCCGGCGCCGTGCACGCGCCGCTGTCGCGCTTCGCCGAGGCGGTGCGGGAGATCCCGGAAGGCCGGCCGGTGGTGTTCTACTGCCTCGTCGGCGGGCGATCGGCCCAGGCCGTCGACTTCGCCCGGGCCCTCGGCCTCGACCACGACACCCACATGGGCGGCGGCATCAAGGCCTGGCACGAGCAGGGGTTGCCGATCGAGCGTTGACGCCTTTTCCGTCCGCTTCGGCGATTGTCCTTGGTCGGTGCTTCCGACCTCGTCCTCAGCGCCTTCGCGTCGCTCCGACGCGGCCTATTCGTCGTCGCCGAGGTCGCGGGCCTCGTCGGGAATCATGATCGGGATGCCGTCGCGCACCGGGAAGGCGAGGCGGGCGGCGCGGCTGATCAGTTCCTGCCGCCCGGCGTCGTAGACGAGTGTCGTCTTGGTCAGCGGGCAGACCAGGAGTTCCAGAAGTTTCGGATCGACCCCGCCGCGCCCGCCGCGCCGTTCGACCTCGCCGCCGCTCTCGGTCATCGCATCTCTCCCCTGTCGGCCGCGCCTTGCGGACGGCGGTCCGTCATTGCAGCGGCGAGGTGCCGCCCTTCTGCCGTTCCAGCGCGATCTCGGTGATCGCGACGAGCGTGTCGGCCCGGGTCTTGAGGTTGGGCGCCTCGAGCAGCGCCTGCTTCTCGGCGGGTCCGAACGGGCTCATCATCGACAGGGCGTTGACCAGCATCTCGGTGCTGGCGCGCGAAACGCCTTCCCAGTCGGCTTCGAGATCGTGGGCCTCGAGATAGGCCTCGAAGGTCTTCAGCACCTGGTCGCGGTCGACGTCCTTCTCGCCGGCGTCGGTCTCGAAGTCGGCGGCGAAAGGCTCCGCGGAAACCTCGCAGACCCGGAAGGGCGTGAGGTCGGTGACTTCGCGCAGGATGCGGAAGCGGCAGATGCCGGTGAGGGTGACCTGATAGCGGCCGTCGCCGGTTTCGGCGACCATCGTCAGCCGTCCGGCGCAGCCGACGGCGCGAAGATCCTCCTCGCCGTCCTCGGTCGGCTGGATCATGCCGATGACCCGGTCGCCGGCCAGCGCCGTGTCGATCATGGCGACGTAGCGCGGCTCGAAGATGTTGAGCGGCAACTGGCCCCGGGGCAGCAGCAGCGCCCCGGACAGCGGGAAGACGGGGATCTCGCTCGGCAGGTCGGCGGGCCGGCGATAGATTGCATTGCCGACTTTCATGGTGCCTCCTAGGTCCGCCCGGCGGCGCGGAACGCGGGTCGCCGCCGGAGGGAGCGCGATGGACGGGGGCCTCGAGCCCCGAGGGGCGGACCACGGAATCGTGGTCCCCTGAGGCGGTACGGCCCCCGGAAGGTTCCGGATCAGGCGAAAAGAACCGCCGAGAGACGGCGGCGGCCGTAGAGGGTGGTCTTGTCGGTCGGACCCCAGGCCTCGAACAGCTGGACGAGCTGCTTGCGCGCCGCCTCCTCGTTCCAGGTGCGGTCGCGCTTGACGATCTCGATCAGTTCGTCGATCGCGCGCTTCGCGTCGCCGCGGGCGTTGAGGGCGAGGGCGAGGTCGAAGCGGGCCTGATGGTCGTCCGGATCGCGCTCGACGCGCATCGCCAGATCGGCGGCGTCGCCGAGGCTCTCGGCGGTGCGGGCGAGCTCCAGCTCGGCCCGCGCCCCGGTGATCGCGAGGTCGCGCTCCTTGCCCTTCGGCACGGCGGCGAGGGTCGCCTCGGCGGCGTCGAGGGCGCCGAGGCCGATCTGGGCGCGGGCGAGGCCGCCGAGCGCCGCAGGATGGCCGGCCTCCTCGTCGAGCACGGCGAGGAAGCATTCCACCGCCGTGGCGAAGTCCTTTTCGGCGAGGCTCTCGGCACCGGCGGCCAGCATCTGCTCGACGTCGCTCGGGCCGACCGGGCCGACCAGCTTCTCGATGAACTGCTTGACCTGGGATTCGGGCAGGGCGCCCATGAAGCCGTCGAGCGGGCGGCCCTGGCTGAAGGCGATCACGGCCGGGATCGACTGGATGCCGAGCTGGCCGGCGATCTCTGGATACTGGTCGATGTTCATCTTGACGAGGCGGACCTTGCCGCCGGCGGCCTTGACCGCCTTCTCCAGAACCGGGGTCAGCTGCTTGCAGGGGCCGCACCACGGCGCCCAGAAATCGACCAGCACCGGCACGGAACGCGAGGGCTCGAGCACGTCCTTCACGAAGGTCTGGGTGGTGGTGTCCTTGACGAGGTCGTCGCCGGTCGGGGCGGGCGCCGCCGCACTGACGCCGTTGCCGAAGGTGAAGCTCGGTCCGCTCATGGTGTCGTCATCCGCGTGTTCGGGAAGCGGCCGGACGGGCCGCGATGCATTGTTCCTTATTTGGCGCAAACCGGCTCCGATTACAAACCCGCCGCGGCGCATGGGTGCCCTCGCCGGCTCTCGCCGGGAGCCGGCTCCGGGTAAGGCCGGAGGTCCGTGGCCGCGGAAGCGTTGGTTCAGGCGGGTTCGGTCTCGGCGACCGGCAGGGTCACGACCAGCGGGGCGTGGCCGGTGGCCTCGAGGAAGCGCAGCAGGTCGGCCCGGGCGATGGTCGTCGTCGCGGTGTTCTCGAGCGGGTGGAAATTGAGCGGGTCGAGGGCGAGGAGGCCGTCGTCCAGCACCACGGTGACGACCTTGCCCGTGTCGTTGACGACGCCGAAGGGGGTCACCGACCCCGGCTTGACGCCGAGCAACTCGCCCATCTGCTCGGCCGAACAGAAGCTGACGCGACCCTGCGCCCCGATGACGCCGTGGAGCTTCTTGAGGTCGAGGGGCAGATCCTCGCGGGCGACGACCAGGAACACCCGGCTCTTCTTGTCCTTGACGAGAAGGTTCTTGGCGTGGCCGCCGGGAAGTTCGCCGCGCAGCGCCCGGCTCTCCTCCACGGTGTGGAGCGGGGGATGATCGACCGTGGCGTGGGCGATGCCGAGGGCGTCGAGATGGGCGAAGAGGTCGGTGCGGGTCAGGGTCATGACGGGGATCGGCCGGTGAGGAGGGAGGGGGTGTGAAGAACGAGAGGCTGTTCACCCCTCATCCGCCCTTCGGGCACCTTCTCCCGCAAGGGGAGAAGGGGGAGCGAGCGGCGGTGTCACCATTTCATACATACCGTCGCAGTCGGACTGGCGCCGGCAAAGTCGGCCTGTCCAGCATCGGCCGCGGGCACATTGCGGCTTGTGGCGCGATGCTGATCGACGAACTCAAGTACTCTTCTCCCCTTGCGGGAGAAGGTGCCCGAAGGGCGGATGAGGGGTGGCGTCTCCGAGGAGGCGGAACCGCCGTGCTCCGCGCAGCCCTCAGCCCCTCTCGACCTGGCTGACGTCGCGCACCGCGCCGCGGGCGGCCGAGGTGGTCAGCGCCGCGTAGGCCCGGAGCGCCGGGGTGACGTTGCGCTTGCGCGGGGCGGCGGGCTTCCAGCCGGCGGCGTCGCGGGCGATGCGGCGCTCGGCGAGAACGGCGTCGGAGACGGCGACGTTGATCGTCCGGTTCGGGATGTCGATCTCGATCAGGTCGCCCTCCTCGACGAGGCCGATGGCGCCGCCCTCGGCCGCTTCCGGCGAGACGTGGCCGATCGAGAGGCCCGAGGAGCCGCCCGAGAAGCGGCCGTCGGTGACGAGGGCGCAGGCCTTGCCGAGGCCCTTCGACTTCAGATAGCTGGTCGGATAGAGCATCTCCTGCATGCCGGGGCCGCCCTTCGGGCCCTCGTAGCGGATCAGCACCACGTCGCCGGCCGCGACGCCGCCGTTGAGGATGCCGTCGACCGCCGCGTCCTGGCTCTCGAAGATCCGCGCCGGACCGGTGAACTTCAGGATGCTCTCGTCGACGCCGGCGGTTTTCACGATGCAGCCGTCGAGGGCGATGTTGCCGAAGAGCACGGCGAGGCCGCCGTCCTTGGAGAAGGGATGCTCCGCCGAGCGGATGACGCCGGTCTCGCGGTCGGTGTCGAGCTCGTCCCAGCGGGCGGCCTGGGAGAAGGCGACCTGGGTCGGCACGCCGCCGGGAGCGGCGCGGTAGAAGTCGCGGACCTTGTCCGAGGTCGTGCGCGTCACATCCCAGCGGGCGAGGGCTTCGGCCATCGAGGCGGAATGGACGGTGGGCAGCGAGGTGTCGATCAGGCCGGCCCGGTCGAGTTCGCCGAGGATCGCCATGATGCCGCCGGCGCGGTGGACGTCCTCCATGTGGACGTCGGACTTGGCCGGGGCGACCTTGCACAGCACCGGGACCCGGCGAGACAGCCGGTCGATGTCGGCCATCGTGAAGTCGATCTCGGCCTCGTGGGCGGCGGCGAGCAGGTGCAGAACGGTGTTGGTCGACCCGCCCATGGCGATGTCGAGGGTCATGGCGTTCTCGAAGGCGGCGAAGCTCGCGATCGAGCGCGGCAGCGCGGTGACGTCGTCCTGCTCGTAATAGCGGCGGGCGAGGTCGACGACGAGATGGCCGGCTTCGACGAACAGGCGCTCGCGGTCGGCGTGGGTGGCCAGCGTCGAGCCGTTGCCGGGCAGGGCGAGGCCGAGGGCCTCCGTCAGGCAGTTCATCGAGTTGGCGGTGAACATGCCCGAGCAGGAGCCGCAGGTCGGGCAGGCCGAGCGTTCGATGACGGCGACGTCCTCGTCGGAGATCTTGTCGTCGGCGGCGGCGACCATGGCATCCACCAGATCGAGCGCGTGGGTCTTGCCATGGAGCACGACCTTGCCGGCCTCCATCGGCCCGCCGGAGACGAAGACCACGGGAATGTTGAGGCGCAGCGCCGCCATCAGCATGCCGGGGGTGATCTTGTCGCAGTTGGAGATGCAGACGAGGGCGTCGGCGCAGTGGGCGTTGACCATATACTCGACGGCGTCGGCGATGATCTCGCGCGAGGGCAGCGAGTAGAGCATGCCGTCGTGGCCCATGGCGATGCCGTCGTCGACGGCGATGGTGTTGAATTCCTTGGCGACGCCGCCGGCCTTCTCGACCTCGCGGGCGACGAGCTGGCCGAGGTCCTTCAGATGGACGTGGCCGGGCACGAACTGGGTGAAGGAGTTGGCGATGGCGATGATCGGCTTGCCGAAGTCGGAATCCTTCATGCCGGTCGCGCGCCAGAGGCCGCGGGCACCGGCCATGTTGCGGCCGTGGGTGGAGGTTCTCGAGCGGTATTTCGGCATGGACCCTGTCCCGTGATCATGGGCGGCGGGCCTCGGCGACGATGCGATCGCGACGGGCGATCGCGCGGACGGGCCGGCCGCGAATGGGGCAGGTGCTTAGCACGGATCGCCAAAAACCGCGAGGCCGGATCGGCCCGAAACGGTACGCTCGCGGCATTGCGCGCCGGATTGGCGGGATCGGGACGGCGGGGCAGGGAGACACGATGCTGCGGATCGCGACCTTCAATCTCGAGAGTTTCGGCGCCGACCGGCTGGCCGAACGGGTGCCCCTGCTCGCCCGCCAGATCGCCGGATTGCGCGCGGACGTGCTCTGCCTGCAGGAAGTCGACGCCTCCAAGCGGGACGGCCGGCGCCGGCTCGACGGGCTCGACGCCCTGCTCGCCGCGGCCGGCTGCGGCGACGTCCACCGGGTCTCGACGCTTTCGCCCGACGGCGAGCCGGCCGACGTTCACAATCTCGTGGTGGCGAGCCGTCGGCCGATCGTCGCGGTGCGGCAGATCCGCCACGACCTCGTCGCCCCGCCGCTGCACCGCCCGGTGACGGCGATCCCGCCGGCGCCCGCTGCGGTGCCGATCTGCTGGGAGCGGCCGGTGCTCGAGGTCGAGATCGACGTCGGCGGCCGCCGGCTCCACGTCCTCGATCTGCACCTGCGGGCGCCGCTCGCCGCGCCGGTCGCCGGCCAGAAGGCGGCGGCGGGGCGCTGGAGGAGCGCGGCCGGCTGGGCCGAGGGCTATTTCATCGCCGCGGTCAAGCGAAGCGGGCAGGCGCTCGAGGCGCGTCTGGCGGTCGACCGTCTGCTCGACGCCGACGCCGAGGCGCTGATCGTCGTCGCCGGCGACCTCAACGCCGGCTTCGACGAGATGCCGACGCGGATCCTCGTCGCCGACACGGAGGAGACCGGCGATCCGGCGCTCTCCGGGCGGGTGCTGCATCCGGCCGAACGGCTGGTGCCGCCGGAGCGGCGCTTCACCGTGATCCACCGCGGCCGTCCGCTGCTGCTCGACCACCTGCTGCTGTCGCCGGCGCTGCGGGCCCGGCTCGTCGACGTCGACATCGCCAACGCGGCTCTCGCCGACGAGGCGGAGGCCGGCGCGAAGCCGGTGGACGGCTCGTTCCACGCCCCGATGGTCGCGGAGTTCGATCTCTGAGCGAGCGAGGAGCCGGCCCCTTCCGCGTCGCGTCGGGGCGGCTTTCGTCCTGCCGGGCGGATGCGATGTCCTCGGCGCTCAGGCGAAGGCGTCGGCGTAGCGCGAGAAGCCTTCGAGACTGCCGACGTAGACGCGCGACGAAGAATAGGTCGCCGAGGCGACGGTGCCGCGGTCGGTGGTAGCGGTCTCGACGGTGAGCGAGGCCGCGGCGAGATAGAGCCCGTCCGGACCGACCTCGAGGGTCGCGGCCCGCGAGGTGGCCGAGGCGCCGTCCTCGGTCGCGGTGATCGTCGTCTGCCGGGCGGTGACGGCGAGCGAAGCGAGGGCGGCGTCGCCATCGGTTCCGTCCGCCGGTGCGGGCGCCGCGGCCTGGGCGAGGAGCGCGTCGCGCGAGGGCGTCCAGGTGGCGGGGGAGGGGGCCGTGCCGGCCTTTTCGTCGCCTTTCGCCTCGTCGAGGGCGGCTTCGAGCTGGTCGATGACGGCCGCGGTCTCGTCGGCGGCGGCCGCCGCGGCGTCGAGCGGGCTCTGCGCGGACACGGTGGCGGCGTCGCCGGAGGCGAACAGGCGCGAGGAAGCCGGCTCCGAAAGGCTCGATCGCAGCAGCGTCGCCGAGCGTTGCAGGCTGGCGCCGGCGGAAAGGGCGTCCATGTCTCCGACCTCCTGTCGGACCGGCCTGTCCTCGGCCGAACGGATGGAGGACGAGCATCACCCCGGCATGGTTAATGAAGGATTATGACGCCGGCGCCGGCGCCAGCACCCGCAGCCCGGCGGGCGCGAGGGTGATCTCGCAGGCGGCGGGGAGGGCGGCGAGTTCGCCGTCGACGACACAGTGCCGCGGCCGGCGTCCACCCGGCGGGAAGACCAGTCGCACCGAACGTGCGGAGGCTTCGGTGATCGCCGGATTGGCGCGCCAGCGCCCGAGCAGCAGGTCGAGCCCGAGACGCCAGGCGTCGCGCCGGCTCAGCGGCTCGGCGACGTAGAGGCCGAGGCGGCCGCCGTCGAGCCGGTCGGCATAGGGCAGGTGGCCCTCGCCGAAGGGGTTGTTGGAGATCGCGACCGCGCTGGCCCGCCGCCGTTGCATCCCGGCGTCGGTTTCGATCTCGACGGCGAAGGCGAGCGGGCGGGCGAGGGCGGCGCCGGCCGCCCGGAAGGTGGCGACGATCTTTCCGAGACGGGAGCGGTAGGCGTAGGCGCGCCGCAGGGTGACCATCCGCACCTTGAGCCCGACCGAGAACTGGTGGACGAAGGGCCGGCCGTCGAACAGGGCGAGATCGACGGCGCGAACCTCGCCGCCGGCGACCTGCCGGACCGCCTCGGCGAGGTTGGAGGAGAGGCCGAGCGAGCGGGCGAAGAAGTTCATGGTGCCGCCGGGCAGCACCGCGAGGATCTTGCCGTGGCGGTGAGCCTCTGCGGCGGCGAAGGAGACGGTGCCGTCGCCGCCGCAGGCGAGCAGGACGTCGACCTCGGGATCGCGGGCCGCCTCCTCGATCGCGGCGGTGAGCGCCTTGCGGGCGGCGACGCGGCAGGTCGTCGTGTGGCCGGCGGCGGCGAAGGCCTCGCGCAACTCCGCGCGCAACTGGTCGAGCCCGCCCTGACGGGCGGTGCCGGCGCGGGCGTTGACGAGGGCGGCGACGCGAAGGCCCGGCGCCGGGCTGATGGTTGCGGGGATGACTGCTGCGGGGTTGACGGATCCGGCCGGAGCGGTCGCGGGATCGGGGGAACGGTCCGCGGCGGGAGGCAGGGTCGCGGCGGACAGCGGCGCGGCGGGGGCTGCGGCACGGGTCGTCATGGGGGGCACTCCGGCGGCTTGACGCGGTCAACGCGGCGGCGGTGTCCGCAGTTCCCCGTGCCCGGCTCACCGGCGCCTTCGAGGGCGCTGCTTCGATGCCCGGACGTCGCCCGCCGCGCGCTCGCGCCGCGCCACGCCACGGCGCGCTTGACAGGGCGGCGGAAACGGCTGCATGGCGAGAGTGCACGAGGTGGCTGCACGGTCGCACACCGACCGGACGGCTGAAACGGGAACGGGGAAGGGACTTGCGTCCCGAAGCCCCGACCGCCCCCGCGACTGTGAGCGGCGAGCATATCTCCGACAGGCCACTGGGCGAGCCACTGCGGCGAGCCCGGGAAGGCGGAGGGACGCGGCGACCCGCGAGTCAGGAGACCGGCCCCGGGCACGATCGTCAACGCTTGAGCCGTCGGGTGTGACGGCCACGAGGAACACGCACATGCACATCGAACCGGGACTGGTCGACGCCGGAAAGATCTGGCTCAGCTACGTCACCGCCGGCGCCGCCGGCGCCTATGCCCTGAAACTCGCCGCCGCGGAGATCCGCGCCCGCGGTGCGGCCTCGCTCGCCGGCCGCAGCCTCGCGACCACGGCGCTGGTCTTCTCCTTCTTCGAGATCCTGCCGCACCATCCGGTCGGCGTGTCCGAGGTCCACCTGATCCTCGGCTCGACGCTGTTCCTGCTGTTCGGCGCGGCGCCGGCGGCGCTCGGCCTCGCGCTCGGCCTTCTGGTCCAGGGCCTCGCCTTCGCGCCCTTCGACCTGCCGCAATACGGCATGAACGTGACGACGCTGCTGGTGCCGCTGTTCGCGCTGTCCGCCCTCGCCCGCCGGATCATCGCGCCGAACACGCCCTACGTCGACCTGCGCTACGGCCAGGCGCTGGCGCTGTCGACCGCCTACCAGGCCGGCATCGTCGCCTGGGTCGCCTTCTGGGCGCTCTACGGCGAGGGCGTCGGCGCCGACAACCTCGCCTCGGTGGCGAGCTTCGGCGCCGCCTACATGCTGGTGATCGTGGTCGAGCCGCTGGTCGACCTCGCCGTCCTCGCCGCCGCCAAGGGCCTGCGCGCCCTGCGCGGCAGCGGCCTCGTCGAACGCCGGCTCTACGAAGCGGCCTGAGAACCGGCCGGAGGGCTGGCCGACCCGACGAAGACGGACGAAGCGGAAGCGGGAGGCCCATGGCCTTCCGCTTTTTTCGTCGGCGGAGGCCGGGGTGACGGGAGGAGAGGCCAGGGCGGACGCGGCGTCCCCACGCGCGGTCGGCGGAGAGCGGCCGCGCACGCGTCGGCGGGCGGTCGCTTCGGATTTGCCTGGGAAGCGCGAACGGCCGGCCCGAGGTCGCCCCGGGCTGGCCGTCTCGTTTCGATCGCAATCATCGCCGCGCCTAGGCCTCGTAGACCACCAGCAGATCCTTGGCGTCGATGGCGGCGCCGCGGGCGACCGCGACTTCGGCGATGACGCCGTCTCGCTCGGCGTGGATCGACGTCTCCATCTTCATCGCCTCGATCGACAGCAGCACGTCGCCGGCCTTGACGGCCTGGCCGGGCTTGACCGAGAGGGTCGAGACGACGCCCGGCATCGGGGCGGCGACGTGGGCGGCGTTGGTCGGGTCGGCCTTGCGCTTGACGCCGACACCGGCCGCGGCCGCCGCGCGGTCGGGAACCTTGACCATGCGCGGCTGGCCGTTCAATTCGAAGAAGACGCGGACCATGCCGTCCTCGTCGGTGCGCCCGATCGCCTGGCAGCGGATCACCAGCGACTTGCCCTGCTCGATCTCGACCGAGATCTCCTGCTCCACCGGCAGGCCGTAGAAATAGACCGGGGTCGGCAGGGCCGAGGTCGGGCCGTAGACGTCGGCGAGGGCCGCGTAGTCGGTGAAGACCTTGGGATACATCAGGTAGGAGGCGATCTCGGTGTCGGTCGGCCCCTCGACGCCGGGCTTGCCGGCGAGTTCGGCCTTCACCGCCTCGAAATCGACCGGGGGCAGGTTCTTGCCGGGGCGCTCGGTCACAGGCGGCTCGCCCTTCAGAACCTTCTTCTGCAGCGCCGGCGGCCAGCCGCCCGGGGGCTGGCCGAGTTCGCCGCGCAGCAGCATGACGACGCTGTCGGGGAAGGCGACGTCCTTGTCCGGGTTCTCGACGTCGGCGACGGTGAGGCCCGAGGAGACCATCATCAGCGCCATGTCGCCGACCACCTTCGACGACGGCGTCACCTTGATGATGTCGCCGAACATCCTGTTGACGTTGGCATAGGTCTCGGCGACCTCGTGCCAGCGGGCGTCGAGGCCGAGCGAGCGGGCCTGTTCCTTGAGGTTCGTGAACTGGCCGCCGGGCATCTCGTGCAGATAGACTTCGGAGGCCGGACCCTTGAGGTCGCTCTCGAAGGCGGCGTATTGCTGGCGCACGGTCTCCCAGTAGACCGAAATGTCGCGGATCACCTTCTGGTCGAGGCCGGTGTCGAACTCGCTGCGCTCCAGCGCCGCGACGATCGAGCCGAGCGCCGGCTGAGAGGTCATGCCGGAGATCGCGTCCATCGCGGCGTCGACCGCGTCGACGCCGGCTTCCACCGCCGCCAGCACGCTCGCCGCCGAGATGCCGGAGGTGTCGTGGGTGTGGAAGTGCAGCGGCAGGTCGGTCTGCTCGCGCAGGGCCTTGAACAGCACCTTGGCCGCGTTCGGCTTCATCAGGCCGCCCATGTCCTTGATGCAGAGGATGTGGCAGCCGGCGGCTTCGAGTTCCCTGGCGAGATTCAGATAGTATTTCAGATCGTATTTCGACCGCGCCGGATCGAGCATGTCGCCGGTGTAGCAGATCGCGCCTTCGCAGAGCTTGCCGGTCTCGAGGATGGCGTCGATCGAGACGCGCATGCTCTCCACCCAGTTGAGGCAGTCGAACACGCGGAAGAGGTCGACGCCGTTTTCGGCGGCCTGCCTGATGAAGAAGGCGACGGCATCGTCCGGATAGCTCATGTAGCCGACGCCGTTGGCGCCGCGCACCAGCGCCTGCAGCAGGATGTTCGGCGCCTTGTCGCGGATCAGGTGCAGCCGCTCCCACGGGTCTTCGGTCAGGAAGCGCATCGAGACGTCGAAGGTGGCGCCGCCCCAGCATTCGAGGCTGAACAGGCCCGGCAGGCCGCGGGCATAGGACTCGGCGACGCCGGCGATGTCGTGGGTGCGGATGCGGGTGGCGAGCGCCGACTGGTGGCCGTCGCGCATCGTCGTGTCGGTGATCAGCGTGCGCTTCTGCCCGCGCATCCACCCGGCGAACTTCTGCGGACCGAGCTCCTTGAGGAGGTCCCGGGTGCCCTTCTCGATCGGCCGGTCCTTGTAGGCGGGGGCCTGCGGTTTGCGGGCATGGGCCGGCGGCATCGGCCGGTTGCGGGTCTCGGGATGGCCGTTGACGGTGACGTCGGCGATGTAGGTCAGCAGCTTGGTGGCGCGGTCGCGGCGCTTGACCTGGTCGAACAGCTCGGGCGTCTCGTCGATGAAGCGCGTCGTGTAGCTGTTGTCCTGGAATTTCGGGTTGGTGATGATGTTCTCGAGGAAGGCGAGGTTGGTGGCGACGCCGCGGATGCGGAACTCGCGCAGGGCGCGGTGCATGCGCTGGATCGCCTCCTCCGGGGTCGGCGCCCAGGCGGTGACCTTCTCGAGCAGCGGGTCGTAGAAGCGGGTGATGACCGCCCCGGAATAGGCGGTGCCGCCGTCGAGGCGGATGCCGAAGCCGGTGGCGCCGCGATAGGCGGTGATGCGGCCGTAGTCCGGAATGAAGTTCTGTTCCGGGTCCTCGGTGGTGATGCGGCACTGCAGGGCGTTGCCGTTGAGGACGATGTCCTCCTGCTTCGGCACGCCCGATGCCGGGGTGCCGATCACCGCGCCGTCGAGGATGTGGATCTGCGCCTTGACGATGTCGATGCCGGTCACCTCTTCGGTGACGGTGTGCTCGACCTGGATGCGCGGGTTGACCTCGATGAAGTAGAAGGCGCCGGTGTCGGCGTCCATCAGGAACTCGACCGTGCCGGCGCCATAGTAGTTGGTCGCCCGGGCGATCTTCAGGCCGTAGCCGGTCAGTTCGGCGCGCTGGGCGTCGGAGAGGTAGGGCGCGGGGGCGCGCTCGACCACCTTCTGGTGGCGGCGCTGCACCGAGCAGTCGCGCTCGTAGAGGTGGACGATGTTGCCGTGGGTGTCGCCGAGGATCTGGACCTCGACGTGGCGGGCGCGCTCGACCAGCTTTTCCAGATACACCTCGTCCTTGCCGAAGGCGGCCTTGGCCTCGCGCTTGGCGGTGACGACGTCGCGGACGAGCTGCTCCTCGTCGCGGATGACGCGCATGCCGCGCCCGCCGCCGCCCCAGGAGGCCTTGAGCATCACCGGGTAGCCGACGCGCAGCGCCTCGGCGCGGACGAAGTCCATGTCGTCGGGCAGCGGGTCGGTCGCCGGCATCACCGGGACCCCGGCGGCGATGGCGAGATTGCGCGCGGCGACCTTGTTGCCGAGGCTGCGCATGGTGTCGGGCGAGGGGCCGATGAAGGTGATCCCGGCCTCGGCGCAGGCCTCGGCGAATTCCGGGCTCTCCGACAGCAGGCCGTAGCCCGGGTGGATGGCGTCGGCGCCGCTTTCCTTCGCGACCCGGATCACCTCGGGGATCGACAGATAGGCTTCGATCGGGCCGAGGCCCTTGCCGATCTGATAGGCCTCGTCGGCCTTGAAACGGTGGAGCGCGAGCTTGTCCTCCTCGGCGAAGACCGCCACGGTCCTGAGGCCGAGCTCGTTGGCCGCGCGAAACACGCGGATTGCGATTTCGGACCGGTTCGCCACGAGAATCTTGCTGATCGCCACGCTTGCCTCCGTCGGATCGCGCATTGCCTGCGCCTGTTTTCCCAGGGCAGACCTGTAGCCGGTTTTCGCGCCTGCGAAAAGCATGCCCGCCCCGGCGCAGCGGCCGCGCGGCTGTTCCAGCCGTTACGTCCGGGGCGCCGGGTGCCGGGTCGATGCCGCAGTGCGGTGGGCGGCTGGAAAGAAGGCCGCGGAAAGATGCGGCCTGCACAAAACATGGGCTGGCGACCATGCGTCGTCTCTGTAATTTTTGTTACAGGCGGCGGGCCGGAGCGATCCGGCGGCGAGACCGCGCGGAGGGGCGGCCATGGACGGGGCGGCGCGGGCGAGGTCCGCGCCCGACCGGATCGCGCGCCGACCTCGCGGCGACGACCGGGCCACGACGACGCTCGCGGAAGGCCCTTCGATGTACCGCACCGCCACCGGCCGGCAGACCTTCGTCTTTTCGAGCCTCAGGGAGCTGATGGCCAAGGCCTCGCCGCCGCGCTCCGGCGACATGCTCGCCGGCATCGCCGCCGGTTCGGCCGAGGAGAATGTCGCGGCGAAGATGGCGCTCGCCGACGTTCCGCTGAAGGCCTTTCTCGACGAGGCGCTGGTTCCCTACGAGAGCGACGAGGTCACCCGACTGATCATCGACCGCCACGACCGGGCGGCCTTCGCGCCGGTCGCGCACCTGACCGTGGGCGGCTTGCGCGACTTCCTGTTGTCGGAGCGGACCGATGCCGCGGTGCTCGCGCGGCTCGCCCCGGGGATCACGCCGGAAATGGCTGCGGCGGTCTCCAAGATCATGCGCAACCAGGACCTGATCCTCGTCGCCCGCAAGTGCCGGGTCGTCACCCGCTTTCGCAACACCATCGGCCTGCCCGGCACCATGGCGGTGCGCCTGCAGCCCAACCATCCGACCGACGACCGAATCGGCGTCGCCGCCTCGGTGATCGACGGGCTCGGCTACGGCTGCGGCGACGCGGTGATCGGCATCAACCCGGCCTCCGATTCGGTGGCGGTGATGGGCGACCTCGCCCGTCTGTTCGACGAGATCATCGCCCGCTTCGACATCCCGACCCAGTCCTGCGTGCTGACCCACGTCACCACCTCGATCGCGCTGATCGAGAAGGGGGCGCCGGTCGACCTCGTCTTCCAGTCGATCGCCGGCACCGAGGGCGCCAACCGCTCCTTCGGCGTCGACCTCGCCGTGCTGAAGGAGGGCCAGGATGCGGCGCTGTCGCTGAAGCGCGCCACCCTCGGCGACAACGTGATGTATTTCGAGACCGGGCAGGGCTCGGCGCTGTCGGCGGGTGCCCACCACGGCGTCGACCAGCAGACGCTGGAGGCGCGGGCCTATGCGGTGGCGCGGGAGTTCTCGCCGCTGCTCGTCAACACCGTCGTCGGCTTCATCGGCCCGGAATATCTCTACGACGGCAAGCAGATCATCCGCGCCGGCCTCGAGGACCACTTCTGCGGCAAGCTCATGGGCCTGCCGATCGGCTGCGACGTCTGCTACACCAACCATGCCGAGGCCGACCAGGACGACATGGACACGCTGCTGACGCTGCTCGCCACCGCCGGCGTCACCTTCGTCATCGGCGTGCCCGGCGCCGACGACGTCATGCTGAACTACCAGTCGACCTCGTTCCACGACCAGCTCTACGTCCGCGAGGTCACCGGCCTGAAGCGCGCGCCGGAGTTCGAGGACTGGCTGCGCCGGATGGGCGTCACCGGCCCGGACGGGCGGCTGCGCCCGCAGCACGCCGCCACCGCCCTGCTCTCCGCACCGATGGACCTCGCCGGATGACCCGCCCCGACAATATCCCCTCCGCTCCCGTCGCCGACGACCTCGCCCCCGGCGAGACGACCGCCTCCGGGCCCGGCGCCGACGTCTGGGCGCGGCTCGCCGGCCTCACCCCG
>CALCDT010000163.1 GCA_937900425.1 uncultured Alphaproteobacteria bacterium | reverse complement strand
GAAGCCGCCGTCGTAGCGGCCTGTCTCGGCGAGCTCGAACAGTCGCCGCTCGGCGTCCTCGATCTGGCTGCGCGGCGGCATGTCGATCGGCGCGTCGAAGGCGATGTTGACCATGTCCTCGCCGATGCGGATCAGGTTCCGCCGCACCGCGAGGTCGTGGATGATGCGGCCGTAGTCCTCGGCGTTGATGATCGTCGTCGCCTCGGAGGTGAGGCGCAGCAGGTAGGTCGTCACCGGCATCTCGGCGATCTGGTGATCGGCCGGATAGAAGCTCTTGAGCGTGATCGCCGAGGCGACCTTGCCGGCGCGGATCAGCTGGCTCGCCTTCTCGTAGATGACGCGGTGCGGCTCCACGAAGAAATGCACGGGCTCGAGGAAGTCGGAGACGCGGAAAAACGTCTCGTTGTTCATCAGAATGGCGCCGATCAGCTGGCGCTCGGCCTCGACGTTGTGCGGGGCGAGGCGGAGGAGGGCGGCGCCGTCATCGATTTTCTTGGCCGGAGCGATCATGGGTCTCGTCGACTGGTCGAAGGGACGGACCGGGCGCGGCAGAGGACGAGCCGGTCGCGCGGTCCTGAAAACGAACGAATGGCGCACGGCGCCGGGAACCATCCCGCCGCGACGTGCCGGTCGGCCGGACCGGAGAGGACCGCGGCGCCTGCCCGACGCTCCGCCCCCGTCGGCGACTCGATCCGGTCAGGGAACGGCGACCGCTCCATCCGGGGTGAATCTGGTTAGCGGAAGGTTACCGCCGTGGCGACATCGCAATGCCGGCGCGGTCGTCGCGCTATCGGAACATAGCACGAACACGCGCGCTTTCCCACCTAATCAACAGGAGGGCGAGAAAAGCCGGGGTTCGTGCGACGAATCGATTGACTCGTTCCGCGTGCACACTTCGTCCGGCCTCGACGGCCGGGAGCCCGCGGGCGGCGTGGCACGGTCCGCGTCGCCGCCCCCGGGGAGCAGGCGGAAACGAACGAGGCGCCGTCGCCGGCGCCTCGCTGCGGGATCCGCGATCGGACGAAGGCGGCGAAGGGCTCAGCCCTCGTCGCCCTCGTCGCCGCGATCGTCGTCTTCCTCGTCGAGGATCGAGCCGACCTCGCGCACGAAGCCTTCGTCGCGCTGGGTCAGGTCCTCGCCGCGGGCCTGGCGGGAGGCCTCGTCCTCGGAGCGGGCGACGTTGATGGTGATGCCTGCCGCGACTTCCGGATGCAGCTGGATGGTGACCGGGTGCATGCCGATGGTCTTGATCGGGGTCTCGAGGGCGACCTGGGCGCGCGAGATCTGGAAACCGGCGTCGACCAGGATGTCGACGATGTCGCGCGAGGAGACCGACCCGTAGAGCTGGCCGGTCTCGGCGGCCTGGCGCACGACGACGAAGCTGCGCTGGTCGATGCTGACGCTCAGCTTCTCGGCCTCGGCGCGGCGCTCCTCGTTGCGGGCGACGAGGGCGGCCTTGTCGGCCTCGAAGCGGGCACGGTTGGCCTTGTTGGCGCGCAGCGCCTTGCCCTGCGGCAGCAGGAAGTTGCGGGCGAAGCCGTCGCGGACCTTGACGGTGTCGCCCATGTTGCCGAGGCGGCCGACACGTTCGAGCAGAATGACTTCCATTTCAGCTAACTCCTTGGAATGCGGATTGTCTTCAGGTTTTCGTGGGTCGGGCGCCTTCGCGGCGGACCCGTCCCGGATCAGGGCCGTCCCCCTCCGGCGGAGAGCAGGCGGCGACGGATACCGAAGATCGCGTCGGCGGCTCCGAGCGCGATCATCAGGGCGAAGGGCAGGACGAACAGGGTGAAGGTCGCGAGGTAGAGACCGGTGAGCAGAAGGGTGCGGCCGCGGTTGCCGCGGGTCATCACGTGGACGACACCGTAGCCGGCGATGCCGATGAAGGCGGCGAGCGCGCCGGCGAGGCCGCGGGCGAGGAAGGCGATCTCGCCGTCGCCGGCCGCGACGACGGCGGCGACGAAGAAGGCGGCGAGGAACGACTTCGGCACCGTGGTGGCCGCGGCGAAATCGTCCTTCGGCCGCTCGCTGCGTCCGGAAAGACGGGTGATCGCGGCCGCGGCCCAGAGGTTGAAGGTGTTGCTCGCCATCACGCCGATGCCGGCCATCAGCGGGAACAGTTCGACGTAGCTGCGGAACATCTCGCGCATCCGCCCCTCATCGACGTCGTTCTGGGCGGCGAAGTCGCGCAGGTCGTCGTCGAACACCGTCATCAGCCGGTCGGTGAACTCGGCCGGGGAGAAATTCGAGAAGGCGAAGGCGCCGACCACGGCGAAGCCGCTGATCCAGGCGATGGCGACGAGAACCCGCGACAGCGGATACCACTCCAGCCGGCCGTCGAAGCGGGTGACGCCGTCCGGCGCCCGGGCGAGGCCGAGAAGGTGGGAATAGAACACCGCCGGCAACACGACGACGGCGAGGAAGGCGAGGGCCGAGGCCGGACCACCGATCGCAAGGTCGACAAGGCCGGCGACCACCGCGGCGACGAGCGCCGCCCGGGTGCCCCAGCCGAGGGCCACCAGCATCACCGGCAGGCCGGCGAGCATCGGCAGCGGCAGGGCGAGCAGCCCCCCGGTGGCCGGACCGGCGATCAGGGCCGCGGCGGCGAGGCCGGCGGCGATACCGATGAGATAGGCGTTCATGTCGTCTTCGCTGTCCCGCGTCACGCGGTTAGGGCCGCTCGCCTCCCGGGGAAGGCCGCCCAACTCGGTTGATGAGGATCGCCGGCATCCCGCGCCCGCGAGGGACGAGGTCTGCGGCCCGCCCGCCTGCCCGGACCGACCGGGGAGAGGCGGAGGAGAACCGGGGCGGCGGGCGCCCCGGCTCGGGTCTCGTCGGATCGGCTTACTTGATCACGAAGGGCAGCAGGCCGAGGAAGCGGGCGCGCTTGATCGCCTTGGCGAGTTCGCGCTGCTTCTTGGCGGACACCGCCGTGATGCGGGAGGGGACGATCTTGCCGCGCTCGGAGATGTAGCGCTGCAGCAGACGCACGTCCTTGTAGTCGATCTTCGGGGCGTTGGCGCCGGAGAACGGGCAGGTCTTGCGGCGACGGAAGAACGGCCGGCGCGCCGGAGCGGAAGAAACGTTTTCCATGGATCAGCCTCCGATGTCTTCGCGACGCGGACCGCGCTCGCGGCGCGGACCACGGGATTCGCCGCCGCCGAAGCGGCCACCGCCGCCGGGGCCGCCGCGCTCGCCCGGACGGTCGTCACGGTCGCGCTTCTGCAGCATCGCCGACTGGCCTTCCTCGTGCTCGTCGACCGAAACGGTCATGAAGCGCAGGACGTCCTCGTTGATGCGCATCTGGCGCTCCATCTCGGCCACCGCGGCGTGCGGGGCGTCGATGTTCATGAGGACGTAGTGGGCCTTGCGGTTCTTGCGGATACGGTAGGCGAGGGGCTTCACGCCCCAGTTCTCCACCTTGGCGACCTTGCCGCCGTTCTCCTCGAGGAGGGTCTTGTACTGGTCGACCATACCGTCGACCTGCTGGCTCGACACGTCCTGCCGGGCCAGGAACACATGCTCGTAGAGCGCCATGTGATCTTGCCTTTCCATTGCTGTGACCCGGCGCGGAGCCTCCACGAACCTTCCTCTGGAAAGGCCCGATGAAGTCGTTGCGATTCGAGAGCGGGAACACGGGAAGTCGGATCGTCGCGCGATCCCTGCGGTCAGACCCTTCGGGTGCGTCTCGCACCTTGAAGTCGAAAAGCCGCCTTCCGTTCAGCCCCCGGCCGGGCGCCGCGACGAGCGCGACGAGCCGGCTTATAGGCAAGAGCCGGGAGAAAGGCAACAGAACCGCGGGATTTTTCCGGTTCCGGCGAAGCGGTGCCGAGGCGATGGCGTCGGCCACCTTCCGCCGGCCTTCCTGCGCCGAAACCGGAAGAACACCCCGTGGCGCCGGCTTGACAAGCGGGCCATCGCACGCAATAGCCGCTGCTCGCAAGAGAAAAACGGCCGCGTGACGTTGCGGAACACGGCCACAAACACGCCGCCGGACGTCAGAAGCCGGCGCAGGAATAGAGATAGAGAGACCTGATGCGCGCCTTCGTTTTCCCCGGGCAGGGCAGCCAGTCGATCGGCATGGGCAAGGCGCTCGCCGAAACCTGGCCCGCCGCGCGGGCGGTGTTCGAGGAGGTCGACGACGCCCTCGGCCAGAAGCTCTCGACCCTGATGTGGGCCGGCTCGGAGGCCGAACTGACGCTGACGGCGAACACCCAGCCGGCGCTGCTGGCGGTGTCGATGGCCGCGGTCCGGGTGCTCGAGATCGAAGGCGTGCCGCTCGCCGGTACCGCCGCCTACGTCGCCGGCCATTCGCTCGGGGAATATTCCGCGCTCGCCGCCGCCGGGGCCTTCTCCCTCGCCGACGCCGCCCGCCTGCTGCGGATCCGCGGCGAGGCGATGCAGGCCGCCGTGCCGGTCGGCACCGGGGCGATGGCCGCGCTGCTCGGCCTCGACTACGACGTCGTCGCCGGGATCGCCGCCGAGGCCGCCGGCGACGAGGTCTGCAACGCCGCCAACGACAACCAGCCCGGCCAGGTCGTCGTCTCCGGCCATCGCGCCGCGGTCGACCGTGCCGTGGAGATCGCCAGGGCCCGCGGTGCCAAGCGCGCCGTGATGCTGCCCGTCTCCGCGCCCTTCCATTGCGCCCTGATGCAGCCGGCGGCCGACCGCATGGCCGAGGCCCTCGCCGCCGTCGCGATCTCGGCGCCGGCGGTGCCGGTCGTCGCCAACGTGCTCGCCGCCCCGATCGTCGACCCGGACGAGATCCGCCGCCGTCTCGTCGAGCAGGTCACCGGCACCGTGCGCTGGCGCGAATCGATCGGCTGGCTGTCCGCGAACGGCGTCGACACCTATCTGGAACTCGGCGCCGGCAAGGTCTTGTCCGGCCTCGTCCGCCGCATCGACAAGGCCGCGAGCGTTGCGAGCTTCGGCGCCCCGGACGATCTTCCGGGCCTGCGCGCCCTCCTCGGCGAGGGCTGAACGCCATCATCCCTCGGGACCTGCGCCGGCGGCGGCCGGTCTTGCTCCCGAGCCGGACCATGCGGGGCGAGCCGGCGGCGCGTCTTCGCCACAGGAGATGAAGACGATGTTCGATCTTTCCGGCATGAACGCCCTCGTCACCGGGGCCAGCGGCGGCATCGGCGGCGACATCGCCCGCGCCCTCCACGCCCGCGGCGCCACGGTGACCCTGAGCGGCACCCGGGCCTCGGCGCTCGAGACCCTCGCCGCCGACCTCGGCGAGCGCGTCCATGTCGTCGCCTGCAACCTCTCCGACCGCGCCGACGCCGACCGGCTCGTCCCGGCCGCCGAGGAGGCGATGGGCGGGCTCGACATTCTCGTCAACAATGCCGGCATCACCCGCGACGGCCTCGCCATGCGCATGAAGGACGAGGACTGGGACGTCGTCATCGAGGTCAACCTCTCGGCCGCCTTCCGCCTGTCGCGGGCGGCGCTGCGCGGCATGATGAAGCGCCGGTTCGGCCGCATCGTCGGCATCACCTCGATCGTCGGCGTCACCGGCAACCCGGGCCAGGCCAACTACGCGGCGGCCAAGGCCGGCATGATCGGCATGACCAAGTCGCTGGCCCAGGAGGTCGCCTCGCGCGGCATCACCGTCAACACCGTCGCCCCCGGCTTCATCGAGACCGCGATGACCGACGCTCTCAACGACAAGCAGAAGGAAGCGACGTTGTCGCACGTTCCGGCCGGCCGGCTCGGCACGGGTGCCGAGATCGCCGCCGCCACGGTCTACCTCGCCAGCCGCGAGGCGGCCTACGTCACCGGACAGACCCTGCACGTCAACGGCGGCATGGCCATGTTTTGATTGACGGATCGCCTGCGCTGCGCCATGAGGCGGGCAGGGCGGCCCGAGGGGCCTCCCGCTGGCAAAGGGGCACAAAGTGTGTTACCTAGCCGCCGACTGAACATTCGACCCCGGAATTTCGGCCTGTCGCCGCACGGCCCGGAAGCCCCCGGCCCCCTCCGCGGAGGGGCGAACGGGACGCGGCCGCGGGGATGAAGTGAAATCCGCTGCGACCACCCGGTCGGAGCCTGGACCAGACCGCTCTTTCCAACGAAGGATCCCTGAATATGAGCGATATCGCCGAACGCGTGAAGAAGATCGTGATCGAGAACCTCGGCGCCGACCCGGAGAAGGTGACGATGGAGGCCAGCTTCATCGAGGATCTCGGTGCCGATTCGCTCGACACCGTCGAACTCGTCATGGCCTTCGAGGAAGAATTCGGTTGCGAGATTCCGGACGACGCCGCCGATACCATCCAGACCGTCGGCGACGCGGTGAACTACCTGACCAAGGCCACGGCCTGATCGGTCCCGCGCGGGAGCGCGCGGCCGCGCCCCGACCGCGTCCGCCGGACGGAGATCCCGCCCGGCGAACGAGCGGCCGGCGCGGCTGGGGATGATCGCGGCTCCTCGTCGCGGCGCCCGTGTCGACGCTCCTGCGCGCACCCGCTCGGCGGGCACTTCCTGACGGAATAGAGGTTTCATGAGACGCGTCGTCGTAACCGGACTTGGCATGGTTTCGCCGCTCGGCGGCGATGTCGACACCACGTGGCGGCGGATCCTCGCCGGCCAGAGTGGCGCCGGCACGATCACGACCTTCCGGGTCGACGACCTGCCCTGCCGGATCGCCTGCATGGTCCCGCGCGGCGACGGCAGCGACGGCACGTTCGACGCCGACCGCTACATGGAGCCCAAGGAACAGCGCAAGGTCGACGATTTCATCGTCTACGCGGTCGCCGCCGCCGACCAGGCGCTGGCGGATGCCGGCTGGCATCCGACCGACTACGAGGACCAGATCCGCTCGGGCGTGCTGATCGGTTCCGGCATCGGCGGCCTCACCGGCATCGTCGAGGCGGCCGACGTGCTGCGCGACAAGGGCCCGCGCCGCATCAGCCCCTTCTTCATTCCCGGCCGCCTGATCAACCTCGCCTCCGGCCACGTCTCGATCAAGCACCGGCTCAAGGGACCGAACCACGCCGTTGTCACGGCCTGTTCGACCGGCTCCCACGCCATCGGCGACGCCGCCCGCCTGATCATGCTCGGCGACGCCGACGTCATGGTCGCCGGCGGTGCCGAATCCCCGGTCTGCCGCATCGCCATGGCCGGCTTCGCCTCCTGCCGCGCGCTCTCGACCGGCTTCAACGACACCCCGCAGCAGGCTTCGCGACCCTACGACAAGGACCGCGACGGCTTCGTCATGGGCGAGGGCGCCGGCGTCGTCGTGCTCGAGGAGTACGAGCACGCCGTCGCCCGCGGCGCCCGGATCTACGCCGAGGTGATCGGCTATGGCATGTCCGGCGACGCCTATCACATCACCGCTCCCGCCGAAGACGGCGACGGCGCCTACCGCTGCATGCGGGCCGCGCTGGCGCGTGCCGGCATCTCTCCCGACGAGATCGACTACATCAACGCCCACGGCACCTCGACGCCGCTCGGCGACGAGATCGAGCTCGGCGCCGTCCAGCGCCTCGTCGGCAACGCCGCGGCGCGGATTTCGATGTCCTCGACCAAGTCGGCCATCGGCCACCTGCTCGGCGCCGCCGGTGCGGTCGAGGCGATCTTCTCGATCCTCTCGATCCGCGACGGCGTCGTGCCTCCGACGATCAATCTCGTCAATCCCTCGGTCGAGACGCCCATCGACCTCGTGCCGAACGTCGCCAAGCAGCGCAGCGTCGACATCGCGCTTTCCAACAGCTTCGGCTTCGGCGGCACCAACGCCTCGCTGGTGTTCCGCAAGGTCGCGGCCTGATCGCGGCCCTCCGCGCGCCGACGACCATCGCAGCGATCCCCGCCCGGCGGTGAGGGCGCGTCGCCCCTCGGGCGCCGCGATCGCGCCGACCGCTGTTTCGCCGCTTTTCTGAAGGATGGCTTCGCTCCGCGCCTCCGGCTCTCGCCCGGCCGGCGCAACTCTGCGATCGGACGTGGGAGAGACCCGGCTGCGCGAGGATCGCCAGTAGGAGAGCGGGCCGCGACCGGCTATCCTTCTCCCGGCCGAAGCCTCCGGCCAACGACCACAGGACAGGACGAGCGATGGACGAGATCCCGGCGAAGCCGCCGCAGAACGGCCGCCCCGACGACGACGCGCCGGGCCGGATCAACCCGAAGAGCCCGCGCGAATCCCTCGCTCCCGAGCCGGCGCCACCGCCGCCCCAGCGTTCCCGCCACGTCCGCAATCCGATCGTCGTCGCCCTCAACGCCCTGATGATGATCCTGGTGATCCTGGTGATCGGCGGCGCCGGCATCCTCTACTGGGGCAAGCTCGAATTCACCGCGCCGGGTCCCTTCACCGAGGACCGCACGGTCATCATCCGCACCAACTCCGGCCTCGAGGAGATTGCCACCGCGCTGGAGCGCGAGGGCATCATCGACGAGCCGCTGGTCTTCATGATCGGCGTGCGCGCCTATCAGGTCGGCGGCAAGCTCAAGGCCGGAGAGTATCTGGTCCCGGCCGGCGCCAGCATGTTCCAGGTGATGAACCTCCTCGTCTCCGGCAAGGCGATCCTCCACCCGTTCACCGTACCGGAGGGGCGTACCAGCGAACAGATCGTTGAGCGGCTGCGGGAGGAACCGCTGCTCGTCGGCGACATCACGGAGATCCCGCCCGAAGGCTCGCTGCTGCCGGAAACATACATGTTCACCCGCGGCGCCAGCCGCGCCTCGATCATCCAGCGCATGCGGCAGGCTCACGACCAGGCGCTCGAGGAGATCTGGGCGCGCCGGCGCGCGGACCTGCCGCTGAAGACGCCGGAAGAACTCGTCACCCTCGCCTCGATCGTCGAGAAGGAGACCGGACGGGCCGACGAGCGTCCCCGCGTCGCCGCCGTCTTCATCAATCGCCTGCGCAAGGGCATGCGGCTGCAGTCCGACCCGACGATCATCTACGGCATCGTCGGCGGCCGCGGCTCGCTCGGCCGCCCGATCCGCCGCAGCGAGATCGACGCGGCGACGCCCTACAACACCTACCAGATCGCCGGCCTGCCACCGGGCCCGATCGCCAATCCCGGACGGGCCGCCATGGAGGCCGTCGCCGGTCCGTCGAACACGCCGGAGCTCTATTTCGTCGCCGACGGCAGCGGTGGCCACGCCTTCTCGGCGACCCTCGACGAGCACAACCGCAACGTCGCCAAGCTGCGCCGGCTCGAGCGCGCCGCCGCAGCCGACCGGGTCGACGCGGCCGACGCCGCCGCCGTCGCACCCGCGGCGGCCTCCGGCGCGAGTCCCGCGGCCTCCGACGCCTCCCCGAATGCCGCCGGGGTCGATCTCCTCGACGGCATGACGCCGCGCGACCCGAACGCCCCGGTGCTGCCGCCGGCCAAGCCGGAGTAGACCGGCCGGGTCGGAACAGCCCGGCGGGGCGTCCGCGCGCCAGGCCCCTCGACAGCGCGCCGCCGGGCGGCTCTGGTGTCGGCGGAGCGGCGCCGGGCGAATCGGCCCCGGCACGCGAGGAAGGAAGCGGCGATGTCCCTCACCAGCATGACCGGCTTCGCCCGGATCGACGGCGCCTTCGAGACGACCCGCTTCGCCTGGGAGATCCGCTCGGTCAACGGTCGCGGCCTCGATCTGCGGCTGCGCATGCCGCCGGGCTTCGAGGCGGTGGAGCAGGCGGTGCGGGCGAAGATCGGCACGCGTGTCGTGCGCGGCTCGCTGCAGGCGAGCCTCCAGGTCGAGCGCAGCGGCGAGGCCACCGGCTACCGCGTCAACCGCGACCTCCTCGACCTCCTGATCGCCACCGCCCGCGACTATGCCGGAACCCCCGGCCTCGCCCCGGCGTCCCTCGACGGCCTGCTCGCCGTCAAGGGCGTGGTCGAGCCGGCGGCCGGTGAGGAGGACGCCGGGCGTGAGGCGCTGGAGGCCGCCGTCGTCGCCGCCTTCGAGGCGGCGCTCGACGCCCTCGTCGCCGCCCGGCTCGAGGAGGGCCGGGCGCTCACGCGCATCGTCGGCGGCCAGATCGACGAGATCGCCCGCCTCGCCGCCGAGGCCGAGGCCTGCCCGGCGCGCCGCCCCGAGGCGATCGCCGCCCGCCTCGCCGCCCAGGTCGAGGCCCTGACCGGGCGAACCGACCTCGACCCGGCCCGCCTGCACCAGGAGGCGATGCTGCTCGCCGCCAGGGCCGACATCCGCGAGGAGCTCGACCGCCTCACGGCCCATGTTGCCCAGGCCCGCAAGCTCGTCGCCGAGGGCCGGGGCGTCGGCCGCCGGCTCGACTTTCTCGCCCAGGAATTCAACCGCGAGACCAACACGCTCTGCTCCAAATCCAACGACGCCGCGCTCACCGCCATCGGATTGGCCTTGAAAGCGGTGATCGATCAGTTCAAGGAGCAGGTCCAGAACATCGAGTGAGCGGGACCCATGACCAGCGCAGCGACCAGTCCGACGCTTTCCCCGAAAGCCGCCAAGACCGGCCACCCGCGCCTCGCCCGGCGCGGGGTGATGATGGTGATCTCCTCGCCCTCGGGCGCGGGCAAGGGCACGCTGTCGCGCCTGCTGCTCGACAGCGACAAGGAGATCGAGCTGTCGATCTCGGTGACGACCCGCGGCCGGCGCCCGAGCGAGGTCGATGGCGTCCACTATCATTTCATCGAGAAGAGCCACTTCAGGGCGATGGCCGACGCCGGCGAGCTGCTGGAATGGGCCGAGGTCCACGGCAACTACTATGGAACGCCGAAGGGCCCGGTCGAGGAGGCGCTCGCCGCCGGCAAGGACGTGCTGTTCGACGTCGACTGGCAGGGTGCCGCACAGATCCGGGAGCGCATGGCCGAGGACGTCGCGGCGATCTTCATCCTGCCGCCGTCTATGGCCGAACTGCGCTCGCGCCTCACCCGCCGCGCCGAGGATCCGGAGGACGCCATCGAGAAGCGTCTCTTCAACGCCCGCTCCGAACTGATGGAGTGGCCGCGCTTCGACTACGTCGTCGTCAACGACGACCTCAACGGCGCCTTCGACGACCTCAGGGCGATCCTGCGTGCCGAGCGGCTGAAGCGCGAGCGCATCGCCCCGGCGGTGACGGACTTCATCGCCGATCTGCTGGCCTGACGTCCGGTGAAGGCCGGTCGCCGGGAGGCGCGGCGGAAGGTCTGCCAGCGGCGTCCCGACGCACGGGCGGCGCCGCCTTCGCCGGCTCTGGACATTGCACCGCAATACCGGTCATAGCTGTGACCGACGGCGGCGATGGTCCGCCCATTGCCGAGCGCACGGACTTGTTGGAGGCACCATGACGATCGCCGAACGCTTCACCGAGGCGGCACCGTCGGAGCGGGCCGGCGGCGCCCGCCGCTACTGGACGCGCGAGGACGCGCAGGCGCTCTACGACGCGCCCTTCAACGACCTCCTGTTCGAAGCGCAGACCGTCCACCGTCGGCATTTCGATCCGAACCGGGTCCAGCTCAGCCGCCTGCTCAGCATCAAGACCGGCGGCTGCCCGGAAGACTGCGGCTACTGCAGCCAGTCCGCCCACCACGCCTCCGGCCTCAAGGCCTCGAAGCTGATGGAGGTGCAGCGTGTGCTGGCCGAGGCGAAGAAGGCCCGCGACGGCGGCGCCACGCGTTATTGCATGGGTGCGGCCTGGCGCAGCCCCAAGGAGCGCGACATGGACATGATCGTCGCCATGATCGAGGGCGTGAAGGAACTCGGCATGGAGAGTTGCATGACGCTCGGCATGCTCGATCCGTCGCAGGCCCTCCGCCTCAAGGACGCCGGGCTCGACTACTACAACCACAACATCGACACCTCCGAACGCTACTATTCGGAGGTCATCACCACCCGCAGCTTCGCCGACCGGCTCGACACGCTCGCCAACGTCCGCGAGGCCGGCATCAAGGTCTGCAGCGGCGGCATCCTCGGCATGGGCGAGACCGCGACCGACCGCGTCGACATGCTGGTGACCCTCGCCAACCTGCCCGAGCCGCCGGACAGCGTGCCGATCAACATGCTGATCCCGATCCCGGGCACGCCGCTGGCCGACGCCGGGCCGGTCGATCCGATCGACTTCGTGCGCACCGTGGCGCTCGCCCGCATCATGATGCCGACGTCGCACGTGCGCCTCTCCGCCGGCCGCACCGAGATGACCGACGAGATGCAGGCGCTCTGCTTCTTCGCCGGCGCCAACTCGATCTTCGTCGGCGACACCCTGCTCACCGCCGGCAATCCCGACGAGGACAAGGACGGCGTGCTGTTCCGCCGGCTCGGCATCAAGCCCATGGAGATCGGCGGGGAATGAGCGGCGACGGCCTTCTCGGCCGCTACCGGGCGATGCTGCGCGGCCTGTCGAGGAAGGCGCGGCTGCGCCGTCTCGTGCCGCGCGCCGGGCTCGACTTCGCCTCCAACGACTATCTCGGCCTCGCCGGTTCGCCCCGTCTCGCCGAGGCGGTGAAGGCCGCGATCGACACCGGCACGCCGGTCGGCGCCGGGGGCTCGCGGCTGCTGCGCGGCAACGCCCCCGAGCACGAGGCGCTGGAAGCGAAGGCCGCGGCCTTCTTCGGCGCCGAGCGGGCGCTCTATTTCGGCGGCGGCTACGTCGCCAACTTCGCCGTCCTGACCACCCTGCCGCAGAAGGGCGACCTCGTCGTCCTCGACGAGCTGATCCACGCCAGCGCCCACGAGGGCGCCCGCGCCGGCCGAGCCGAGGTCGTGCTCGCCCGCCACAACGACGCCGGCGACTTCGAGGACGCGATCGCCCGCTGGCGCGCCGCCGGCGGCACCGGCAACGCCTGGATCGTCGCCGAAAGCCTCTACAGCATGGACGGCGACTTCGCCCCGCTCGCCGATCTCGCCGCCGTCGCCGAGCGGACCGACGCCTTCCTATTCGTCGACGAGGCCCACGCCACCGGCGTCTACGGACCCGGGGGCAGGGGCCTCGCCGCCGCCGTCGAGGGGCGCGGCAACGTCGTCGTGCTCCACACCTGCGGCAAGGCGCTCGGCGGCTCCGGCGCCCTCGTCACCGCGCCCGCGGACCTCGTCGACACCCTCGTCAATCGCTGCCGGCCCTTCATCTATGCCACCGCGCCGTCGCCGCTGATGGCGGTCGCCGCATCCGCCGCCCTCGACATCGTCGCGGACGAGCCGGAGCGGCGCACCCGCCTCGCCGCCCTCGTCGATCACGCCGGCCGCGAACTCATCCGCCGCTGCGGCCGGCCGGCCAGCGGGTCGCAGATCCTGCCCGTCGTCATCGGCGACAACGCCCGCACCATGGCCCTCGCCGAGGCGCTGCAGGCGCGCGGCTTCGACGTGCGCGGCGTGCGCCCGCCGACCGTGCCGGAGGGGACGGCGCGGCTGCGCCTGTCGCTGACCCTCAACGTCGACGAGGCCGCCGTGTCGGCGCTGGTCGACGCGCTGGCGGAAGAACAGGGAGAGCTCGCCGCATGAGGCGCACCATCGTCGTCACCGGCACCGACACCGGCATCGGCAAGACCGTGTTCTCGGCCGGCCTCGCCGGCTTTCTCGACGGCTGCTACTGGAAGCCGGTGCAGTCGGGCCTCGACGAGGCGTCCGACGCTGAGACCGTCCAGAGCCTGTCCGGCCTCGCCCCGGAGCGGATCCGCCCGGAAGCCTACCGGCTGAAGACGC
This sequence comes from uncultured Alphaproteobacteria bacterium, assembly GCA_937900425.1. Taxonomy (GTDB): domain Bacteria; phylum Pseudomonadota; class Alphaproteobacteria; order Rhizobiales; family Pleomorphomonadaceae; genus CALCDT01. The sequence continues at coordinate 42,292 of CALCDT010000163.1, read as the reverse complement.
CGGCCTCGCCGCATCTCGCCGCCGAGATCGACGGCATCACCATCAATCCCGGCATCCTGAAGCCGCCGTCGGTCGACCGGCCGCTGGTGATCGAGGGCGCCGGCGGGCTGATGGTGCCGCTGACCCGCACGACGCTGCTCGTCGACGTGTTCCAGCGATGGCAGGCGCCCGTGGTGCTCTGCGCCCGCACCGCCCTCGGCACCATCAACCACACCCTGCTCTCCGTGGAGGCGCTGAAGGCGCGCCGGATCCCGATCCTCGGCATCGCCTTCGTCGGCGACCCGCACGAGGAGAACGCGAGGATCATCGGCGCCCTCACCGGCGTGCGCGTGCTCGGCCGCCTGCCGCGGCTCGATCCGCTCGACGCCGGAACGCTGCGGGCGGCCTTCGCCGACGCCTTCGACCGCAAGGATTTTCTCGGAGCGATGCCCCGGCCATGACCGTCCCGCGCCCGACCTCGCCGATCTGGCACCCCTTCACCCAGCACGCGCTCCAGCCGGTGATGACCGAGATCGTCGCCGCGGAGGGTGCGTATCTCACGGCCCGCGACGGCCGCCGCATCCTCGACGCGATCTCGTCCTGGTGGGTCATCACCCACGGCCACCGCAATCCGCGGATCATGGCGGCGATCCGCGAGGCGACGGAAACCCTCGACCAGATCATCTTCGCCGGCCACACCCACCCGGCCGCCGAGGCGGTGGCGCGGCGGCTCGTCGAACTGACGCCGGACGGCCTCGACCACGTCTTCTTCTCCGACAGCGGATCGACCTGTGTCGAGGTCGCCCTCAAGATGGCGCTCGGCTACTGGCGCAACGTCGGCGAGGCGAAGGACCGCGTGGTCGTGATGGAGGCGAGCTATCACGGCGACACCATCGGCACGATGTCGGTCGGCGAGCGCGGCGTCTTCAACGCCGCCTACGAGCCGCTGCTGTTCGCCGTCGACCGGGTGCCGTTTCCCCGGGCCGGCTGCGAGGAGGAGACGCTCGCGGCTCTCCGCCGGCTCTGCGCCTCCGGGCGCACCGCCGCCTTCATCGTCGAGCCGCTGGTGCTCGGCGCCGGCGGCATGCTGATCTACGGCGCCGACGTGCTGGCGGCGATGCACGCGATCTGCCGCGAGCACGACGTGCTGTTCATCGCCGACGAGGTGATGACCGGCTGGGGCCGCACCGGCACGCTGTTCGCCTGCGATCAGGCCGGCATCGCCCCCGACATCGCCTGCTACTCCAAGGGCCTCACCGGCGGGGCGCTGCCGCTGGCGGTGACGATGTGCGGTGCGCGCATCTTCGACGCCCACTATTCGACCGACCGCAGCCGCACCTTCTTCCACTCGAGCTCCTACACCGCCAATCCGATCGCCTGCGCGGCGGCGAGGGCCAATCTCGAGATCTGGGAGAGCGAGCCGGTGGCCGAACGCGTCGCCGCGCTGTCGGCGCTGCAGCAGACCTTCCTCGATGGCTTCCGCGACGACGCCCGCTTCGCCAACGTCCGCCGGGCCGGCACCATCGCCGCGCTCGACCTCGTCGTCGGCGACGCCGGCTATCTCGCGGGTATCGCGCCGAAGCTCCAGGCCTTCTTCCGCGAGCGGGACATGCTCTTGCGCCCGCTCGGCAACACGGTCTACCTGATGCCGCCCTATTGCGTCGACGAGGACGACCTCGCGAGCGCCTACCGGGCGATCCGCGCCGCCGCCGACGCGCTGGCCTGAGGACACGCCGACCATGCCGAAGCCGCTCGCGAGCCGTATCGCCGGGCTCGGGCGCCACGCGCCGGAGCGGCGCGTCGACAACGCCGAACTCGAGGCCCGCCTCGGCCTCGAGCCGGGCTGGATCGAGCGGCGCACCGGCATCCGCGCCCGGCGCTGGGCCGCCAAGGGCGAGGCGCTGACCGACATCGCGCAGAAGGCCGCCGAAAGCGCCCTCGACGCCTCGGGCGTCGATCGCGCCGACGTCGCGCTGACGCTGCTCGCCACCTCGACGCCCGATCACCTGCTGCCACCGTCCGGGCCGCTGCTCGCCCACCGGCTCGGCCTCGTCCGCTCCGGCGCCGTCGATCTCGCCGGCGCCTGCTCGGGCTTCCTCTACGCGCTGGCGCTCGCCGACGGCTTCGTGCGCGTCCACGGCCGGCCGGTGCTGGTCGTCGCCGGCAACATCCTCAGCCGGCGGATCGACCCCGACGACCGCACCAGTTCGGTGCTGTTCGCCGACGCCGCCGGTGCCGCCGTTCTGGTGCCCTCGGACGATCCGGCCACCGGCGTGCTCGGCCTCGACCTCACCGCCGACGGCTCGCAATACGGCCTGATGCACATCCCCGCCGGCGGCAGCCGCCGGCCGTTCGAGCCGGGCATGGCCGCGCGGGAAGCCTTCATCGACATCGCGGACGGTCGGGCGGTCTTTTCCGAAGCGGTGGCGATGATGACGGCGTCGTCGCAGAAGGCGCTCGCCGAGGCCGGGCTTTCGATAGCCGACGTCGCCCGCTTCGTGCCGCACCAGGCCAACACCCGGATCTTCGACCTCGTTCGCCGCAACCTCGGGCTCGGGGAGGAGCGGGTGGTCTCGACCATCGCCGAATACGGCAACTCCTCGGCGGCGACGATCCCGTTTTCGCTCGCGGCGAGCGCCGAGGCCGCGCCCTTCCTGCCCGGCGAGCGCGTGCTCCTCGCCGCCGTCGGCGCCGGCCTCACCGGCGGCGCCATGGTCTACGGCTTCTGACCGACGCCGCCGGCGGGGTCCGAAGCCCGACCGCCGAAGCCCGACCGCCACAAAAAAATGGGACCGGGTGCGGGTTGTCCCCGTCTCCCCGGTCCCGCCCCTGCCGGCCGACGGGATCGTCAGGCCGCGAGCGCTGCCGTCGGTGCCGTGAAGCTCTCCTTCAGTGCGTCGGCGACGGCGGCGTTGGTGATGCGTCCGGCGTGGACGTTGAGACCGTTGGCGAGATGGGGATCGTCGGCCAGCGCCTGCTTCCAGCCCTTGTCGGCGAGCGCCAGCGTGAACGGCAGGGTGGCGTTGTTGAGGGCGTAGGCCGAGGTGCGGGCGACGCCGCCCGGCATGTTGGCGACGCAGTAGTGGACGACGCCGTCGACGGCGTAGGTCGGCTGCGAGTGGGTGGTCGCCCGCGAGGTCTCGGCGGAGCCGCCCTGGTCGATGGCGACGTCGACGATCACCGATCCGCGCTTCATCGCGCCGACCATGGCACGGCTGATCAGCTTCGGTGCGGCGGCGCCGGGCACCAGCACTGTGGAGATGACGAGGTCGGCCCGGGTGACGAGGTCGCCGATCACCTGGACGTTGGCGTGGGCGGTCTTGACCCGGCTGCCGAAGGTGTCGACATGGCGGCGCAGCACGTCGAGCGAGCGGTCGACCACGGTGACCTGGGCGCCGAGGCCGATGGCGATCCGGGCGGCGTTGGTGCCGGCGACGCCGCCGCCGAGGATGACGACCTCGGCCGGAAGCACGCCGGGCACGCCGCCGAGCAGCACGCCCATGCCGCCCGCCGCGTTCTCGAGGCAGTGGGCGCCGGCCTGCGGCGCCATCCGGCCGGCGACTTCCGACATCGGGGCGAGCAGCGGCAGGGCGCCGGTCGGGCTCGTCACGGTCTCGTAGGCGATGCAGGTGGCGCCCGAGGCCATCAGGTCGTGGGCCTGGTCGGGATCGGGGGCGAGGTGGAGGTAGGTGAAGAGGATCTGGCCCTCGCGCAGCCGCTTGCGCTCCACCGCCTGCGGCTCCTTGACCTTCACGATCATCTCGGCGGCGGCGAAGACCTCTTCGGCGCTACCGACGATGCGGGCGCCGGCCGCCGCGAAGGCGGCGTCGTCGGCGCCGATGCCGCGTCCGGCGCCGGTCTCGACCAGCACCTCGTGGCCCCGGGCGACAATTTCGGAAACGGAGGTCGGCACCAGGCCGACGCGGTCCTCGTGGTCCTTGATTTCCTTCGGCACGCCGATGCGCATGGAAGCCTCCTCGCGATCCTTCGGATCTTGTTCGCTCGCCTCCGCCCCTCGCGGAGAATGGCGTGGAGTGTGGCGACGATCGCGCGCAATTTCCTGCGGACCTCGCGGTGCCGGGATCACATTTGTCGAATTTTCTGCTAGGAAAGTGCCGCATCCTCGCAGAAAGTTCGAAGATGACGATAGACGGGATCGATCGGGCGATCGTCAACTCCCTGCAGGAGAACGGCCGCCTCACCAACGCCGAGCTCGCCGCCGGGGTCAATCTCTCGCCCTCGGCCTGCCTGCGCCGCGTCCGGCTGCTCGAGGAGAGCGGGCTGATCGCCAAGACCGTCGCCCTGCTCGACCCTCATCTCGCCGGCGTTCCCGGCACCGCCTACGTCCTCGTCACCCTCGACGGCCAGGGCCGCGCCGCGCTCGACGCCTTCGAGCGGGCGGTGCGCCACGTGCCCGAGATCACCGAGTGCTACCTGCTCGCCGGCCAGCACGACTATCTGATGCGCGTCGTCTACCACGACAGCCGCGACCTCGAACGCATTCACTCGGAGATCCTGACGCCGCTTCCGGGCGTGGTGCGCGTGCAGTCGACGCTGACCCTGCGCACGGTCAAGCGGACGACGAAGCTGCCGGTCTGAGGGAGGCGTTCCGGGGGGGAGGCAGTCCGGGGAAGCAGTCAATCCGCCGGCGGGATCCAGTCGAGGGCGCTGTGGCCGTCGAGCCGGCGGGGCAGGGCGAAGAAGTCGCCGTCGCGGGTGATGGCCCGGGCGAGGCGCTTGCGATAGTCGCTCCGGTCGATCTCGATGGTGCCGAAACGGGCGAGATGCTCGGTGACGAACTGGGTGTCGAGCAGGTCGTAGCCGCCGGCGCGCAGCCGGGCGACGAGATGGACGAGGGCGACCTTGGAGGCGTCCGGCTCGCGCGAGAACATGCTCTCGCCGAAGAAGGCGCCGCCGAGGCTGACGCCGTAGAGCCCGCCGACGAGCCGTCCGTCGCGCCAGGCCTCGACGGTGTGGGCGTTGCCGCGCTCGAACAACTGGCCGTAGAGCGCGCGGATGCGGGCGTTGATCCAGGTCTTGGTCCGCCCGGGCGCCGGGGCTGCGCAGCCCTCGATCACCCCCTCGAAATCGTGGTCGACCCGGATCTCGAAGCGGTTGGCGCGCACCGTGCGGGCGAGCCGGCGCGGCAGGTGGAACCGCTCCAGCGGGATCACGCCGCGCTCGTCCGGCTCGATCCAGTAGAGGCCGGGATCGTCGGCGCTCTCGGCCATCGGAAAGATGCCGCAGGCATAGGCCTTCAGCAGCACCTCCGCGGTGATCTCGAACGGACGCTGATCCCGACCCGACACCTCTCTCTCCTCGCAGCCCTGCCGTCAGTCCCGGCCGGACTTGTTCGCCAGATACGATTCCAGCCAGTGGATGTCGTAGTTGCCGTTGGCGATGTCCTGGTTGTCGACGAGGTCGCGGAACAGCGGGATGGTTGTCTTGATCCCGTCGACGACGAACTCGTCGAGGCAGCGCCTGAGGCGCATCATGCATTCGACGCGGCTGCGGCCGTGGACGATCAGCTTGCCGATCAGGCTGTCGTAATGCGGCGGGATCGAATAGCCCTGATAGACGCCCGAATCGACCCGGACCCCGAGCCCGCCCGGCGGGTGGTAGTAGCTGAGCTTGCCCGGCGAGGGCGCGAAGGTCGAGGGATCCTCGGCGTTGATACGGCACTCGATGGCGTGACCGTTGAAGGTGATGTCCGACTGCCTCATCGTCAGCGCGGCGCCCGAAGCGACCTTGATCTGCTCGGTGACGAGGTCGATGCCGGTGATCATCTCCGTCACCGGATGCTCCACCTGCAGGCGGGTGTTCATCTCGATGAAGTAGAACTCGCCGTTTTCGTAGAGGAACTCGATCGTTCCCACGCCAGCGTATTTCAGTTCGGCCATCGCGTCGGCGCAGATCCCGCCGATGCGGTCGCGCTGCTCCTGGTTCAGCGCCGGAGACAGCGCCTCCTCCCAGACCTTCTGGTGGCGCCGCTGCAGCGAGCAGTCGCGTTCTCCGATGTGCACGGCGTTGCCCTGGCCGTCGCCGAGCACCTGGATCTCGATGTGCCGCGGCTTGCCGAGATACTTCTCGATGTAGACCGCGTCGTCGCCGAAGGCGTTCTTCGCCTCCGAGCGCGCCGCGGACAGGGCCTGCGACATCTCCTCGGCGCTGCGGGCGACCCGCATGCCGCGGCCGCCGCCGCCGGCCGCCGCCTTGACCAGCACCGGATAGCCGATCTCGGCGCCGATGCGGTGGGCGTCCTCGTCGGTGGTGACCGCGCCTTCCGAGCCCGGCACCACGGGAATGCCGAGCCGTTTCGCCGTCGCCTTCGCCTCGATCTTGTCGCCCATGATGCGGATATGCTCCGCGCTCGGGCCGATGAAGGCGATGTTGTGCGCCGTCAGGATCTCGGCGAAGCGGGCGTTCTCGGACAGGAAGCCGTAGCCGGGATGGACGGCGTCGGCGCCGGTGATCTCGCAGGCCGCGAGGATCTCGGGAATCTTCAGATAGCTGTCCCGGGCCGGCGGCGGCCCGATGCAGACCGATTCGTCGGCGAGGCGCACGTGCATGGCGTCGGCGTCCGCGGTCGAATGGACGGCGACGGTCTCGATGCCGAGCTCCTTGGCGGCCCTAAGGACGCGCAGGGCGATCTCGCCCCGGTTCGCGATCAGGATCTTGTTGAACATGACGTTCCGTTCACTCGATCACGACGAGGGCTTCGCCATATTCCACGGGCTGGCCGTCTTCGACCAGGATCTGGGTCACCTTGCCGGCGCGGGGCGCCGGGATCTGGTTCATGTGCTTCATCGCCTCGATGATCAGCAGCGTCTGGCCGGCCCGGACGCTGTCGCCGACGGAAACGAAGGTCCGCACGCCCGGCTCGGCCGCGAGGTAGCAGGTGCCGACCATGGGCGAGGTGACCGCGCCCGGATGACCGGCGCCCGCGGTGGCGACGGGTTCCGCCACGACCGGGGCGGCGACCGCGGCCGGGGGGAGCGGGGCCGGCATCGGCGCGGCGACGTGGGCGGTGGCGACGAGCGTGCGGGCGACGCGGATCCGCAGACCCTCCTGCTCCACCTCGATCTCGGAGAGATCGGTGTCCTTCAGGATCTCGGCGAGCTGCCGGATGATGGTCTGGTCGATGCTGGGTTTGGGCATGGGCTCGTTCTGTGGCGTTGTGACTTGGGTCCGCTCAGCGACCGGAACCGGCGAGGGCGTCGATGGCGAGGAGATAGCCGTCGAGACCCAGCCCGCAGATCACACCCGCGGCGACGGGCGAGACGTAGGAATGATGCCGGAAGCTTTCGCGTGCGAATATGTTGGAAATGTGCACTTCGACGACGCGCACCCCCGCCGCCTTGATCGCGTCGTGCAGCGCGATCGAGGTGTGGGTGTAGGCGCCGGGGTTCATGACGACGTCCGCGCCGGCCCGGCCGGCCTCGTGCAGCCAGTCGACCAGCTGACCCTCGTGATTGGACTGGCGGAAGTCGACGAGGTCGTAGCCGCGGTCCGCCGCGCGGGTGCGACAGGCGGACTCGACGTCGGCGAGCGTGGTGGCGCCATAGATCTGCGGCTCCCGCGTTCCGAGCAGGTTCAGGTTGGGGCCGTTCAAGACGTGCAAGGCGCGGGACATCGTGTTTCCTCGAACTCACGATGACGAGGGGTGCCATCGGCCCGGGCCGGCTGGCCCGGTGACGCCCCGACGGTCCCCGAGGGTCTCGACCGCGGCCCTGCGCCAGGCGACGCCGCGAACGCGGCGGGGCTGGCGCGCCGGACGGCGACCGCGGCACGAAACCGCACCGCGCCGCTTTCTTATATGCGTTCGCTCCAAGAAAAAAGGCGAAAGATGGCAGGCAGGGACGCTCGCTCCGCCGCCTCGGGACGGCTCAGCAGGTCGCCTTGCCGCAGTTGCGCATCGCCGCGATCTTGTCTTTCAGTTCGTCGTAGCCGACGGCGCCGAACACGACTTCCTCACCGATGACGTAGGTCGGCGTGCCGGAGAGGCCCAGCCTCGAGGCGATCTCGTAGGCCTCCTCGATGGTCTTGCCCACCTCGGGATCGTCGCTGCGGGCCTCGACGGTGGCGCGGTCGAGCCCGGCCTCCTCGGCCGCGTCGAGCGCCTTGCCCTTGTCGGCCTGGCCGCGGATGGCCAGCAGCGCGCCGTGGAAGTCGGCGTATTTTTCCGGCGCGACGAGATTCACCGCCACCGCGATCTTCGCCGCCTCGACCGAGCCCGGCCCGAGAATCGGGAATTCCTTGAGGACGATCTTCACGTCCTTCTCCTCGTCGAGGATCTTCTGCATGTCGCCGAGGGCGCGTTTGCAGTAGCCGCAGTTGTAGTCGAAGAACTCGACGAGGGTGATCGGCGCGTCCTTCGGCCCGAGCACGACCTGGCGCGGCGAGGAGAACAACATGTCGGAGGCGTCCGCGATCGCGGCGGCGCGGGCGGCGTCCTCGGCCTCGGCCTGCTTGCGCTCCAGCGCCGCCATGGCGTCGCGGATCACTTCCGGATTCGCCATCAGATAGTCGCGCACGATCGCCTCGATCGCGGCGCGGTCGGTGGTGTCGACGGTCTCGGCGCCGGCCGGCGCCGCCGCGAGGGGGGCGAGACCAAAGCCGGCGAGGAGGGCGAAGGCGGCGCGGGAGAGCTTCATCGAGGGGCCTTTTCGGGTCGGACACCGGTCGCGCAGGGAGCGTGGCGGACGGGAGAGCGGTCGCGGGGCAAGGAACGGTCGGTCAGAGGCGGGGCGGCTTGTAGCTCGCGATGTCGTCGGCGCGCAGCCAGGCCGGCGTGCCGCGTTTCAGGCTCGCCTGGGCCCGCGCCGCATATTGCCGGGCGTTCTTCACGTCGCCGACCGCGAAATAGCCCTGCGCCGTAGCGAGGTCGGCCATCGGGATGTTGCCGGTGCGGGCGTAGGCGATGGCGAGCTGGCGGTAGCCGATGCCGGCGAAGGGATCGTCGGCGAGGCCGCGGTTGAGGTTCTCGATCGCCTCCTTGAGCTGGCGGTCGTCGCCGCTCGCGACCTGGGCGTGGCCGAGCATCACCTTGAGGAAACCCGACCGCGGCGCCAGCGCCACCGCCCGCCGCAGCGGCTCGATCGCGGCGCCGGGCGTACCGGTCTCGGTCAGGATCTGGCCCTTCAGTTCCAGAAACCAGGGGTTCTTCGGGTCGCGGCGGATGAGGTCGTCGACATGGGCGACCGCGGCCTTCGGGCTCCCGAGCCGGTAGGCGACGACGGCGCGGGCGTAGGCCGCCGGCAGGCTGGTGTCCTTGTCGGGATAGAGCCGGGCGACCTTCTGCGGGCTCTCCATGAAGCCGATGAACTTGGCGCGCACGAGGTCGTGGCGCGCCTGCAGTTCGGCGGAGTCCGTGCGGGAGAAGTTCTTGCTCTTGCGGACGATTTCTTCGAGCTGGGCGATGCGGTCGCTGGCGAAGGGGTGGCTCTGGACGTAAGGGTCGCCGTAGCGCGAGACGAACAGCTGCTGGCCGGCGAGCCGGTCGAACACCGCGAGCATGCCGGCGCCGGACTGGCCGGTCTTGTCGAGATAGGTCACCGCGGCGTGGTCGGCCGAGCGTTCCTGGCCGCGCTGATAGGACAGCAGGCTGCGCTCGGCGATCTGGTTGCCGCCGAGCGCCGCCGCCGCCATTCCGCGGCCGCCGCCGCCCGCCGCCGCTGCGGCCGCGCCGCCGAGCATGGCGATGATCGACATGATCTGCGCGTCGCGCAGCGCCTCGCGCAATTGGGCGAGATGGCCGGCGGCGAGATGGCCGGTCTCGTGGGCGAGCACGCCGATCATCTCGTTCGGCGTCTCGGTCTGCATGATCGTGCCGGCATTGATGAAGATGTTGCGCCCGTCCGCGACGAAGGCGTTGAAGCGGTCGTCGTTGACGATGCGGATGCGGACCTCGGCGCCACCGAGCCCGGCGGCCTTGAGGATCGGCCGGGCGTAGTCGCCGATCAGCGCCTCCGCCTCCGCATCGCGCAGCAGCGGGATCGAGCGGTCGCGGTTCTTCGCAGGCGCCGAGATCGCCGCCGTCGGCGCCAGCATCGCCGCGACGACGACGCCGGCCACGAGCCGTCTTGCCAAGCCGAATGCCATTCTTCCGCCGTCCGCTCCCTGCCGCGCCCCGATCGCGCCCGTCCCGACGGGTCACGCCCCGATTCCGGTTCGAGGAGGCGCATCACCCGACGCACCGCCGCACGTTTCTCCATTGGTACTTCTTCCGCCGCCCCGTCTCAACCGGCCGGCGATCACGTCTGCGCCAGCACCGCCGCGGCATTTGGGACTGTGAATCGCGGCGGGAATTTTCTAATCCTCGAACGCTCTTCCGATCACGCGAGGTCGCATGCCCATCGAGCTTTCCCGTCGCAGCGCCGTCGAACCTTTCCGCGCCATGGACGTGATGTCGGCCGCCTTCGCGCTGGAGCGCGAGGGCCGCAGCATCGTCCACATGGAGGTCGGCGAGCCCGGCGCGCCGAGCCCGCGTGCCGTGCGCGAGGCCGCGGAAGCCGCCCTGAGGCGCGGGCGCATCGCCTACACCGAGGCGCTCGGCATGCCGGCGCTGCGGGCCCGCATCGCCGACCACTACGCCGCCGCCTACGGCATCGGCCTCTCGCCTGACCGCGTGGTGGTGACGACCGGCTCCTCCGGCGGCTTCAACCTCGCTTTTCTCGCCCTCTTCGACGTCGGCGACCGCATCGGCCTGCCGACGCCGGGCTACCCGGCCTATCGCAATATCCTAAAGGCCCTCGGCCTCGAGGTGGTCGAGATCCCGACCCGGGCGGAAGACCGCTGGGCGGTGACGCCGGCGATGCTGGAGGACGTGCAGAAGACGGGGCCGCTCAAGGGGCTGATCGTCGCCAGCCCGAACAACCCGAGCGGCACGATGATCGCGCCCGACGACCTCAAAGCCCTCGTCGGCGCCTGCGGCGACCTCGGCATCCGCCTGATCATGGACGAGATCTACCACGGCCTCGTCTACGGCTTCGAGACGCGCTCGGCGCTGGCCTATTCCGACGACGTCGTCGTCGTGAACAGCTTCTCGAAATACTACTGCATGACCGGCTGGCGGATCGGCTGGATGGTGGTGCCGGCGGAAATCACGCGGGCGATCGAGTGCCTCGCCCAGAATCTCTCGATCTCGGTCAACTCGCTGTCGCAGCAGGCGGCCATCGCCGCCTTCGACGCCACCGAGGAACTCGAGGCGGTCAAGGCCGGCTACGCCGCCAACCGCGACCTGCTGCTGAAGCGCCTGCCGGCGATCGGCCTCGACGACCTGATGCCGGTCGACGGCGCCTTCTACGTCTACGCCAACGTCCGCCGCTTCACCAACGACAGCATGGACTTCGCCCGCCGCATGCTGGTGGAGGCCGGCGTGGCCGCGACGCCCGGCCTCGACTTCGACACGGCACGCGGCGAGAGCTGGATGCGCTTCTCCTTCGCCGGCAACACCGCCGACATGGCCGAGGCGATGGACCGGATCGGCGGCTGGCTGAAGTGAGCATGGTCGCCTGCCGGCGCCGCCCTCACAGCCCGCGCACGGGCTCCGGCGGGAAGGTCCGCCGCGCCTCGCCCTGGGCGAGCAGGCGTCCCGACGCGTCGTAGGCCCTGACCGAGACCTCGTAGAGATGGATCTCGCCGCCGGCCGGGCAGGGGCCGCGGTAGGAGAAGGCGCCGGCCGGGATGCGGCCGTCGCGCTTGTATTCGACGTCGCCGCCGCCGCGGTCGCCGCGCGGCACGTCGAGATTGCGGACCTTGAAGGTCAGCGTCTTCGTGATCGTCGGCACGCCGCTGACGTCGATCCTCGGCGAGGCGGTCGCGCAGCGGTCGGCCTCCGACCATTCGTAGGTGACGCTGAGCGGCAGGCCGACCGGCTTTTTCGGTGCCTCCTGGCAGGCGGCGAGGAGAGTGAGCGGGACAAGGACGGCGGCACTCTTGCGAACCATCGACGACCTCTGAGCGAAAGACGCGGCTTCTTCTTTCTCGACCCTTTTCCGGACCGGCCGGAGCGCACGGTCCCGAATCCGGCGGGTTCGGGTGCGTTCAGGGATAGCGTTCCGCCTCGCGGCTCGCCAGAGGCTTCGTGACGACGGCCCGACAGGGGAGCGTCGAACCGGACATGAAAAAGGGCCGGCGCATCGGCACCGGCCCCGTCCGAACGTCGATGCTGCGCCGAGGTGCTCAGTGCTGGACCACCACCCGGGTGCCGACGCCGACGCGCTCGTAGAGGTCGACGACGTCGTTGTTGGCCATGCGGATGCAGCCGGACGAGACCGACTGGCCGATCGTCCACGGCTCGGCGGTGCCGTGGATGCGGTAGATGGTCGAGCCGATGTAGAGGGCGCGGGCGCCGAGCGGATTATCCGGGCCGCCGGGCATGTGATAGGGCAGGTCCGGCTGGCGGGTGCGCATGCGCGGCGGCGGGGTCCAGCCCGGCCATTCGGCCTTGCGGGTCACTGTGTGGGTCCCCGACCAGGTGAAGCCCGGACGGCCGACGCCGATGCCGTAGCGGATCGCCTTGCCGTCGCCGAGCACCAGATAGAGCCGGCGTTCGGCGGTGTTGACGATGATCGTGCCCTTTCCGTAGGGGCCCTTGTAGTCGATGTACTCGCGCGGGATCGGCGATTCGGGAGAGAAGCGCGGCGCCGGGGCCTGGGAGGCGGCCGAGGCGGGCGCAACGAAGGCGGCGCAGGCGAGGAGGACGCTTGCGGCGAGAAGCAGGGTCTTGCGCATCATGGCGGACGGGATCTCATGTTCCTGAGGGCGTACCGGTCGCCCGATGCCGGTGAGCCGGCCGGGAGGAGCCGGGAGGGGCCACCACCGCGCGCGACACGCTTCATCCGACATCGGAAAAACACGCATGACGATGCCGCCGGCCCGCCGACGGATCAAGGCGCCAGGACGGCGTCGCCGACGTGGACCCGACGTTCCTCGCCGAGTGTGTCGGATCGGCAACGATGGTCCGCCGCGCGCGGCGGCACGGCGGCGGCGGCGCGCTCAGCCGAGATTGAGGTCCTGGAAGAAATCGTTGCCCTTGTCGTCGATGACGATGAAGGCGGGGAAGTCCTCGACCTCGATCCGCCAGATCGCCTCCATGCCGAGTTCGGCAAACTCGACGACCTCGACCTTGCGGATGCAGTCCTGGGCGAGCCGCGCCGCCGGTCCGCCGATCGAGCCGAGGTAGAAGCCGCCGTGGGCCTTGCAGGCCTCGCGCACCTGCTTCGAGCGGTTGCCCTTGGCGAGCATCACCTTCGAGCCGCCGTAGGACTGGAACTGGTCGACGTAGCTGTCCATGCGGCCGGCGGTGGTCGGGCCGAAGGAGCCGGAGGCGTAGCCCTCGGGCGTCTTGGCCGGGCCGGCGTAGTAGATCGGGTGATTCCTGAAATAGTCGGGCAGGGCGCCGCCCTGCTCGAGCCGCTCGCGCAGCTTGGCGTGGGCGAGGTCGCGGGCGACGATGATCGGGCCGGTGAGCGACAGTCGGGTCTTGACCGGGTGTTTCGTCAGCGTCGCGAGGATCTCGTCCATCGGCCGGGTCAGGTCGATCTTCACCACCTCGCCGCCGAGGTGGCTCTCGTCGACCTCGGGCATGTATTTCGCCGGATTGGTCTCGAGCCGCTCGAGGAAGATGCCGTCCCTGGTGATCTTGCCCTTGGCCTGGCGGTCGGCCGAGCAGGAGACGCCGAGGCCGATCGGCAGCGAGGCGCCGTGGCGCGGCAGGCGGACGACGCGGACGTCGTGGCAGAAATACTTGCCGCCGAACTGGGCGCCGACCCCTGTGGCCTGGGTCGCCTTGAAGATCTCCTCCTCCAGCGCGAGGTCGCGGAAGGCGTGGCCGGCGTCCGAGCCCGAAGTCGGCAGGTCGTCGAGATACTTGGTCGAGGCGAGCTTGACCGCCTTCAGCGTCATCTCCGCCGAGGTGCCGCCGACGACCACCGCGAGGTGGTAGGGCGGGCAGGCGGCGGTGCCGAGGGTGAGGATCTTCTCCTTGATGAAGGCGACCAGCCGGTCGTGGGTCAGCAGCGAAGGCGTGCCCTGGAACAGGAAGGTCTTGTTGGCCGAGCCGCCGCCCTTGGCGATGAACAGGAACTTGTAGCCGTCCTCGCCCTCCTCGTAGATCTCGATCTGGGCCGGCAGATTGTTGCGGGTGTTCCTCTCCTCGAACATCGTGATCGGGGCGAGCTGCGAATAGCGCAGGTTCTTCTTCTCGTAGGCGTCGAGCACGCCCCTGGCGATCGCCGCCTCGTCGCCGCCCTTGGTGAAGACCCGCCGGCCCTTCTTGCCCATCACGATGGCGGTGCCGGTGTCCTGGCACATCGGCAGAACGCCGCCCGCGGCGATGTTGGCGTTCTTCATCAGGTCGTAGGCGACGAAGCGGTCGTTGTCGGTCGCTTCCGGGTCGGTGAGGATCTTCGCGAGCTGCTGAAGGTGCGCCGGCCGCAGCAGGTGGTTGATGTCGGCGAAGGCGGTCTCGGTGAGCAGGCGGATGCCTTCCGGGTCGACCTTCAGGATCTCCTCGCCCTCGAAGGTCGCCGTCGACACGAAGTCACCGTCGAGCCTGCGATACTCGGTGGTGTCGGGGCCGAGCGGGAACAGGCCCTGCTTCTCGGTGAGGACGGGAGCGTTCATGGATCGAGGTCTCCTTGGCCGCCGGGCGGCGGGCGGGGCCGCGCGCCCCTTTGGACGAATTCCAGTCTCTTAGCGCCGCCGGGCCGCCCCGCCAATCCGTCAATCGGTTAATGTCGCCGCCGTTGCACGCCTGCGCGAAGGCCGGCCGGAGTTGCAGCCAAGTATTGTCGCCCATGCGGAAGACTTCGGATGGTCGATCTCGTTAACCCGCCGTTAACCTTCGCGGTTCAACCTCGATCTCATGGACCGGCGCAACGTCGCCGTGCCGGAGCACCGTCCGAAACCGGATCCTGTTCAGCACCAGGTCGTGCTCCGGAAACTGAAAAAAGGGCGAGGGAGCCGGATCGGTCCGGCCGAACACCTCGCCCGGCGAGCGACCCATGGGAGGCCCGGCGGAGCGATCCGCCGCGGCCTTTTTTCTTGGGGCGCCCGCCGACAGGCGGAGCGGCGGCGAAAGGGCTCGGCGACGGGGAGGGCGAAAGCCCGGCCACGCGCGGCGTCTCGACCCCCGAACCGGCCGCACAGTCCCGGCCGAGGAGCCCGTCCATGGAACTCCTGATGTCGATCTGTCTGCTCTCCGCCCCCGCCGACTGCCGCGACGAGAGCCTCGTCGTCTCGATGGAGACGACGACGCCGATGGCCTGCATGATGATCGCGCCGCAGACCATCGCCCAGTGGCAGCAGTCCCATCCGAAATGGCGGGTGACGCGCTGGACCTGCGGCGAGGCCGGCCGTCGCAGGATCGCGGTCTGAGGGCGCGGCCGCGGCCGCCCCGAGGGCGTCGGCCGCGATGCCCTTGCCCTGACGGCGCCTCGGGCGGCCGACGTCTCTGGCCGAGATCACCGCCGGCCGACGGTATCCGGCGGCGCAGCACGCCTTGCCGGCGCCCGGCTTCTCGGCTAGGCCGGAGGCCATGTCCGAGCCGATCGCCATCTACGTCGATGCCGACGCCTGTCCCGTCAAGGCGGAGATCTACCGCGTCGCCGAGCGCCACGGCGTCCGGGTCGTGGTCGTCGCCAACCAGCCGATCGCTGTGCCGCGCGAGCCCTTCGTCGAGCGCGTCGTCGTGGCGGCCGGACCGGACGTCGCCGACGACCACATCGCCGCCCGCGCCGGGCCGGCGACGATCGTCGTCACCGCCGACGTGCCGCTGGCCGCGCGCTGCGTCGCCGCCGGGGCCAGCGTGATCGCCCCTTCGGGCAAGCCGTTCGACCAGAACTCGATCGGCATGGCCCTCGCCACCCGCAACCTGATGGACGAGCTGCGCGGCGCCGGCATGGTCACCTCCGGGCCGCCGCCCTTCGGCCCGAAGGACCGCTCACGCTTCCTTTCCGCGCTCGACCTCGCCATCGTCCGGCTGAAGCGGCGCGGCTTCGGCTGAGGCCGTCGCCACGGGCCGGTCCGCCTGCTATCGATGGGCGATCCCGATCCCCGACCCCCGATCCCGCATCCGATCGCCAAATTTCCGGAGGCCGCTCCTTGTCCCTCGCCGGCGCGCTGCTGAGCCATTTCGTCAATCCGCTGGTCGCGGCGACCGGCGCTCCGCCGATCCCCGCCGCCCAGGGCTGGATCGCCGCCTACGACGGCGCCATGGGGCCGCCGCTCAACCTCGCCCAGGCCGTGCCGGGCGATCCGCCGCCGCCGGTGCTGCTCGCGGCCCTCGCCCGCGCCGCCGGGGACGGGGCCACCGCCGCCTACGGCCCGATCGTCGGCGACCCCGCCCTGCGCCGGGCGCTCGTCGCCGACATGGACCGCCTCTACGGCATCGCGGGAACCGGGCCGGGGGAGGGCGACGTCGCGATCACCGCCGGCTGCAACGAGGCCTTCTTCGCGGCGATGATCGCGCTCGCCCGGGCCGGCGACGAAGTGATCCTGCCGGCACCATGGTATTTCAATCACCAGATGACGCTGGACATGCTCGGCATCGTCGCGGTGCCGCTGCCCTGCCGGGCGCAAGCCGGCTTCGTGCCCGACGTCGCCGACGCCCGCGCGCGGCTTTCGGCGAAGACGCGGGCGATCGTGCTGGTCTCGCCCAACAATCCGACCGGGGCGATCTATCCGCCGGCGTCCATCGCCGCCTTCAAGTGCCTCGCCGACGAGGCCGGCGTCACGCTGGTGGTCGACGAGACTTACCGCGACTTCCTTCCCCCCGGCGGTGCGCCGCACGATCTCTTTGCGGGCGGCGGCTGGCGGCGCAACTTCGTGCAACTCTACAGCTTCTCCAAGGCCTACGCGATCCCGGGCTACCGGCTCGGTGCGCTGGTCGCCGGCACCGGCTTCGTCGCCGAGGCGGCCAAGGTGCTCGACAGCATGCAGATCTGCGCGCCGCGCGTCGGCCAGATCGCGCTCGCCGAAACCATCGCCGGTCTCGTCGGCTACCGCGAGGCCAATCGCGACGAACTCGGCCGCAGGGCGGCGGCCTTCCGCGGCGAACTCGCCGGGGCGCCGGGCTGGGAGATCTCCTCGATCGGCGCCTATTTCGCCTACGTCCGCCATCCGGCGGCCGGGCCGGCGATCGCCGTCGCCGAGGATCTCGCGAGGCGGGCCGGCGTCATCGCCCTGCCGGGCAGCTGGTTCGGTCCCGGTCAGGACGACCACCTGCGCTTCGCCTTCGCCAACGTGACGGCGGAGGCGCTCGGCGGCCTCGGTCGCCGCCTGTCGGCTTTCGGTTCCTGACGAGAAGAGCGCGACGGCGCGGGCCGCCACCGCCGGAAGCGCCTGTTCCGGCCGGTGGGGCGACCGGCCGGAACAGGGTCTGCCGTTCCGCACGGTTACGGGGTGCGGAACGACGGCCCGGCGCCCGCCGGGGCGGGGCGCCGGGAAGGGGTTACCTGCGCCCGTTCGTCCGCACGCCGAGCAGCGTGTAGGCCGGGCAGCTGCGGGTGAGGCCGGTCGCCAGCATCACCACGCCGACGACGACCAGCGCCCATTTCCACGGGCCGAGACCGGCGATGATCGACATGTTGGCGAGCGGGGGCAGCAGCGCCACCGCGAGCAAGACGAGACCGGCGAGAATCCGCAGCATGCGGTCGAGCGATCCGACGTTGTTCATCCGACGTCCTCCGGCGGGCCGACGCCCGCGGTTCCAAAACGATTCCCGGACGGGACTGCCATCCGCTTCCGGGACAACAGACCATGTATTTATAAATCAGTAAATACTAATATTCACGGATGCCGGCCGAATGGAACGCCATTCGCGCCGGACCGTCGCGCCTCATGCCGGCATACGTTTGACCCGAACTCTCCCCGCCTTCTCCTGAACGGCGGCGGCGACGGGCGTGGCTCACGGCGGCACCCGGATCGCGAGGGAACGGGCGCGGCGGGCACCTTCCGGGAGCCTCTCCACCGTCATTCCCGCGAACGCGGGAATCCAGCCATCCGCGGAGGTGAACCTCGCGAGCGGCTTCCGAACCCCCGGCGCCCCGCCGCCATCGCCGCCGTTCCCCTGCCGACCGCTGGATTCCCGCGTCGCGCGCCGCCGCAGCGTGCCGGTGCCCACCGAGGACCGCTCGATGAGATGCGTCAAGGACGGCGAACACCGAACCTGCGACCATTCACGATCACCGGCTCTTGACGAAAAGTGAATATATGCGTAAATACTAAAATATCTGATCACCCGGAGATCCGTCATGTCCCTCGATCGCATCATCCTCGCCTTCGCCGGCGCCATGATCCTGCTCTCGGTCGCGCTCACGCTCACCGTGTCCCCGGCCTTCGTCTGGCTGACGGTGTTCGTCGGCGTCAACATGCTGCAGTCGGCCTTCACCGGCTTCTGTCCGGCCGCCATGGTCCTGAAAAAGCTCGGCGTCAAGCCCGGCACCGCCTTCTGAGGATACGCATCATGGGTCCTCGCCGCCGCGGTCACGGCCGCCTTCTCCTCGCCGCCATCCTGTTCGCCGGGTCGGCGGCGACGCTGCACGCCGAGACCCTCGTGGTCGCCCCGGTCGACCTGCCGGAGTGGAAGGCGGTCTACGGCCGGGTCGAGGCCCGCGACAGCATCCCGGCCCGGGCGCGGCTCGGCGGCACGCTGGTCGACCTTTCGGTCACAGAAGGCGACGAGGTCGCTGCCGGCGACGTGCTGGCGCGGGTCCGCGACGAGAAGATCGACTTCCAGATCGCCGCGCTCGACGCCCAGATCCGGGCGCTGAAATCGCAGCTCGACAATGCCGAGACCGAACTTGGCCGCGGCGAGACCCTGCTGAAGCGCGGCATCGTCTCCAGCCAGCAGCTCGACCAGCTCCGCACGACGGTCGACGTCGCCCGAAACCAGCTCGCCTCCACGCAGGCCCAGCGCCAGGTCGTCGTCCAGCAGGCCGCCGAGGGCGACGTGCTGGCGCCGGCGAGCGGACGGGTGATCGTTGTTCCCGTCACCCGCGGCGCCGTGGTGATGGCGGGCGAATCGGTCGCGACCGTCGCCGGCGGCGGCTTCTTCCTGCGCCTCGCCATTCCCGAGCGTCATGCCCGCATGCTGAAGCAGGGCGCCCCGCTCGAGATCGGCACCCAGGCGGGACCGGTCGAGGGCCGGCTCGCCAGGATCTACCCGCAGATCGAGAACGGCCGCGTCGTCGCCGACGTCGAGGTCGCCGGCCTCGATACCGAATTCGTCGATGCCCGCCTGCTGGTCCGCGTCCCGATCGGCAGCCGGAAGGCCCTGCTCGTCCCCGAGGTCGCCGTCGCCACCCGCGCCGGCATCGACCTCGTCACCGTCAAGGCCGGGGAGGGTGAGAGCGAACGTGCCGTCGTCACCGGCCGCCGTCTCACGCTGGGCGGCGAGCGCGTGGTGGAGATCCTCACCGGTCTCGCCGCCGGCGCCGAGATCGTCATCCCCGATGCCGCCGCCGGCGGGGCCGTCCAGCCATGAAGCCGCAACCTCTCGGCATCGCCGGCGGCCTGACCCGCGCCTTCATCACCTCGCCGCTGACGCCGCTGTTCCTCCTCGCCTCCTTCGCGCTCGGCCTCGTCGCGCTCGCGACGCTTCCGCGCGAGGAGGAACCGCAGATCTCGGTGCCGATGGTCGACATCCGCGTCTCGGCCAGTGGTCTCGCCGCCGAGGACGCGGTCAAGCTCGTCACCGAACCGCTCGAAACCCTCGTCAAGGCGATCAACGACGTCGAGCACGTCTATTCGCAGACGTCGGACGACACGGTCGTCGTCACCGCACGCTTCAAGGTCGGCACCTCGGCCGATTCGGCGGTGCTGCGCGTCCACGACCGGATCCGCGCCAACCTGACGGCGATCCCCGTCGGCATTCCCGAGCCGCTCGTCGTCGGCCGCGGAATCGACGACGTCGCGATTCTCACCCTGACCCTGACGCCCGCCGAGGCGGACGATGGCGTCGGCGCGGCCGATCTGTCGCGGATCGCCCGCGAATTGCAGGTCGACCTCGCCACCATCGACGACGTCGGCCTCACCTACATCGTCGGCGAGGCGGCGGACGCGATCCGCGTCGCCCCCGATCCCGAGCGGCTGGCGCTCTACGGCGTCACCCTGCAGCAGCTCTCCGGCAAGGTCACCGCCGCCAACCGCGCCTTCTCGACCGGGCTCGTGCGGGAGGACGGGCGCCAGATCGAGCTCCTCGCCGGCCGGACGCTGGCCGCGCCCGACGAGATCGGCGATCTCCTCGTCACCACCCGCGACGGCCGTCCGGTCTATGTGCGCGACGTCGCCGACGTCTCCTATGTCGCCGACACCTCCGATCTTCGGGTCTCGACCGTCACCCGCGATGACGACGGCGATCTGCGCCGCGTTCCGGCCGTGACGCTCGCCCTCGCCAAGCGGGCGGGCGCCAACGCCGTCACCGTCGCCGAGCGCATCCTCGAGCGGGTCGAGGCGCTGGAAGGAAGCCTCGTTCCCTCGTCGATGCACGTCGAGGTGACGCGCGACTACGGCGAGACCGCCGACGAGAAGGCCAACGAACTGCTGTTCCACCTCGGCCTCGCCACGCTGTCGATCATCGCCCTCGTCTTCTTCGCGATCGGCCGGCGCGAGGCGCTGGTGGTGGCGATCGTCATCCCGGTGACGATTCTGCTCACGCTCTTCGCCGCGTCAATGATGGGCTACACCCTCAACCGGGTCTCGCTGTTCGCCCTGATCTTCTCGATCGGCATCCTCGTCGACGACGCCATCGTCGTCATCGAGAACATCGCCCGGCACTGGGGCATGGCGGGCGGGGCCGATCGCCGGCAGTCGGCGATCGAGGCGGTGGCGGAGGTCGGCAACCCGACCATCGTCGCCACCCTCACGGTCGTCGCCGCCCTGCTGCCGATGATGTTCGTGTCGGGGATGATGGGGCCCTACATGAGCCCGATCCCGGCCAACGCCTCCGCCGCGATGATCTTCTCCTTCTTCGTCGCGGTGACGGTGACGCCCTGGCTGATGCTGAAATTCGCCGGCAAGGCGCCGCTCCACGACCACGCCGACGCCCATGGCGGCGGCCCGCTCGGCCGCGCCTACGCCGCCGTCGCCCGGCCGGTCCTCGGCTCCAAGACGCGGAGCTGGATCTTCCTCGTCCTCGTCGGCGTCGCAACGCTCGGCTCGCTCGGGCTGTTCTACACGAAGGACGTCACGGTCAAGCTGCTGCCCTTCGACAACAAGTCGGAGCTGTCCGTCACCGTCGACCTGCCCGAGGGCTCCCCGGTGGAGGCGACCGACGCGGTGGTGCAGGACGTCGCCCGCGTCGCCCTCGACCTGCCCGAGGTCGTGTCGGTCCAGACCCACGCCGCCGCCGCCGCGCCCTTCAACTTCAACGGCCTCGTCCGCCACTCCTACCTGCGGGCGATGCCGCAGATGGGCGACGTCCAGGTCAATCTGACGCCGAAGGGCGAACGGGATCGGTCGAGCCATGCGATCGCCCTCGACCTGCGCCGCCGCCTCGCGGCGGTCGCCGTGCCCGAGGGCACCTCGCTGAAGGTGGTCGAGCCGCCGCCCGGCCCGCCGGTGATGGCGACGCTGCTCGCCGAGATCTACGGACCGGACGCCGAAACGCGCCGCGCCGTCGCGACCAGGGTCGAGGAGGCGTTCCGTTCGGTGCCCTTCGTCGTCGACGTCGACAACAGCTTCGGCGTGCCGGCGCCGCGCCTGCGCGCCCGCATCTCGCCCGACGACGTCGAGTTCTTCGGCGTCGAGGAGGGCGATGTCTTCGACACGATGGCGATCCTCGGCGGCTCCACCACCGTCGGCTATTCCCATCGCGGCGGCGGCCGTCAGCCGATCCCGATCGTGCTGGAGCGGCCGAAGGGCGAGAAGGTGCTTGACGAGCGCATGCTCTCCACCCCGATCCCGGCCAACGTGCTGCCCGGCGCCCGCGGCGTGGTCGAACTCGGCGACGTCCTGCGCATCGACCGCGAGACCGCGTCCTACCCGGTGTTCCGCCACAACGGCCTCGACGCCGAGATGGTGACGGCGGAACTCGCGGGAGACTTCGAGGCTCCGCTCTACGGCATGCTCGCGGTCCAGGATGCGATCGACGCCATGGACTGGGGCGACCTGCCGAAGCCGGTGATCGCCCTCCACGGCCAGCCGCACGAGCGCGACCATCCGGTGCTGCTCTGGGACGGCGAGTGGGAGGTGACCTGGGTCACCTTCCGCGACATGGGAGCCGCCTTCATGGTGGCGATGCTCGGCATCTACATCCTCGTCGTCGCCCAGTTCGGCTCGTTCAAGGTGCCGCTCGTCATCCTGACGCCGATCCCGCTGACCTTCATCGGCATCCTCGGCGGCCACGTCCTGTTCGCGGCGCCGTTCACGGCGACGTCGATGATCGGCTTCATCGCCCTCGCCGGCATCATCGTGCGCAACTCGATC
Source organism: uncultured Alphaproteobacteria bacterium (assembly GCA_937900425.1). Taxonomy (GTDB): domain Bacteria; phylum Pseudomonadota; class Alphaproteobacteria; order Rhizobiales; family Pleomorphomonadaceae; genus CALCDT01. Next base: position 19,882 of record CALCDT010000163.1, on the reverse strand, counting down.
CTGCTGGTCGACTTCATCCGCCACGCCCGCCGCGACGACGTTCCGCTGACCGAGACGTTGATCGAGGCCGGCGCCATCCGCTTCAAGCCGATCCTGCTGACGGCGCTGGCGGCGATGATCGGCGCGGCGGTGATCCTCACCGACCCGATCTTCCAGGGCCTCGCCATCTCCCTGCTGTTCGGCCTCGCCTCCTCGACGCTGCTGACGGTGCTGGTGATCCCGGCGATCTACAGGGTGCTGCGGACCTGAGGGGAGGATTGGTTCGGGCGATGACCGCGCGTCAGATCGTCTGTAGTCACTGCGGCCAGAAGAACCGCCTGCCGCCCGAGAAGCCGGCGGCGGAGGCGCGCTGCGGAAAGTGCCGGGAGCCGTTCTTCACCGGCCACGCGCTGGAGGTCGACGAGGCCGGCTTCGAGCGTCAGATCGCCTTCAGCGAGGTGCCGCTGCTCGTCGACGTCTGGGCGCCGTGGTGCGGGCCGTGCCGGATGATGGCTCCGGCCTTCGAGGCGGCGGCGGAGCGGCTCGAGCCGCGCTTCCGGTTGCTGAAGTTCAACTCCGACACCGCGCCGACGGTCTCGGCCAGGCTGGAGATCCGCTCGATCCCGACCCTGCTGCTGGCGAGCGGCGGGCGCGTCGTCGCGCGCACGGCCGGCGCCATGAATACGAGCCGGATCGTGGAGTGGGCGGAGGCCAATCTTGCGTCCACCCGGTGATCGGTCGCCTCGCCACCGCCGGGCGAGTGTGTCAGCAGCCGTCGCCCTGCAGGTTCCAGCCCGTCACCTTGCCCCGCTCCAGAATCAGCGTCGTCTTGCAGGTCCGTGTGATGCGGCGGTCGTCGACCTCGTGCGGCAGGACCCACCAGGGACGTTCGGGACCGCGCATCGAATAGGTGTAGGGCGGCCGGACCTGGGTCTTCGCCGAATACCACGTCAGGTACCGCTTGCCGCCGCCGACGTAGACGTTGTCGGGCGGACCCAACTGCTCGACGAGTTGGCGTTCGCCGAGACCCTGATAGGACAGCATGCGCTGCTCGGCCGCCTCGCGGCTGTTGACGGTCTGGCAGCCGGCGAGGGCGAGGGCGAGAAGGAGGACGGGCGCGACGCGCATGGAAACTCTCCACGAAGGGGACGGCCGCAGAGCCGCGTGGCGATCCTGAGGCCCGGATGTGGGCGTAACTGCGGCGACCGCCATCGGTTCGCCGGTTTCTTGGAACGCGGGATCCCCGAGCAGGTCCGGGCGTGCGGCCCCCGACGTTTCAGCTCTCGATCGTCATCGCTCGCCTGGAGCACTGCTGTTCGGCTCGGCGAATTCGTCGGCCGTCAGCAATCTCTGCCTCTCTCCCGTCATCGCCGGGCTCGACCCGGCGACCCAATGGCCTCGCCGAGCGGGAGGGAGTCGAAGGGAGACAATGCCGGCGCGCACTTGGACCGACCTCTCTCCGACCTTTCCGAAATCGTTTTCCCAGCCCTATCCGCCGTCATTCCCGCGAAAGCGCGAATCCAGCAGGCGGCAGGGGAACGGCCGGCGAGTATCTTGGGGCGGCGGAGTTTTGCCCTCATTCGCAAGGGCATCCGACGCGGATGGCTGGATTCCCGCTTTCGCGGGAATGACGGCGGTGAGGCCCATGGAAGGGTGCCCGAACCGGAAAGGGATGGCCTAGAGCCGGCTACCGGATGGCGGTTCGGCATCTTCCGGGTCGACGTGTCTATTCCTTTTGCCAATCCCGGTTCGGGAAAATCCCGCCGACTACGCGCCACATCGATCGGCCGACGTCGCAAAACCAACGACTTGAACCGGAAAAGCGACTCAACTTCGCAAGCCCGTCCGCTCGTCTCACGCGAAATCGGGCAGCAGACGGGTGAGTTCCACCGCGTTGCGCACCCCCATCTTGGTGAAGACCCGGGCGCGGTGGACTTCGACGGTGCGCATCGAGACGCCGAGATCGTCGGCGATCTGCTTGTTCAGCCGGCCGTCGAGCAGCAGGCGCAGCACCTCGACCTCGCGCGGCGTCAGCGTCCGCAGCCGCACCTCCACCGCCCCGCGCCCGGCCGACAGCGACCGCTTGCTGGCGGCCTCTTCGAGCGCGGCGAGAACGACGTCGACCAGAGCATTGTCGTTGAACGGTTTTTCGACGAAGTCGAAGGCACCCTTTTTCAGCGCCTCGACCGCGACCGGAACGTCGCCGTGGCCGGTGAGGAAGATCACCGGAACGTCGCCGCCCGCCGCCTTCATCCGGGCGAAGGTCTCGAGGCCGCTGAGGCCGCCCATCCGCATGTCCATGACGACGCAGCAGCAATCCTCCGCGGCCGCTCCGGCGAGGAAGGCCTCGCCGCTCGGCCATTCCCGCGTCGTCAGACCGCGCGAGCAGAACAGGAAGCCGAGCGAATCGCGGATCGCCTCGTCGTCGTCGACGACGTGGACGATCCGCTCGTCCGTGGTTTCGGGGGGAAGGGCGGTCATGCGGCGACCTCGACCTGGCGGACGGGCAGGGCGACGGTGAAGACGGTGCCGCCGCCGGGCCGGGCCGTGTGGGCGAGGCGGCCGCCGTGGAGCTCGACGATCGAGCGGCAGATGTTGAGGCCCATGCCCATGCCTTCGGCCTTGGAGGAGACGAAGGCGTCGAACAGGCGCGGCGCGATCTCGGCGTCGATGCCGCAGCCGCGGTCGGCGACGGCGACGACCACCTCGCCGCCGACCCGCCGCGCCGAGACGTCGAGGCGGCGGTCGGCGTCGGGGACCTGCGCCATCGCCTCGGCGCCGTTGCGGATCAGGTTGATGAGCAGCTGCTCGATCAGGATGCGGTCGGCCGACAGCGGCGGCAGGCCCGGCTCGATCGCCGTCTCGATCCGCACCCGCGCATTGCGCAGGTCGACGCTGATGAAGGCGACGACGTCCTCGACCAGCGACTCGATCGCCGTCTGCGCGAAGCGCGGCTCGCGCTTTCGCACGAAGTCCTGGATGCGGCGGATGATCTGGCCGGCGCGGTCGGCCTGGACGGCGAGCTTGCGCAGCGCCGCGATCACCGGGCCGCGCTCGGCCCGCTCGTTCTCCAGCATGTTGATCGAGCCGGCGGCGTAGCTGGCGATGGCGGCGAGCGGCTGGTTGAGTTCGTGGGCGAGGGTCGAGGCCATCTCGCCGAGCGTGACGAGGCGGCCGGTGCGCGCGAGGCTCTCGGCCTGGCCGCGGGCGAGTTCGGCGGCGGCCTTGCGGTCGGTGATGTCGATGATCGAGCCCATCCAGCCGCGGTGGTGGCCGTCGCCGTCGACCAGCGGCGCCTCGTAGACGAGAACGTCGAACTCGCTGCCGTCGGGCCGGCGGAACCGGGTCTCGAAGCTCTGCGGTTCCGGCGTGCTGCGGTTGAGCGCGGCGTGGCGGGCCATGGTCTCGGCGAGGCGGTCCTCGGTCCAGTAGGGCATCGGCGGCCGGTGGCCGATCAGCGTCTCGACCGGGTGGCCGACCATGCGGGCGAAAGCGGCGTTGACGTAGAGGATGCGCCCGTCGTGGGCGCGGGCGCGCATGCCGATGGTCAGGCTCTCCTCCATCGCCCGGCGGAAGGCGGTTTCGGCGTGAAGCTGCTGCTCGACCCGCCGGCGCCTTGCGACGTGGCGCTGCAGCACGATCAGCGACGACACCGCGAGCAGGGCGAGGCCGAGGATCGCGGCGACGAGCACCCGCGAGGAGCTGTCGGTCGACGAGCGATAGGGCGCGATCGCTAAGGCGAGGCCGCGCAGCGGCGGGTCGAAGCTGATCTGGTGCTGGCGGGCGGGGTCGAGCGGCTCGACCCGCGACTTCTCGACGAGAATTTCGCCGGAGGCGTCGACGAGGCGCACCGCGTAGCGTTCGCCGATCCACCAGGGCACGTGGCGGGCGACGAGGGCGTCGAGCGAGATCGTCGCCACCACGGCGCCGGCCCGCGGACCGGCCGCCACCGCCATGTCGACCACGGTGGAGCCGTCGGCGCTCTCGCGCAGGTCGCCGTAGATCGGCCGGGCCGAGAAGCGGGTCATGCCGAGCACACGGGCCACCGCCGCCGGCACCGTGGCCTCGCGCGGCAGGTTCGGCACCCCGCCGGCCATGCGTCCGTCGTCGTCGAACCAGGCCAGCGCCAGCACCTCCGGGTTGTTGGCGACGTGGACGCGGGCCTTGTCGGCGATGGCGACGACGCCGGCCGGGCCGCGGGCGGCGTCGAGGGCGAGGCGGCTGACGGTGTCCTCGTCGGTGGCGAGCTGGAAGCGCAGGGTCTGCTCGACCCAGAGCGCGTCGGAGATCAAGCGGGTGTGCTCGCGCTCGGCCTCGTCCTGGCCGACGACGTAGAGCAGGGCGCCGGTCAGCGCGACCAGCAGCACGATCGCGATCACCGGCATCAGGGCGAGCCAGACTTCGCGCACTCCGCGCACCGGCGCCAGCGCGCGAACGTCGTCGAGCCCGAGCTGATGCTGCCGCACAGGCACTTCGTCCTCCCCCTCGTCGCGGCTCTTCCGGCCCGTCGTTGCGGATATCCACAATAGCCGAGCCGCCCCGAGCTTTTCTATTAGCTAGCACAGGAACGCGGAAGGAAGGAGCCGCGGTCCTGCACCTCGCCCCGTCGCCGCTCCGTCGGCCGGCCGCGAGGATGACCTGTCGAACGAATTTCCGCGCCGGCCCGGAGCATTTCGTCCGGGCGCTTCCGGCGCCCCGAGGGAGGAAGACAATGAAGATCACCCGTCGTGCCGCCACCGCGGCTCTCGCCGGTCTCGGCCTCGCGCTCGCCGCGGGCCTCGCCGCCGGCCCGGCCTTCGCCGCCGATCCGATCGTCATCAAGTTCAGCCACGTCGTCGCCCCCGGCACGCCGAAGGGCAAGGGCGCCGACAAGTTCAAGGAACTCGCCGAGCAGTATACGAACGGGGCCGTCAAGGTCGAGGTCTACCCGAACTCCCAGCTCTACAAGGACAAGGAGGAGATGGAGGCCCTGCAGCTCGGCGCCGTCCAGATCCTCGCGCCTTCGCTGGCGAAATTCGGCCCGCTCGGCGTCCGCGATTTCGAGGTCTTCGACCTGCCGTACATCTTCCCGGACTACGACGCGCTCCACAAGGTGACCTACGGCGACATCGGCAAGGAGCTTTTCGCCAAGCTCGAGGACAAGGGAATTTCCGGTCTCGCCTACTGGGACAACGGCTTCAAGATCATGAGCGCCAACTCGCCGCTGCGCACGCCCGACGACTTCCTCGGCCTCAAGATGCGCATCCAGTCGTCCAAGGTGCTGGAAGCGGAGATGAACGCCCTCGGCGCCGTGCCGCAGGTCATGGCCTTCTCGGAAGTCTATCAGGCGCTGCAGACCGGCGTCGTCGACGGCACCGAGAACCCGCCGTCGAACATGTACACCCAGAAGATGCACGAGGTGCAGAAGCACGCGACGATCTCCAACCACGGCTACCTCGGCTATGCGGTGATCGTGAACAAGAAGTTCTGGGACGACCTGCCGGCCGACGTCCGCTCGCAGCTCGACAAGGCCATGCTGGAGGCGACCGAATACGCCAACGGCATCGCCAAGGACGAGAACGACGCGGCGCTCGAAGCCATGAAGGCGGCCGGCACCACCGAGTTCCACGAGTTGACCGACGAGGAGCGCGCCGAGTGGGTGAAGACCCTGGCGCCGGTCCACGACGAAATGGCCGACCGCATCGGCGCCGAGCTGATCGCCAAGGTGAAGGCCGAAACCGGCGCGATGTGAGGCGAGAGCCCGGAGGGCGGGGACGTGGCGGGGGGTCTTTGGCCGGCGCCACCCCTCATCCGCCCTTCGGGCACCTTCTCCCGCAAGGGGAGAAGGGAATCGGCGGACTTTGCGAGCGCCCTGCTTTTCCAGAAGCGCCGCAGATACGGCCCGGCGATCGAACAATTGAATCACCTCCCCGACCCCTTCTCCCCTCGCGGGAGAAGGTGCCCGAAGGGCGGATGAGGGGGCGCCCCGGCGCCTTCCCCAAATCACCAGCAAATTCCCGACATCACCGACAGGGGGCCGACCCATGCTCCGCCTGCTCGACCGCCTCGAAGAGGTCCTGATCGCGACGCTGATCGCCGCCGCGACCGTGCTCATCTTCGTCGCCGTCGCCCACCGCTACTCGCTCACCTTCGTCGCCGGACTGATCGGCTACGGCCGCGCAAACGACATCGCCTGGCTGTCCGACGCGGCCCGGGCGGCCTACATGACCATGCGCCAGGTCAACCTCGTCTGGGCCCAGGAACTCTGCATCATCCTCTTCGTGTGGATGGCGAAATTCGGCGCCGCTTACGGCGTGCGCACCGGCATCCACGTCGGCATCGACGTGCTGATCAACAGCCTCGAGCCGCGCAAGCGCAAGATGTTCGTGCTGTTCGGCCTGCTCGCCGGCGCCCTCTTCACCGGCATCATCGGCACCCTAGGCGCCGACTTCGTCTGGCACATGGCGCAGACCTCGTCGACGGCGGTCGATCTCGAGATCCCGATCTGGATCGTCTATCTCGCCATCCCGCTCGGCTCCTACCTGATGTGCTTCCGCTTCCTGCAGGTCGCGGTCCAATTCGCCCGAACCGGCGAACTGCCCCACCACGACCACGGCCACGTCGACGGCGTCGACGAGGACGCCGACGCCGCCGCCATCGCCCACAGCGACCTGCGCCCGAAGGATCTCTGAGCCATGAATGCCGCAATGATCTTCGGCGGGCTCATCGCCCTCATGCTGACCGGCATGCCGGTCTCCATCGCCCTCGGCCTCACCGTCCTCGCCTTCCTCTTCACGATGACGGCGGTGCCGATCGACACCGTGGCCCTCAAGCTGTTCACCGGCATCGAGAAGTTCGAGATCATGGCGATCCCGTTCTTCATCCTCGCCGGCAACTTCCTCACCCACGGCGGCGTCGCCCGGCGGATGATCAATTTCGCCTCGGCGATGGTCGGCCACTGGTACGGCGGCCTCGCCCTCGCCGGTGTCGTCGCCTGCGCCCTGTTCGCCGCCGTCTCCGGCTCCTCGCCGGCCACCGTCGTCGCCATCGGCTCGATCATCCTGCCGGCGATGGCGCGCCAGGGCTTCCCTGAACGCTTCGGTGCCGGCGTCATCGCCACTTCGGGCGGCCTCGGCATCCTGATCCCGCCGTCGATCGTGATGGTGATGTACGCGGTCTCGACCTCCGGCATGCTGGCGACCGGGCCGGACGGCGAGGTCGTCTCCTCGGCCTCGGTCGGCGCGCTGTTCATCGCCGGCGTGATCCCGGGCCTGATCCTCGCCTCGATGCTCGGCTTCACCACCTGGTACCGGGCCTGGAAGAACGACTATCCGCGCCTGCCGAAGGCGAGCTTCGCCGAACGCTGGAGCGCCTTCCGCCGTGCCTTCTGGGGCCTCGCCCTGATCGTCATCGTCATGGGCGGCATCTACTCGGGCGTCTTCACCCCGACCGAGGCCGCGGCGATGAGCGCCGTCTACGCCTTCGTCGTCGCGGTCTTCGTCTACAGGGACATGCCGCTGTCGGGGGTGCCGAAAGTGCTGCTGGCCTCGGCCAACATGTCGGCGATGCTGCTCTACATCATCACCAACGCGGTGCTGTTCTCCTTCCTGCTCACCCACGAGAACATCCCGCAGGCGCTCGGCGAGTGGATGGTCGACACCGGTCTGTCGTGGTGGATGTTCCTGATCGCGGTCAACATCATCCTGCTCATCGCCGGCAACTTCATGGAGCCGTCGTCGATCGTGCTGATCATGGCGCCGATCCTCTTCCCCGTCGCGGTGAAGCTCGGCATCGACCCGGTGCACTTCGGCATCATGATCGTCGTCAACATGGAAATCGGCATGTGCACGCCGCCGGTCGGCCTCAACCTCTACGTCGCCTCCGGCATCACCAAGATGGGCATCACCGAACTCACCGTCGCGGTGACGCCCTGGCTGGTGACGATGCTGATCTTCCTGATGCTGATCACCTACGTTCCGGCGATCTCGCTGGGGCTGCCGAGACTGCTCGGGATGATGTGACGATGAACGCCGGGAGCGGACCGAATTGGCTTCACAAGTCCGCACCCGGCGTTTCAAACTCCCGATTTGCGCGCTAACCGGGTGATTGCTTCAAGGTGGCGGATCAGGAGTTCTGATTTGACGTTCTCGTTTCACATTCCGTCGACGAGTGGCAGAGATCGCCTGACGGTGCGTTCTGAACGGGGATTTGATCAGAATGACAGGGCAAATTGTGTTGTATCCGTTCATTCGACAGGGTTCGACACATTGTCGACTGCATCAATTGTTGCGAAATCCAATTTCGAGATCTCAGACGTTCTAATTTCGAAAGAGGAAATATTTGCGATTTTTCGATTGGTGGCGACTTATTCAGAATCCAACATCAACATTTTTCCCATTGCATTAATTCGAGCGGAAAATAGTTCCGGACATATGAAAGTCGACGTTCATTCGAATATCCCCGGATTGTTGTCGCATTCATGGCAGTCGGTATTGATATTTGAGTATGACGGCGATGTGCATCTGAGTTGTCGTCGCGCATTTGTTATTGATCAGACGTGTGCGGCCGTCTGTCGCGACGAGATGAAACGTTTTTTCAGCAACTGAATTGATTGTCGCAACAAGAACGCTGCGTGCGTCAACTATCGCGTTTCTCGCACACCTTTCTGGCGTACCTCCGTTCGCCAATGGACATGAGACGGTCGATTGTCGCCCCGTCGTCTCTCCGTCATCGAACCTTCGTCGCCCCGTCATCGCCGCGTGCTTGCTGTCCCGGACGCGGTGGAGGCGGGAAGACTCGCCGCCGCGGAGGGGACGAGCGGTGATGGCGAAGAACGAGAGACTGTCGCAGGCGGTGCACTCCAACCCGCTGGCCTCGCGCCGCGGCGTACTGGAGCGGCTCTTCACCCTGGCCTTCTCCGGCCTCGTCTATCCGCAGATCTGGGAAGACCCCGACGTCGACATGGCGGCGCTGGGCCTCGGCCCGGGCAAGCGCATGGTGACCATCGCGTCCGGCGGCTGCAACGTCATGAGCTACCTCACCGCCTCGCCGGAGAGCATCACCGCCGTCGATCTCAACCCGGCCCACGTCGCGCTGCTCAAGCTCAAGGTCGCGGCGGTGAAAAACCTGCCGAACCACGAGGCCTTCTTCCGCTTCTTCGGCCACGCCGACGAGCGCGAGAACACCGCCCGCTACGACCGCTTCCTGAAAGAGCGCCTCGACGACCAGGCCCGCGCCTACTGGGAGGGCCGCCAGCCGCTGCGCGGCCGCCGCATCAACCTCTTCGCCCGTAACGTCTACAAGTTCGGCCTGCTCGGCCGCTTCATCGGCACCGTCCACCTCCTTGCCCGCGCCTACGGCAAGAACCCGCGGCGCATGCTGAGCGCAAAGAGCCTCGAGGAGCAGCGCCTCGTCTTCGAGGAGACGCTGGCGCCGGTGTTCGACAGCCGGCTGATCCGCTGGATGTGCCGCATGCCGGTCTCGCTCTACGGCCTCGGCATCCCGCCGGCGCAGTTCGCCTGTCTCAACTCCTCGTCGGGCGGCGACATGGCCGGTCTCTTGCGCCGCCGGCTCGAACGCCTCGCCTGCGATTTCCCGCTCGAGGACAACTATTTCGCCTGGCAGGCCTTCGGCCGCGGCTACGACCGCGAAATCCGCCGCGCCGTGCCGCCGTATCTCGCTCGCGACAACTATGCGACCGTGCGCGAGAACGCCGATCGCGTCACCCCGCTGCACGCCTCGATGACGGAGTATCTGGCCGGCGAGGGCGCGGAGACGCTCGACGCCTACGTGCTGCTCGACGCCCAGGACTGGATGTCCGCCGCCCAGATGACCGACCTCTGGCGCCAGATCACCCGCACCGCCCGCCCCGGCGCCCGCGTGATCTTCCGCACCGCCGGCGAGGAGAGCCCGCTGGACGAGGCTCTGCCGGCCGACGTGCGCGGCGCCTGGACCTACGAGGCCGAGGCCTCGCGCGCCTTCACCGCCCGCGACCGCTCGTCGATCTACGGCGGCTTCCACCTCTACCGCCGGGCGGCCTGACGTGACGGCGGCGGAGCGGGGCGGCCAGGCCCGGGCGATGGACCGGATGTACCGCCACACCCGGCACGTCTACGACCTGACGCGGCGGCCCTATCTGCTCGGCCGTGACCGCATGCTGGCCCGGCTCGATCCGCCGCCGGGCGGCACCGTGCTGGAAGTCGCCTGCGGCACCGCCCGCAATCTGATCGCGGCGGCCCGCCGCTGGCCGACGGTCCGTCTCCACGGCTTCGACATCTCCGAGGAGATGCTGAAGACCGCCCGGGCCAACGTCGCCCGCGCCGGCCTCGGCGAGCGGATCACGCTCGCGAGGGGCGACGCCACCGCCTTCGACGCCGCCGCGACCTTCGGCGTCGACCGCTTCGATCGCGTCTTCGTCTCCTACGCGCTGTCGATGATCCCCGACTGGCGGGGCGCTCTCGCCGAGGCGCTGCGCCTCACCGCGCCGGACGGCCGCCTCGCAATCGCCGACTTCGGCGACGCCGCCGGGCTCGGTCCGCTCGGGCAGGGGATGCTGACGCGCTGGCTGGCGCTGTTCCACGTTCATCCGCGTGGCCCGGCCCTCGAAGCCGAACTCCGTCACCTCGCCGGCAAGGCGGGTCGCCCGCTCGTCTTCGAACACGCCTTCCGGCGCTACGCCGACATCGCGGTCGTCGGGCCGGCGAAGGTGGGCTGACCGGCTCCCGCCGTCCTCAGCGTGCCAGATCGAAATGCGCGATCACCGGAACGTGGTCGGAGGGGCGCGACCAGTCGCGGGCGTCTTTGAGCACCTGCAGCGAGCGCGCCATCGGCACGAGGTCCGGATGGGTCCAGACGTGGTCGAGGCGGCGGCCCTTGTCGGCGGCGCGCCAGTCCTTGGCGCGATAGCTCCACCAGGTGAAGACCGGCGCCGGCTCGGGCGTGAAGTGGCGCATCAGGTCGGTCCAGCCGCCGGCGCGGCGCACCGCCTCCAGCCCCTCGCACTCCACCGGCGTGTGGCTGACGATCTTGAGCAGCGCCTTGTGGGACCAGACGTCACTCTCGTAGGGCGCGACGTTGAGGTCGCCGACGACGATGTCGAGCCGGCCGAGCGAGGCGGTCGGCAGCCAGGCCTTCATCTCGTCGAGGAAGGCGAGCTTGTGGGCGAACTTCGGGTTGATCTCCGGGTCCGGCTCGTCGCCGCCGGCCGGGACGTAGAAATTGTGGATCCGCACCGTCCGGCCGCCGCGCTCGACGCTCGCCGCGACGTGGCGCGGGTCGCCCTTGCCGCAGAAGTCGTGGGCCTCGACGTCGAGGAGGGGAAAGCGCGACAGGATGGCGACGCCGTGATAGCCGCCGCGCCCGCCGTTGAGGGCGACGTGGCCGTAGCCGAGCTTGCGGAAATCCGCCTCGGGAAACTGCGCGTCGGCGCATTTCGTCTCCTGCAGGCAGATCACGTCCGGCGCGTGATGGTCGATCAGCTGCTCGACGATGCCGCGGCGCATCCGCACCGAGTTGATGTTCCAGGTGGCGACGGAAAGCAGCGACGACGGCATGGGGCGGGGCGTTCTCGGCTGGTCGGAGGAGGGCGGGCGGTACCGCCCGACTGTCACCATTTCCTGCCCGGGCACAAGCCCTGCGGCGCAGCGGCGCGGCCCGTCTCCTGCAGCTTCGGGAAAATTGCCCTTCCCGCGCGCGGCGGGCAGTGCTTCGATCCGGGGCGCCGGCCGGCAATCGGCCGCGGGCGGACGTCCGCCAAAGATAAGAACACCCGGGAGGAGACCCCATGAGCGGCATCTACGCCGACACCCACCGCCGGCTGCAGGACCGATTCGAGACGCGGCGCCTCGCCGACCGGCTCGAGGAGATCATCGTCCGCGAAGACATCGACGAGCAGGCCGCCGCCTTCATCGCCTCCCGCAACATGGTGTTCCTGTCGACGATCACGCCGGACGGCATGCCGACCGTCTCCTACAAGGGCGGCGCGCCGGGCTTCGTGCGCATCGTCGACGCGACGACGCTGGCGCTGCCGAGCTACGACGGCAACGGCATGTACTATTCGATGGGCAATCTCGCCGAGCGGCCGGAGGTCGGCCTGCTGTTCATCGACTTCGAGACGCCGCACCGGCTGCGCGTCCACGGCCGCGCCACCATCGACCCGGCCGATCCGCTGCTCGCCGAGATGCCCGGCGCCGAACTCGTCGCGCGGATCGCCATCACCAAGCTCTGGATCAACTGTCCGCGCTACATCCACCGCTTCGAGCGCAAGGCGACCTCGCGCAACGTCCCCGCCGCCGACTGCACCGCGCCGCTCGCCGAATGGAAACGGATCGACGTGGTGCAGGACGTGCTGCCGGACCGCGACGTCGCCCGCGTCGGCGAGGCCGGCGGCATCGTGACGATCGAGGACTACGGCGCGAGGGTCGCCCGGGGCGAGGGCTGAGGCGGACGAGGAGTCGGTCCGTTAACTGCGGGCCGCCTCGCGGGGACGGGGTGAACCCGCGCGGTCGCGAGGCGGCCGCAGAAATAGAGAGCGCCCGGTCTCGGGGCAGACCGGGCGCTCAGCGCCATCGGGGGAGGCGCTACCGCTGGGAGGGACTCCAGCGCTGGCGGGGCACCGTCGGCCAGACGGGGGGGCATTGCCGATAAATGGGCGCCACCGCCTTGTCCGTGAATTGGGAATGATCCGGCGCTTCGACAAGCAGGGTGCCTTCTGACATTTTCGTGATCATTCCAGGGTGCGGCGATCGCCGGAAAACTCCATTGATTTCAAAGGCCCATCGCCGACGCGCCGGACGGCTCCCGGTGCCGCGCGCCGATGCGCTCCAAAGCGGCATGCCCAGAGGAAAGGCTTTTCTGTCGGCGGGCTTTGTCGTCTAATGCGGCCGACGGTTCGCTTCGGGTCCGAGGCGGACCGTCATTGCGTCGCGCGACGGGACAGGGCCCGCGCGACGCACGGGGACGACAAGCCGGAGGGATCGGTTCGCAATGGCCATCATGACCAGCCTGCACCACGTCACGCGCTATACCTACGACAAGCCGGTGCAGCTCTCGCCTCAGGTGGTGCGGCTCCGTCCCGCTCCGCACAGCCGCACGCCGATCCACGCCTATTCGCTGAAGGTCGTCCCCGAAAACCACTTCGTGAACTGGCAGCAGGACCCGCACGGCAACTGGCTCGCCCGCTTCGTCTTCCCCGAGCCCTCGACCGAGTTTTCCGTGACGGTCGACGTCCTCGCCGAGATGGCGGTGGTCAATCCCTTCGACTTCTTCATCGAGGACTACGCCGAGCAGTTTCCCTTCACCTACACGCCGGAACTCGCGATCGAACTCGCGCCCTATCTCGTCCGCGAGAGCGAGGGCGAGCTCTTTGCGCGCTATCTCCTCGGCATCTCCCACGAACGCAAGCAGACGACGGACTTCCTCGTCGCCGTCAACCAGCGGCTCCAGCAGGACATCGCTTACGAGATCCGGATGGAGCCGGGCGTGCAGTCGCCGGACGAGACGCTGTCGCGGGCGTCGGGCTCCTGCCGCGATTCCGCCTGGCTGCTCGTTCAGCTGATGCGCCACCTCGGCCTCGCCGCCCGGTTCGTGTCCGGCTACCTGATCCAGCTCACCCCGGACGTGAAGTCGCTCGACGGGCCGACCGGCACCGACGTCGACTTCACCGACCTCCACGCCTGGACTGAGGTCTACGTCCCCGGCGCCGGCTGGATCGGTCTCGACCCGACCTCGGGCCTGCTCTGCGGCGAGGGCCACATCCCGCTCTGCGCGACGCCGCACTTCCGCTCGGCCGCGCCGATCACCGGCGGCTATTCCGCACCGCCCGGCACCGAGGTCGAATTCAACTTCGACATGACGGTGACCCGCATCGCCGAGAAGCCGCGGGTGACGCTGCCCTTCTCGCAGGAGGCCTGGGAGGATCTGGCGGCCCTCGGCGACCGGGTCGACGCCGACCTTGCCGAACGGGACGTCCGCCTCACCATGGGCGGCGAGCCGACCTTCGTCTCGATCGACGACTATCAGTCGCCGGAATGGAACTCGTCCGCGGTCGGCCCGACGAAGCGCGCCCTCGCCGACAACCTGATCCGCCGCCTCTCCGCTCGCTTCGCGCCCGGCGGCTTCCTGCATTACGGCCAGGGCAAGTGGTATCCCGGCGAAAGCCTGCCGCGCTGGACCTTCTCGCTCTACTGGCGCAAGGACGGCAAGCCGCTCTGGCGCAACCTCGACCTCGTCGCCCGCGAGACCGGCATGCCGGTACCGACCGCCGACGACGCCGCGGTGATGGCGCGCCGGGTGGCCAACCGCCTCGGCATCCCCGCCGACTTCGTGCTGCCGGCCTACGAGGATCCGGCCCACTGGATCCTCAAGGAGCAGGAGCTCCCCGACAACGTCACCACCGACGATTCCAGGCTCGAGAACCCCGAGGACCGCGCCCGTATCGCCCGGGTATTCGAGCGCGGCCTCGGCGTGCCATCAGGTTTCGTGCTTCCGGTCCAGCGCTGGCAGTCGCGCGCTGGCTGGGGCTGGGTCAGCGAGCGGTGGAACGTGCGTCGCGGCAAGCTGCTGCTGATGCCGGGCGATTCCCCGGTCGGCTACCGCCTGCCGCTCGCCTCGCTGCCGTGGGTGCCGCCCGCGGCCTACCCCTACATCCACGAGATGGATCCCTCGATCCCGCGCGAGGACCTGCCCGACCCGGAGTACCTCGCCCAGGCCTATGAGCGCACCGGGGAGGTCTCGCCGGACGATCCGCGTGTCGCCCAGTGGATCACCGGCGGCACCAGCGTGCGCACCGCGCTCGCCGTCGAACCTCGCGACGGCCGGCTCTGCGTCTTCATGCCTCCGGTCGGCCGGGTCGACGACTATGTCGAGCTGCTCGCCGCCGTCGAGGTGACGGCGCAGGAGATGGGCCTGCCGGTCCATATCGAAGGCTACATGCCGCCGCCCGACCCGCGCATCAACGTGATCCGCGTCGCCCCGGACCCCGGCGTCATCGAGGTCAACATCCACCCCGCGGCGAGCTGGCGCGACTGCATCGCCATCACCACCGGCGTCTACGAGGAGGCGAGGCTCACCCGGCTCGGCACCGACAAGTTCCTGCTCGACGGCCGCCACACCGGCACCGGCGGCGGCAACCACGTCGTCGTCGGCGGCGGCACGCCGGCCGACAGCCCGTTCCTGCGCCGGCCGGACCTGCTGAAGAGCCTCGTCGTCTACTGGCAGCGCCATCCCTCGCTGAGCTACCTGTTCTCCGGCCTCTTCATCGGTCCGACCAGCCAGGCGCCGCGCATCGACGAGGCCCGCCACGATTCGCTCTACGAGCTCGAGATCGCCCTCGCCAACGTGCCGAAGCCCGGCGAGGGCTATGCGCCGCTGCCGTGGCTGGTCGATCGGCTGTTCCGCAACATCCTCGTCGACGTCACCGGCAACACCCACCGCTCGGAGATCTGCATCGACAAGCTGTTCTCGCCGGACGGACCGACCGGCCGGCTCGGCCTCGTCGAATTCCGCTCCTTCGAGATGCCGCCGGACGCGCGCATGAGCCTCGCCCAGCAACTGCTGCTGCGGGCGCTGATCGCTTGGTTCTGGGTCGAGCCGCAGGACGGGCCGCTCGCCCGCCACGGCACCGACCTCCACGACCGCTTCATGCTGCCGCACTTCGTCTGGGCCGATTTCCTCGACGTGCTGCGCGACCTTCGCGAGCGCGGCGGCTATCCGATCGATCCGGTCTGGTTCGAGGCCCAGCGCGAGTTCCGCTTCCCCTTCTGCGGCGAGGTTCGCTACGACGGCGTCTCGATGGAGCTGCGCCAGGCGCTGGAGCCCTGGCACGTGATGGGTGAGGAGGGCGCCATCGGCGGCACGGTGCGCTACGTCGACAGCTCGGTCGAGCGCCTGCAGATGCGGGTCGAGGAGTTCAACCCCTCGCGCCACGTCGTCACCTGCAACGGCCGCCGCATGCCGATGACGCCGACCGGACGCAACGGCGAGTTCGTCGCCGGCGTCCGCTTCAAGGCCTGGCAACCGGCCTCGGGCATGCATCCGATCCTTCCCCCGCAGGCGCCGCTGACCTTCGATCTCTACGACACCTGGTCGCGGCGCTCGCTCGGCGGCTGCGTCTATTCGGTCGCCCATCCGGGCGGGCGCAACTACGACGTCTTCCCCGTCAACGCCTACGAGGCCGAGGCGCGCCGCCTCGCGCGGTTCCAGCCGTTCGGCCACACCCCGGGGCCGATGGTGCCGCCTGCGCCGGAACACAACCCCTATTTCCCCGCGACCCTCGATCTGAGGCGTCCTTCGTGGCTATGATCGACCGGGTCGACCCGTGGGGCCGGGAGGAGGGGACGTGTCGCTGGTGGAAGAGCAGGACGAGACGCGGGCGTCGATGATGGAGCGGCGGCTCGGGGATCTCGTCGCCGGCTACCGACCCTTGCCCGGTGTCTGGGACGAGATGATGGGCGAGGACGGCCGGCCGCGCCCGCACTGGCGCGAGTTCCTGCAGTGGATGGCCGCGCTCGGTCCCGAAACGCTGGAGCACGGTTTTCAGGCGGCCGATCGCCACCTGCGCGATTCCGGCGTGTTCTACCGGGTCTATGACGACAAGGCCGGCTCGGAGCGGCCCTGGCCGCTGTCCCACATCCCCCTCGTCATCGACAGCGAGGAATGGTCCGAGCTGCAGACCGGTGCGATCCAGCGCGCCCGGCTCGCCGAGGCCCTGCTCAAGGACGTCTACGGCAAGGGCGAACTGGTGCGCGGCGGCGTGCTGCCGGCCGCCGCCATCGCCGGCAGCCCGGAATTCCTGCGCCCGCTGGTCGGGGTCGAGCCGCAGGGCGGGCGCCATCTCAGGGTCTACGCCATCGACGTCGGCCGCGGCCCGCGCGGGCGATGGTGGGTGCTGTCCGACCGCACCCAGGCGCCTTCGGGTGCCGGCTACGCGCTCGAGAACCGCATCGCGCTGTCGCGGGCGCTGCCGAGCGTCTACCGCGCCCTCAACGTCGAGCGCCTCGCCTCGTTCTTCCAGCAGTTCAAGAGCGATCTTGCCCGGCTCAACGCCGCCGCCGACGCGCGGGTCTGCCTGCTGACGCCCGGCCCGCTCAACGAGACCTATTTCGAGCACGCCTATCTCGCCCGCTATCTCGGTTTCCTGCTGGTCGAGGGCGAGGACCTGACCGTGCGCGACGACGCCGTCTACGTGCGCACCGTCTCCGGCCTGCGGCGGGTCGACGTGCTGTGGCGCCGGCTCGACGCCGACTTCGCCGACCCGCTGGAGCTGCGCAGCGCGTCCTGGCTCGGCGTGCCCGGCCTCGTCAAGGCGATCCGCGAGGGCTCGGTGGTGGTCGCCAACGCGCTCGGCGCCGGCGTCGTCGAATCGCGGGCGCTGATGGGCTTCATGCCGGCGCTCGCCCGCCACGTTCTCGGCGAGGATCTCGTCCTGCCCAACGTCGCCACCTGGTGGTGCGGGCAGGAGCGCGAGCGCGGGGTCGTGCTGTCCGATTTCGACCGGCTGGTCATCGCTCCCGCCTTCGGGGCCCAGGTGCCCGGCATGCCGGACCGCGCCGTGGTGCTCGGCTCCAGCCTGACACCCGAACGCCGCGCGGACCTGCTCGACCGGATCGAGCGGCGCGGCATCGACTTCGTCGGCCAGGAGGCGGTCAAGCTCTCGACCATGCCGGTGTGGGCCGACGGCAAGCTCGTCCCGCGGCCCTTCATCCTGCGCCTCTTCGTGGTGGCGACCGGCGACGACGACTGGACGGTGATGCCCGGCGGCTTCTGCCGCGTTTCCGACGACGTCGACGCCCGCGCGGTCTCGCTCCAGACCCGCGCCCGCGTCGCCGACGTCTGGGTCCTCGGCGACGAGCCGGTGGCCGAGACGACGCTGCTGCCGGCCGACGACCGGGTCAAGGTGCGCCGGACCATCGGCACCCTGCCGAGCCGGGCGGCCGACAACCTGTTCTGGCTCGGCCGCTATCTCGAACGCTGCGAGGGGACGTTGCGCATCGTGCGCGCGCTGCTCGCCCGCGCCGTCGAGACCGTCGGCGACGAGGCGGTGGCGCAGGGGCTCGTCGCCATGCTGACCGAGCTCGGTGCCCTGACCGAGGACGAGGAGAAGAACCACAGTTCCCACGTCCGCTTCGCCATCGCCGTGATCTCCGACGAGTCCGCGGTCGGGGCGATGCCGAGCCTGACCCGTTCGGCCCGCCAGTCGGCCGGCGTGATCCGCGACCGCCTCTCGCCCGACGCCTTCCAGGTCGTCACCGACCTCGCCTTGCAGTTCGAGCGCCTGCGCACCGTCCGCCTCGCCGCCAGCGACGCCTTCGACGAGGTCGGCCAGGCGATGCGCAAGATCGCGGCCTTCTCCGGTCTCGCCGCCGAAAACATGAACCGCCTCATCGGCTGGCGATTCCTCGAACTCGGACGGCGGATCGAGCGGGCGGTCGCGACGGCCCGTTTCATGCGCCGCTTCGCCGGAACGCCGCTGCGCCAGAGCGCCCTCGACCTGATGCTGGAACTCGGCGACAGCCAGATCACCTACCGCTCGCGCTACGTGATGACCGCCTCGCGCGTACCCGTGCTCGACCTTCTCGTTCTCGACGACAACAACCCGCGCTCGGTCGCCTTCCAGGTCGCGCGCATCAACGCCGACCTCGCGACGCTTCCCTCGGCTCTCGTCGACGGTCGCCCGTCGACACCGGTGCGGCTGTCGCGGCGGCTGCTCGCCGACCTCCAGACCATCCGGGCCGAGGAATTGCAGATCGAGAAGCTCGACGACATCGTCGAAGGGCTGCACGAACTGTCCGATGCGGTGTCGCGACGCTTCTTTTCCCATCGCGCCCGGCCGCGTCGCCAGGTCTCGCTGGCCGCCGAGGACATCGCATGATCTACGACGTCAGGCAGGTCACGACCTACCGCTACGGATCGACCGTGCCCTTCTCGCGCCACGTCATGCACATGGCCCCCGTCGGCCGCGACGGCCAGCGCGTCATCCTCTCCAGCCTGAACATCGACCCGCGTCCGGCCGAGTATTCCGAGGAGATCGATTTCTTCGGCAACCGGACGTCCTTCGTCGTCATCGAGACCCCGCACGACAGGCTGGTGGTCGAACTCGCCGCGCGGATCGAGGTGTCGGCCCGCGCGCCGTTCCTGCCCGGACTGTCGCCGACCTTCGAGGAGATCCGCGACGAGGTCGCCGGCAGCGACGATCTCTCCGCCCGCTCGCCGGTGCATTTCATCTTTCCGAGCCGCAAGATCCCGCTCGACGGCGCGATCCGGGACTATGCCGCCGCCTGTTTTCCGCCCGACCGGCCGATCCTCGCCGGCGCGATGGCGCTGATGACGCGGATCCACGAGGATTTCACCTACGAGCCCGGCGTGACCGACGCGTCGACGCCGCCGGCGGTGGCCTTCGCCCAGAAGCGCGGGGTCTGCCAGGACTTCGCCCACGTCATGATCTCGGGGCTGCGCGGCCTCGGCCTGCCGGCGGCCTACGTCAGCGGCTACCTGCGCACCATTCCCCCGCCCGGTCAGCCGCGTCTCGAGGGGGCGGACGCCACCCACGCCTGGGTCGAGGTCTGGTGCGGCCCCGAGCTCGGCTGGGTTGGCCTCGATCCGACCAACGACATGCCCGCCGGCGAGGACCACATCGTCCTTGCCATCGGCCGCGACTATGCCGACGTCTCGCCGATCGACGGCGTCGTCGTCATTTCCGGCGACCACAGCCTCGACGTCAAGGTCGACGTGGCGCCGCTCGGGCAGGCGGAGAGCCGAAGGGCGGGCGAGGCCGCCTCCGCGGCCAGGGCTGCGACTCCCTCCGGCGCGGGCACCGCTCCGGCCGCGACCGGCGGCCCGGCCCGGTCCGTCGATGCCGCCCCGGCCGAGGCCGTCACCACCGCTGCCGGCCAGAATGACGGCGGGAGCAACGCCGGGACCGCGGCAT
>CALCDT010000162.1 GCA_937900425.1 uncultured Alphaproteobacteria bacterium | reverse complement strand
CGCGGCGAACGACAGCACGACGCCGCCGGCGAGCAGGATCATCAGCGCGACGAGGAGGAAGCGGTCGACCGTCCACCACCATTCCGCGAAACGTCCCCTGTCGGCCCGCGTGACCATCAGCTTCTCCCCGTCCGTTCGATGCCGTCGAGAGCGAGCACGAGGTCGCGGAAGGCGTCGCCGCGGACCTCGAAGTTCGGGAACTGGTCGTAGGAGGCGCAGGCCGGCGACAGCAGCACCACCGGCTCGTCGGCGGGGTCCCCGGCGGCGTCACGGGCCGCCGCCGCGACCGCCGCGGCGAGCGTGCCGCACACCTCGTAGGCGACGTGGCCGTCGAGCGTCTCGGCGAACGCCGGCGCCGCCTCGCCGATCAGGTAGGCCTTGGCGACGCGCGGGAACAGCGGCACCAGGCTCGAGATGCCGCCGGCCTTCGCCTTGCCGCCGAGGATCCAGTGGACGCGCGGGAAGCTCGCCAGCGCCTTCTCGGCGGAATCGGCATTGGTCGCCTTGGAATCGTTGACGAACAGGACGCGGCCGCGGCGGCCGACCTCCTCCAGCCGGTGGGCGAGGCCCGGATAGTGCGGCAGCGCCGCGGCGACCGTCGCCGCATCGACGCCGAGCGCCCGGACCGCGGCGATGGCGGCGGCGGCGTTCTGGCGGTTGTGGGCGCCGCGCAGGGTGCGGATGCCGGCGAGCGGGTAGCGGGCGACCTCGACGCCGTCGAGCCACTCGACGACGTCCTCGCCGTCGGGCGAGAAGCAGCGGCCGCGGCCGCGCAGGCCGCTCTCGCCGGAGATGGCGATGGTCGCCTCGCCGGGATCGCGGCCGGCGCGGCGCATGTTGGCGAGGTGGCGCCCCTCCGGCTCATCGACACCGATGACGGCGACGCGCGGCCGGTCGAGCTCGAACAGCCGGCGCTTGGCGGCGAAGTAGCCGCCGTGGCCGCCGTGGCGGTCGTGGTGGTCCGGCGTCAGGTTGAGGAATACCGCGACGTCGGGCTTGAGGCTGCGCGCCTGGTCTGTCTGGAACGACGACAGTTCGAGCACCACGGCATCGCCGAGGCCGGGTGGATCGAGGTCGAGCACCGGCCGGCCGATGTTGCCGGCCATCTGCACCCCGCGGCCGGCGGCGGCGGCGAGGTGGCGGACGAGCACGGTGGTCGTCGACTTGCCGTTCGTCCCGGTGATGGCGACGACGGCGGCGCCGGACTGCGCCGTCGCCTCGAAGAACAGGCCGATGTCGTTGTCGACCGGCACCCCCTCCGCCCACGCCCGGCGGATCACCGGGTGCGGCTCGGGATAGAGGTGCGGCACGCCGGGGCTCGTCACCAGGAGTTCGACCTCCGGCCAGGTCCCTTCGGCGAGGTCGGCCTGCTCGACGCCGTCGAGGCCGAGGCGGGCGACGGCGTTCGGGTCGTCGTCGTGGACGACCGGCGTGGCGCCGCCTGCGAGCAGCGACGCGACCACCGCCCGCCCGGCCTTGCCGAGCCCGAGTACCGCGACGCGGCGTCCCCTGTAGGCGGTGAGCGGGATCATGGCGTCACCGCAGCTTCAGGGTGGAGAGCCCGACGAGGGCGAGCACGCAGGCGATGATCCAGAAGCGGATGACGACCTGCGGCTCGGTCCAGCCGAGCTTCTCGAAGTGGTGGTGGATCGGCGCCATCCGGAAGACGCGCTTGCCGGTGAGCTTGAACGAGGCGACCTGGATGATCACCGACAGCGCCTCGAGCACGAACAGGCCGCCGATGATGGCGAGCACGATCTCGTGCTTCACGGCGACCGCGACCGCGCCGAGCATGCCGCCGAGGGCGAGCGAGCCGGTGTCGCCCATGAAGATCGCCGCCGGCGGCGCGTTGAACCAGAGAAAGCCGAGGCCGGCGCCGATCACCGTGCCGCAGACGACGGCGAGCTCGCCGGTGCCGACGACGAAGTGGATCTGCAGGTAGTCGGCGAAGACGGCGTTGCCGGCGAGATAGGCGATGATGCCGAAGCAGCCGGCGGCGATCATCACCGGGACGATGGCGAGGCCGTCGAGGCCGTCGGTCAGGTTCACCGCGTTGCCGGCGCCGACGATGACGAACATCGCGAACGGCAGGAAGAACCAACCGAGGTTGACGACGAAGTCCTTGACGAACGGGAAGGTCAGCGAGGTCGAGAACGGCTCTGTGCCGACGTGCATGACGATCCAGGCGGCGACGGCGGCGATGGCGAACTCGATCAGCAGCCGGACCCGGCCGGAGACACCCTTGTGGGTCTGCTTCGTCACCTTCAGGTAGTCGTCGTAGAAGCCGATCATGCCGAAGCCGAGGGTGACCATCAGCACCGTCCAGACGTAGGGGCTGGAGAGGTTGGCCCACAGCAGCGTCGAGACGATCAGCGCGGCGAGGATGAGGAGGCCGCCCATCGTCGGCGTGCCGCGCTTGGTCAGGAGATGGCTCTCCGGGCCGTCGGCGCGGATCGGCTGCCCCTTGCCCTGGCGCAGCCGCAACACCCGGATCGCCCACGGCCGCGTGAGGATGACGAACAGGAAGGCAGTGATCATCGCCCCGCCGGTGCGGAAGGTGATGTACCTGAAGACGTTCAGGGCGTTCACCTGGCCGGCGAGCTCGGCGAGAAAGTAGAGCATTCCTTAAACCTCGCTGGAGCTCCCGACGGTGGCGAAGCGCCTCTTGAGCGCCGCCACGATCCGGCTGACGAGACTGCCCTTCGACCCTTTGACCAGCACGACGTCGCCGGCGGCGACGTCCGACAGCATGGCCGATTCGAGGCCCGAAGCGGCGTCCGCATACGCGCCGCGCAGGGGCTCCGGCAAGGATTCGTAGAGGGAGCGCATGAGCGGGCCGGCGCAGTAGACCCGGTCGACCCCGGCCGCCGCGAGCGCGCCGGCGAGCGCCGCGTGCTCGGCCGGCCCGGCCTCGCCGAGTTCGAGCATGTCGCCGCGCACCGCGATGC
>CALCDT010000161.1 GCA_937900425.1 uncultured Alphaproteobacteria bacterium | reverse complement strand
TGCCGACTGCCGACTGCCGACTGCCGACTGCCGACTGCCGACTGCCGACTGCCGACTGCCGATTGCCGACTGCCGACTGCCGACTGCCGACCGCCGACCGCCGACCGCCGACCCGTCACCCCTCCAGCCAGTGCGCCACGATATGCGTCGCGATGGCGCCGCCGGCGGGCATGGTGAGGCCGTCCGGGTGGGTGCCGGCGCGCATGCGGGCGACCTCGTCGCGGCCGAACCAGCGGCAGTCTTCCAGCTCCGCCGTGTCCATCGTGATCGCTGTCGAGGTCGCCTCGGCGTAGCAGCCGATCATCAGCGACATCGGGAAGGGCCAGGGCTGGCTGGCGTGATAGGCGACGGCGCCGGTGCGGATTCCGGCCTCCTCGAAGATCTCGCGGCGCACGGCGTCCTCCACCGTCTCGCCCGGCTCGACGAAGCCGGCGAGGCAGGAGTAGCGGCCGGGCGGAAAGCGCGGCTGGCGGCCGAGCAGGCAGGCCTCGCCGTCGATCGCCAGCATGATCACCACAGGGTCGGTGCGCGGGAAATGCGAGGTGCCGCAGGCCGGGCAGTCGCGCCTGTAGCCGCCGATGGCCATCCGGCTCGGGGCGCCGCAGGCCGAGCAGAAGCGGTGGCTGGCGTGCCAGTTGAGCAGGCTGCGGGCCTGGGCCTCGAGGCCGAAGCCGCCTTCGAGCGCCGGCCCCTGCACCGCGAGGCCGCGAAGGTCGGCGGCGATCGTCCCCGGCGGCGGCGTCTCGGCGTGGGCCTCGTCGGTGAAGGCGGCGAGATGGGGCCGCCCGGCCGCGTCCCAGCCGAGCAGCACCAGCGGATCGTCGCCGTGTCCGATCGCCTCGGCGGCGGCGCGGGTGAAGCCGCCGGTGGCGGCATCGCAGAGAGCGGCGGCGGCGGTGTCCGCCTCGGCCGTGATCAGCGCCCGCTCGCGGGTGAAGAGATGGAAGCGGGCGGCGGGGTCGCCGTAGGCGGCGGCGAGCACGGCCGCCTCGCCCCGGGATTCGGAGCGGCGGTCGAGCGGGTTGCGACCGAAGCCGGTGGCGGCGGAGAAGTCGCGCGGCGGAAAGCGGATCGGCATGGCGAACAGGTCAGCCGAAGGCGCGGGCGAGCGTGCCGATCCGCTCCTCGAGCGTCGTCTCGTCGTAGGGCACCGGCGGCACCTTGCCCCAGACCGGCCCGGGCCAGGCCGGGTCGCCCCCGTGGCGGGCGATGACGTGGACGTGGAGCTGGCGCACCATGTTGCCGAGGGCGGCGACGTTGAGCTTGTCGGCCGCCGCCGCGTCGCGGACGACGGCGCTCGCCCGGGCGATCTCGTCCATCAGCCGGTGGCGGTCCTCCGGCGGCAGGTCGATGATCTCCGACAGCCCCGCCCGGCGCGGCACCAGCAGCAGCCAGAGCCAGGTGGCGTCGTTCATCAGGCGCACCTCGCAGAGCGGAAGGTCGGTGACGAAGACGCTGTCGGCGGCGAGGCGATCGTCGAGAACGAAGCTCATCGGGCAACTCCGGGGCGGGCGGGCGCGGGGGCCTCCGGCGGAAAGGTCGCGGCGAGGCGGGCCGGCAGGCTGAGGGTCAGGAAGATACCACGCAGCAGCAGGAAGGCGAGCAGCGACCACCAGAGCCCGTGGTTGCCGAAGACGGCCGTCGCCGGCACGAGGATCGCGAGATAGCCGGCGAGCGAGGCCAGCATCATGTTGCGCATCTCCCGCGACCAGGTGGCGCCGATGAAGACGCCGTCCATCTCGAAGGCGAGGACGCCGGCGAGCGGCGTCGCCGCGGCATAGGGCAGGAAGGCGAGCGCCGCGGCGCGCACCTCCTCGGCCGTGGTCATCGCCTCGATCAGCACGCCGCCGAGCAGGAAGAAGAACAGGCTGACGGCCGCGGCGAAGACGAAGGACCACGCCGTCGTCAGCTTCACCGCGGTGACGAAGGTGCGCCGCTTGCGGGCGCCGACGGCGAAACCCGTCATCTGCTCGGCCGCCGAGGCGAGGCCGTCGAGGAAATAGCCGCCGACGAGGAAGAAGTTCATCAGGATGGCGTTGGCGGCGAGCACGACGTCGCCGAAGCGGGCGCCGACGCGGGTGAAGACGGCGAAGCCGATCAGCAGCACGAAGGTGCGGATCATGATGTCGCGGTTGACGGCGGCGGTGCGCAGCAGCGCGGCGCGGTCGAGCAGGGCGGCGGCGGCCGGCCAGGGCGTGCCGCGCCCGATGCCGAGGCAGATCACGATGCCGACCGCGAAGGCGAGCGCCTCGCCGGCCAGCGTGCCGAGGGCGACGCCGAAGAGGCCCCAGCCGAAATGCAGCCCGAACAGGAAGGAGAGGGCGATGTTGGTGCCGTTGAGCAGGGTCTGGAGACCGAGCCCGACCCCGGCGCGGCCGAGGCCGATCACCCAGCCGAGGATGGCGTAGTTGGCGAGGGCGAAGGGGGCGGAGAAGATCCGGACCTCGTAATAGGCCCGCGTCGCCTCGGCCACCGCCGCGCTCGGCGCCAGCAGCAGCAGGCCGGCCTCGATCAGCAGGCCCTGCAGAGCCACCATCGCCGCGCCGGAGCCGAGCGCGATCAGCAGCGCCCGGCCGAGCGCCGCCTTCTTCTCCGCCTCGTGGCCGGCGCCGAGCGCCTGCGCCGTCAGCGCCGTCGTTCCCGAGCGCAGGAAGTTGAAAGTCGAGAACAGGATGTCGAACAGCAGGGCGCCGACGGCGATGCCGCCGATCAGCGCCGCCTCGCCGAGTTGGCCGATCACCGCCGTGTCGACGAGGCCGAGCAGGGGCGTCGACAGGTAGGCGAAGGTCATCGGCAGCGCGATGCGGAAGACGTCGGCGCTGGTGACGCCGGCGTCGATCGTGCGGTGGGTCTCGGGCTCCCGCGGCGCGGTCATGCGCTCTCCAACGTGCCGGATTCGGACGTCGGAACGGTCCATGCGCCGGGGTCGGCGCCGAGGAAAGGCGCGCCGCCGCAGGCCGCCGCCACCGCGACGTAGCCCGCGACCGGTTCGCCGCGGTCCATCCTGAGCGTCGTCGGTGCCAGCGTCACCAGGGCGAGGCCGTTGCGGCCGGCGAGATCCTCGACGTGGGTGGCGGTGTGGGCGTAGCGCAGCGAGGCACCGAGCCGCCAACCCTCCGGCGCCTCGCTCTCGTCGGCGCGCTCGACCGAAAAGGCGAAGAGGCCGCCGGGCGCGAGGCGCTCGGCCGCCGCCGCGAAGATCGCGCAGAGATCGCCGACGTAGACGAAGACGTCGGCGGCGACGATGAGGTCGATCGGCTCCGTGCCGGCGCGAAGGTGGGCGACGACCTCGCCGACGCGCAAGTCGTCATAGACCCCCTTGGCGGCGGCGTTGGCCACCATGTCGGCGGAGAGGTCGACGCCTTCGAGGTGGTCCGCCACCGGCCGCAGCGCCGCGCCGGCGAGGCCGGTGCCGCAGCCGAGGTCGAGCACCCGGGCGAATCGGGCGCCGGGGCGCAGCCGCGCGATCGTCGCCGCGATCTCGCTCGGCGTGCGGTAGCCGAGATCGCCGACGAGCGCGGCTTCGAAGCGGTCCGCGTAGTCGTCGAAGAGGGCGCGGACGTAGGCCTCGGGCGCGGTCGGCGGCACCGGCGCGGCGCCGAGCAGGGCGAGCTGCAGCCGGGCGCCGAAGCGATCCTGCGGGTCGCGTTCGAGCAGCCGCGCGAAGGCGGCGGCCGCGGCGGCGGTGTCGCCGGCGGCGGCGAGCGCCTCGCCGAGCGCGAAGCGGCAGGCGTCCCAGCCGGGCGCGAGCTCCAGCGCCTGGGCGAAGAGGTCGGCGGCGGCGCCATGGTCGCCGGCCTCGGCGTAGAGGCGGGCGTATTCGAAGCGGCGGTCGGCGAGGAGGTCGCCGGAGGAGAGCGAGGGTCGGGCGGGAGCCATGGGGTCCGGGGAGAGCGTCGGCCGGGCGGTGCGGCGGGGATACGCCGCGCGCCTCCCCGCGGCCGTCGCCGCCGGGATTGCGCGCACATGCGCTCTTTCCGGCGCCTTGGCAAGAGGGCGTTGCGCGACGCGGCCGCCGGCGCGGCGAGGCGGCGGCAGGTCGGTGCCCGCGAGCCCCGCCGGGCCCGGGGCGCGAAGTTCGGCCGACCGGCGGTGGTGCCTTCGGACGGTAGCGGCCGAACGATGACGCCGCTCGTACGTTCGGCCTTGGAAGAAGGGAGGCGAGACCTCCCCGGACGCGGTTCCGGCGGCTCGTTCGCGGGACGCGTCGTCGGGATGCTGTGTCGCTCGCGGCGCGAACCCGCCGGACGGGAGACCGTCGGTGTCCCGTGCCGGCCCGGTATCGCCCGCCGGGGCCGGCGGGACGAGGAAACGCCCCGACCGGGGCCGTCCGCCGCGGGTGGACGGGAAGGAGGTTCGGCGCGGGAGACCCTTCCCGCACGGGCCGCCCGCCCTCCGAGCCGGTTGCCGCGCGAGGCTGCCGCTCCGCCCGCCGAACCGCCGTTTCCGGATCCGGGAGAAACGATCCGTGCCTTCCATTCACCGACTGTTGCCGGCCGTCGCGGCCGCGGCCATGCTTTGCGGCTGCGTCGGCCCGGCCGCCTACGGCGTGCTCTCGGCCGCCCGCTCCGACCTTTCCGGTCTCACCAAGGCGGACGTCGCCATGTGCGCCGGCTTTCCCAGCGAGATCCGCCAGATCGGCGGCGGCGAGATCTGGAGCTACGTCCACAAGATCAACCGCGCCGGTCTCAATCTGTCGCTGCCCGGGGTCGGCGGGCTCTATTCCGGCGTCAACACCTCCTTCTCGGTGCCCAACAGCGCCGAGTGCCGCGCCCAGATCCGCTTCGTCGACGGCAAGGTGGTGGAGGTCGCCTATGCCGGCGACAACGACACCGCCCAGGGCCGCGACCTCGTCTGCCTGCCGATCGTCGACGACTGCGTCGCCTACACCCACGAGAAGCGCGGCCGGGGCGGCGGCGCAGCCGCGCCGCCGGCGACCTCTGCGCCCGCGAACTCTCCTTCTCCGGCCGCCGCGACGCCGCCCGAAGGATCGAAGCCGGGGTCGGGGGCGCGGTGAGGCGGCCGCCCACTGGACTTTTGCGCCGGCGATCCCCTAATGCGGGGAAAGCGGCATGCTGCACCGCGCGAAGGAGACGACGATGGCCGATGGATCCCTCAACCGCTTTCTCGGCGATTCGCCGCTGCGGGCGCTGGTGAAGCTGATCTTCCTCTCCTTCATCGTTGGCGTCGTCATGGCGGCAGTCGGGCTCGAGCCCTACGACATCCTCGACTCCCTCGCCCGTTTCGCCCGCAACATCTACGAGATGGGCTTTTCGGCGATCGACAAAGCCCTTCGCTACTTCCTGCTCGGCGCGGTGATCGTCATCCCGGTCTGGCTGATCCTCCGGATCACCCGAGCCGGCCGCAACTGACGATGGCCCGGCGCGGACGGCCGCGGCCACCCTGGTACCGGCGCCTCGCCGACACGGTCACGGTCCTCGCCGCGGGCGTCGTCGTCACGGCGGCGATCCTCGTCGTCGCCTGGAGAGCCTTCGTTCCCGGTGAAGAAGAGCTGCGGGCGACGCTCTCTGCGGACGCCGCCGCCGGAGGCGCCGCGTCCTCCCCTGGCCGTCCCTCCGGCCCGGCCGCTGAGCCGCCGCCGGTTCCGGTCCCCGCTCTCCATCGCGACGTGACCCCGGCCGGGGTGACGGGCGGCCCGGTCGTCGACGGGCCGCTGGAGCGGGTGGCCCCCTCAGAACGGAGGGTCTCCGCGCTCGCCGCCGCGCTGGAGGCGACCGCGGCCAGGGCGCCGCCGCGCCCGCGGCGTTTCGATCATCCGATCGTGACCGAGGCCGGCCGGCTGCGGGTGATCGTCGACGGAGCGCCGCTGGCGATCACGATCGCCGGCATCGACGCCCCCGGCTTCCGCCAGACCTGCGACGACGCCTCGGGCGAGACCTGGCGCTGCGGCGCCGCGGCGCGGGCCGATCTCGCCCGGCTGGTCCAGAGCCGCTCGCTGGCCTGCGATCCGGAACCGGAGCCGGTCGAGGGCGTGCTGACCGCCGCCTGCGCCGTCGGCCGCTTCGATCTCGCCGTCTGGCTCGCCGCCCGCGGCTGGGCGAAGGCCGCCGCAGACGCCCCGGAGGCGGTCAGGGCCGCCGAGGCCGAGGCGAAGGCGCAGCGGCTGGGGATCTGGCGGTAGCGGGGAGCGGAGGATCGGCAGGAGCGTACGGCCCCGCGAGACGAGCACGGTCGCATCGGCCGGGCGACCCCGCCGCGACCGGTCTCAGGCCGCGCGGTAGGTCCAGACCCGGGCGGGGGGCAGGTTGCGCAGCACCCAGTCGCTCGCCTTCAGCGTCCAGCGCCCGCCGACCGCCGGAACGGGCGGCACGAGCGCATAGGAGAATTGGATGAAGGGGGCGCCGGGAGCGAGCAGGCGCATCGCCTGCTCGATCAGCCTCAGCCGCTCCGGTGCCGGTTTCGTGAACAGCGGCAGGCTCGACACCACGGCGCCGAGCGAGCCCGGGGCGGCCGACAGCGTCTCCTCCAGCGCATAGGCGTCGCCGATCACCACCTTGACCGAGGGGAAGCGCGTCGCCAGCAGGCGGGCGAAGGCGGGGTTGTACTCGATGGCGGTGATCCGCTCGGCGTCGAGGCCGCGTTCGAGCAGGGCCCGCGTCACCGCCCCGGTGCCGGGCCCGAGTTCGATGATCGGTCCGGGGAAGCGCGCTTCGACCTCGGCGGTCATCGCCCGGGCGAGGTGACGGCCGGACGGGCTGACCGCCCCGGTCCGCAGCGGGTTCTCGACCCAGGTTCTGAAGAATTTGACCTCGTCGCCCACCAGCGCCTTGAGCTTTTCGACGTCTCGGCGCGGTTGATGACGCATGGGTCCGTTTCCCTTCGCACACCGTCCGCCCCGGTCCGTCGGAATGGGAGCGGTTCACCGGCCCGTGCGAGAGGCCCGGCGTCCTCCGCCGCGATCACCGAGGCCGGGATCGGGGCGGACCACCCGCGCATGTTGCACGGGACGACCCGCCGAGACCACCGGCAAACTGCGGCAGCATCACGGCGAGCCTCGGGCGAGGAGGCGATCGGCCGCGCCCGAACCGGCGAAAAAACGCCGGAAGCCGCGGCCGCGGCGCCTGTCGGCCCTTCGCTCAGCCGGCGAAAAAGTCTTTCATCCGCGAGAAGAAGCCGGTCGATTCGGGGTGATTCTCCGACGAGGTCTCCCGCTCGAACTCCTCGAGCAGTTCGCGCTGGCGGCGGGTGAGATTCTGCGGGGTCTCCAGCACCACGGTGACGTACATGTCGCCGACCTGGGTCGAGCGCAGCACCGGCATGCCGCGGTCCTTGATGCGGAACTGCCGGCCTGTCTGGGATCCTTCCGGCACCTTCACCCTGGCCTTGTCGCCGTCGATCGTCGGCACCTCGAAGCTGCCGCCGAGCGCCGCCGTGGTGAAGGAGATCGGCACCCGGCAGTAGAGATCGGCCCCGTCGCGCTGGAAGAACTCGTGCGGGCGCAGCGACAGGAAGATGTAGAGATCGCCGGCCGGCCCGCCGCGCAGGCCGGCTTCGCCCTCGCCGGCGAGGCGGATGCGGGTGCCGTCCTCGATGCCGGCCGGGATGTTGACCGACAGCCGGCGCTCCTGGGTCTTGCGGCCGGAGCCGTTGCAGGACGGGCAGGGGTCGGCGATGGTCTCGCCGCGGCCCTGGCAGCTCGGGCAGGTCCGCTCGATGGTGAAGAAGCCCTGGCTCGCCCGCACCTTGCCGACGCCGCCGCAGGTGCGGCAGGTGGTCGGGGCGGTACCGGGCTTGGCGCCCGAGCCCGAACAGGTCGTACAGGTAACCGACGTCGGCACCTCGATCTCGACGGTCTTGCCGGTGAAGGCTTCCTCGAGCGAGATCTCGAGATTGTAGCGCAGGTCGGCGCCGCGCTCGCGCCCCGGCCCGCGTCCGCGCCGACCGCCGCCGCCCATGAAATCGCCGAAAATGTCGTCGAAGATGTCGGCCATCGAGGCGCCGAAGTCGCCGTTGCCGCCCCGTCCGCCGCGCCCGGGTCCCATGCCGTTCTCGAAGGCGGCGTGGCCGAAGCGGTCGTAGGCGGCGCGCTTTTGCGGCTCCTTGAGGATCTCGTAGGCCTCGTTGATCTCCTTGAACTTCGCCTCCGCCTCGGCGTCCCCGGGATTGCGGTCCGGGTGATATTTCATGGCGAGCTTGCGGAATGCGCTTTTCAGCTGGCCGTCGTCCGCGTCGCGCTCGACGCCGAGAGTTTCGTAAAAGTCACGCTTCATCAGTCGGACCTGCTCGATCGCGCAATCGGTTTCGCTTCGCCCCGCGGCCCGTCCGCCACGGCCCATCGCCCCGACCCGCCGGCGAGCCGCAGGGTCGTGGCCAGCGTCCGCTCCACGGGCCGGCGACGGCGCGGGATCGGACGGGGGCACGCCGGGGGACGGTCGGTCGACATGCGGCACCCCGCAGCGCGGCGTCGCCGCCGGGCGGGAAGATGCTGTAGCCGCTCGGGCGCTTCAACGCAAAGATTTAGGCGTGGCGGCGCGGAAATACCAGATGGGCGCCGGCCGCGTCCGTCGCGGCATCCCGGCCATGCACGCAGGACGCTCCGCCGGGGGAGCGTCCGTCCTCGCGGTCCGGCTCAGGCCGGCACCGCGCCGAGCTTGCCCTGCCAGGGGGCGAAGCGGGCGTTGATCGCCCGGCGCAGCGGCGCCTCGATCAGAACCAGCGAGGCGATGGCGCCGGCGATGACGAGGACCACCCCGAAGGCGAGCCAGAGATAGAAGTTGACGACCCCGGCCGGCCCGAGCAGCCGCTCCCAGATCAGGGCCATCAGGAAGCTGCCGAACACCGGATGGAGCATGTAGATGCCGAAGGAAGCCTGACCGAGCAGGCGGAAGCGGGCGAAGATCCGGCTGCAGTCGGGATTGTTGCGCTCGGCGCCGGCGGTGAGCACGGTGGCGAGGGCGAAGCCGCCGAGGATGACGTAAGGTGTCTCCAGGGTCGCCATGCCGACGATCGTCAGGACGAAGACGAGCGCCCCGGGCAGCAACGTGCGCACCGGAATGCGCCAGCGCTCGATCACCACGGCACAGCAGCAGCCGAGGATGAAGGAGGGCAGGGCCCGGAAGGCGCCGAAGGTCGCGGTGTCGATCCAGCGTTCCTGCGGGATGACGCCGACGCCGACCAGCAACTCGACGCCGAGGGCCGCGCCGATGAAGAGGACGAACAGCGCCGGCAGGCCGCCGCGGCGGAAGGCGATCGTCATCAGCGGGAACAGCAGGTAGGCCATCCACTCGGCGCTGATCGACCACGACACGTAGTTGAAGGTGAGTTCGGGCATCACGCCCCATGCGTGGACAAGCAGCACCTGCGCCGGCAGCGTCGAGAAGTCGTAGCGCGCCGGATTGGCGATCGGGACCACGCCGAGAACGCCGCCGACGCCGAGCGCCGTGAAGAAGCCGAGGGTCAGCAGGTGCATCGGATAGATGCGCGACAGTCGCCGCACGATGAAGCGGCGAAAGCCGGCGGCGGTCCATTCCGTGTTGGCGTAGGCCGACATGATCACGAAGCCGGACAGGATGAAGAACAGGTCGATGACCTGCTGCAGTCGCGCAGCGGTGTCCGGCAGCCAACTGGCGGCGTTGGGATCGTAATGCAGGAAATGGTAGAGCATCACGACGAGCGCCGCTGCGAAACGCCAGGCGTCGAACACCCTGTAATGCTGCTGCTGCATACTCGTCCGTCCCTCACGTCGTTCCGTCCGCACAGGGCGGACGTCGGCGCGGATACTGCCCGTGTCGGTCCGTCGAGCCTAGGACGATGCAGAAGAGAGGTCCATCGGTTAAGGCTCCGTTACACGCGGTGGTCCCGCCTATGTCGTTTTAACCTTAAGATGATCTGACGGATTCCGGCCGCGCTTCCTTTCCGGGGTCGACCTGCCCAGGGGCCCGGGAGCCGGTCGCGGCGGCGCCGGGAAGCGGGATGACCGGCGATCCGGCCTTCGCGGCGGCGGTGCCCGCCGTGGAGGGGTCGTGCTCGCCAGCCTGCGCCGCACCGATGGGCGGGGGCACGGCGATCCGCACCACCCCCTCCGTGCGCCCGGCGCCGGGGGGGGGATCGCGGGCGCGTCGGCCGCG
>CALCDT010000160.1 GCA_937900425.1 uncultured Alphaproteobacteria bacterium | reverse complement strand
GGCCCTGGCGCATCATGCCGGGACCCTCGCCCATCATGCCGGGGCCGCGCTCGCCTCGCGGGCCGCGCTCGCCTCGCTCACCGCGTTCGCCGTGGTGCCAGCGCGGGCCGCGGTCGTCGCGGTCGCGATGATGGCCCTTGCGGTCGCGATCACCGCGCTCGCCGCGGCGGTCGACCGGCGAGAGGGCGCCGTCGCCGTCGCGGTCGAGCCGCTTGACGAGGTCGGCGGTGCGGGCGTCGAACTCTTCCTTGGTGACGCGGCCGTCGCCGTCGGTGTCGAGATGCTGGAAGGCGCGCACCACCATGCGGTCGTGCTCCTTGAGCCAGAACTGCTTGAACTGGTCGAGGGTCACCGCGTCGCCGCCGCCGGAGGCGTCGGTGAAGCGGCCGTCCTGCACGGCGTCGATCTCCTGCTGGGTGATCTTGCCGTCCTTGTCGGTGTCGTAGCGGTCCATCAGCATCCTGGCGTGGCCGCCGGGGCCGCCGTGCGGGCCCATGCCCATGCCGCCCATGCCGTGGCGGTCCCACATGCCGCCGCCGGCGAAGGCGGCGGTGGCGGCGCCGCCCGCGAACAGGGTGGCCATGGCGGCGACGAGGATCTTGCTGGAATTCTTCATCTTTCTCTCCGTTGGTTATTGCGGAGCGCCGATCGACGACCGGCTGCACGAGAGGAAAGATGGAGGGGGAATGTCGCCGAACTACGCCGCGAAACCGCGATTTGGTCGCAGGATGTGACGAGACCCGCGGCTCGGTACATCTCGATACATTTGCGCTTCGACGGCGCGGCGTCGCGGGGCTTATCTACGTCGAGAGGTCGCGCGAGCCCCGGAGCGCCCGGGCGCAGGGACGGCCGGCGACGAGGAAAGGACCAAAGGGAATGTCGGGCAGCGGAGGGATCGCGGGGGCGGCGAGGTCCCGGTCAGGCGAGGATGTCGACGGAGGCCTTGAGTTCGGCCATCGCGTCCTTGACGGCCGCGTCCTTGCGCGCCTGGGCGCCCGCCTGGATGGCATTGACGATGAGGGCGTTGTCGGCGGCCTGACGGGCGGCCATCAGCGAGAACACCGCCTCGCGCTGCTGGGCCCAGTAGTTCTTGACCATGGCCTTGTTGGCGGCCGCCTTGCCCGAGGCGCGCGCCTGCGAATAGCGGCTCGTGTAGATGAGGCTCGCGCCCCGTCCGCGGGACGAATAGATCGCGGAGGCCATCGCCGTCGCCCTTCTGGCTGGCGCCCCGCCGCAGACGGCGGGACCGGTCCCCGAGAATTGTATCTCGTCTGTCAAGAATCCCTGAAAGAAGGTGGTAAACGGCGCGAATGCGCGGCGCCGGTGGCCGGGCAGGCGGACTTCGCCGGTGCCGTCCGTTCCCGGCGCGCGTCACGCCTCGACGTCGACGAGGGTTCCCGGCGCCGACAGACTGTCGAGGTCGATCGGCTTCAACTGGCCCATGACGTCGTCGAGCGACGCGAGCTTCTGGCGGTCGCGGACCGCCGTCATCAGGTTGGAGAGCTTGCCGGCGGTGGCGTCGACGTTGACGTAGAGCGAATTGCGCAGCATCGAGGCCTGCTGCGAGTAGAGCGTCTTCGCCGCCTGCTTGTTGAGGGTCGAGCGGTAGCGGAACTGGTAGCGGCCGTAGCTGTCGACACGGCTGGTCGAGACGCCGTAGGTCTTCATGATCGCCTTCGCCTTCCTGGCTTCAGTCGTCATCGTCCCGCGGCGGCCGGTTCTGGCCGCCTTCGCCGGGTCATGCCGAGACTGTCGCGGATGATGGTTAACGGAACGTCAACGCCGCCGTCGCAGCATGCCGGCCGCCGCCCTCTCGAAGGTTCCCCGTCATGACCGACGCCAGCGCTCACATCCTCGTCGTCGACGACCACCGCGACATCCGTGACCTGATCGCCCGCTATCTCGCCAAGAACGGCATGCGGGTGACGACGGCCGAGAGCGCCGCCGCCGCCCGCAAGCTGCTCAAGGCCGCCGCGATCGACCTCGTCGTCCTCGACATCATGATGCCCGGCGAGGACGGCCTCTCCTTCTGCCGCTCGCTGCGCGAGACCGCCGAAATCCCGGTGATCCTGCTCACCGCCATGGCCGAGGACACCGACCGGGTGGTCGGGCTCGAGATCGGCGCCGACGACTACGTGACGAAGCCGTTCAACCCGCGCGAGCTGCTCGCCCGCATCCGCGCCGTGCTGCGCCGCTCGCAGACCCCCGGCCGGCCGCGCGACGAGGTCGATGCCCAGCGCCTCGCCTTCGACCGCTTCGTGCTCGACGTCCAGCGCCGCGAACTGGTCGACGAGGCCGGCGTCGCCACCGCGCTGTCGACCGCCGAATTCCAGCTGCTGACCGCTTTCCTCAAGCGCCCGCGCATGGTGCTCGGCCGCGAGCAGCTGCTCGACCTCACCAGCGGCCGGCCGATGGGGGTGTTCGACCGCTCGATCGACAACCAGGTCTCGCGCCTGCGCAAGAAGATCGAGGTCGACCCGAAGGCCCCGGCGCTGATCAAGACCGTCTGGGGCGGCGGCTACACCTTCACCGCCGACGTCCGGGATCCCGACCGGTGAGCGCGCGCCTGCCGTTTCCGCTGTTTCCCCGCAGCCTCGCCGGCCAGCTGATCGCCCTGCTGCTCGGCGCGGTCGTGCTCGGCCAGATGGTGACGACCCTGCTGCTGGTCGACGAGCGCCGCTCGGCGATCCAGTCGGCCAACCGCGAACAGATCCTCTCGCGCACCGCCTCGCTGGTCCGGCTGATCGAGGAGACCCCGCCGGAGATCCACGACCGCATCCTCTCCACGGCGTCGAGCCGCAGCCTGATCTTCACCGTCGACGCGGCCCCGGACGTCACCCGGGGTCCGCAAAGCCCGCCCGAGCGCGGCGTCGTCAAGCTGATGCAGGAGAGCCTCGGCGCCGACCGCGAGGTCCGCTCGGCCATCGAGGTCGACCCGGAGCCGCAGCGGGTCGAACGCGAGGTCGAGCGGCGCGAACGCGAGGCCGAACGGCGGGAACGGGACGCCGAACGGCGCGAGCGGCGCGGCGAGGCGCGCGAGCGCGAGGCGAAGCCGCGCGGTCCCGATGGCGACGAGCGCCGGCGCCGGCCGGAGTTCCACCACGACCGGGTCTCGCTCACCGCCCGGCTCTCGGTCCGCCTCGAAAGCGGCGCCTGGCTCAACGCCTTCGCCCGATTCGGCCCGCCGCCGGCCTGGGCCTGGCCGACGCTGCTGTCGAGCGCGACCATCGCGGTCGCCATCGTCGCCATCGTCATCCTGACGGTGCGGCGCATCACCCGGCCGCTGCGCGCCCTCGCGCTCGCCGCCGACCGGCTCGGCCGCGGCGAGACCACCGGGCCGCTTCCCGAGACCGGGCCGCTCGAGATCCGCCGCACCACCCACGCCTTCAACGCGATGGAGCAGCGGCTCGGCCGCTTCGTCGCCGACCGCACCCGCCTGCTCGCCGCCATCAGCCACGACCTCAGGACGCCGCTGACCGCGCTCAGGCTGCGGGCCGAGTTCGTCGAGGATGACGAGATCCGCGACAAGCTGGTCGAGACAATCGACGAGATGCACCGGATGACGGAGGCTACGCTGGCCTTCGCGCGCGAGGACGTCAGCCACGAGCCGGCGCGCCGGGTCGACCTCGCCGCTCTGGTCGCGGCGCTCGGCGACGACTTCTCCGACATGGGCGAGAAGGTCACGGTGGCGGTGCCCGAACGGCTCGGCTTCACGGTGAAGCCGACCGCCCTGCGCCGGGCGTTGCGCAACCTGATCGAGAACGCCCTGCGCTACGGCGGCGGCGCCGCCGTCAGCCTCGAGGTGCGGCCGGCGGAGGTCGTCATCGCTGTGGAGGACGAGGGACCGGGAATTCCGCCCGAGCGGATGGAGGACGTGTTCGAGCCCTTCGTGCGGCTCGAGACCTCGCGCAGCCAGGAGACCGGCGGCGTCGGCCTCGGCCTCGCCACCGCTCGATCGATCGTCCACGCCCACGGCGGCGAGATCCACCTCGCCAACCGCCCCTCCGGCGGCCTGCGTGCGGAAATCCGCCTGCCCCGCCCGGCGGCGTGAGGCGGGCGCGCCCTCGCCCGTCCCGCCCCTTGTCCGCAGCGCGCCGCCCGACTAGTGCTGGCGCCGGGGCCGCCGCCTCGCCGCCCTCCCGCCCCCGGAGACCGACCGATGCGCCACGCGATCTACGCCACGCCCGCGCCGGGCTCGCCGCTCGCCGAAGCCGGCGCCCGCTGGCTCGGGCGCGACGCCTTCACGGACGCGGCGCTCGCCCAGCCCGTGATCGAGGGAGTGGCGCCGGCGGACGTCGCCGCCTTCACCGCCGAGCCGCGGCGCTACGGCTTCCACGGCACGCTGAAGCCGCCCTTCGCCCTCGCGGACGGCAGCGATGCGGCGATGCTGGAGGCCGAGCTGCGCGCCTTCGCCGCCGCCCGCCCCGCCTTCGTCCTGTCGATGACCGTCGCCGTTCAGGACGGTTTCCTCGCGCTGGTGCCGGCCGAAGCCTCGCCGGCGCTCGAAGCCCTCGCCGCCGACTGCGTCGCCGCCTTCGACCGCTTCCGCGCACCGCCGGAGCCGGCCGATCTCGACCGCCGCCGCGCCGCCGGCCTGACGCCGCGGCAGGAGGCGCTGCTGGCGCGCTGGGGCTATCCCTACGTGCTGGAGGAGTTCCGCTTCCACATGACGCTGACCGGCAGGCTCGATCCCGATCTCGCCCGCCCGCTCGCAGCGGCCGCCCGTGCGCATTTCGCGGGCGTGCTCGCCGGCCCCGTGGCGATCGACACCCTCGGGCTCTTCATGGAACCGGCGCGAGGCGCTCCCTTCACGGTGAGCGCCAGCGTCCCGCTCGGCGCCCCCGCCCCGTGACGGTCGGCCCCGTGACGGTCGCTCCCCTGATCCTCAGCCCTGCGGGCCGTCGCCGCCGCGGGCGAACCGCTTCATCCAGCGGTCGCGCTCGAACAGCACGACGACGACCAGCGAGAGCGCGAAGGGGATCAGCAGGTAGAGCACGCGGAAGACGATGAGGGCGGCGAGCACGTCGGCGGTGGCGATGTCCGGCATCGCCGTGACGAACACCACTTCCAGAACCCCGAGCCCGCCGGGGGCGTGGGAGATCAGCGCCACCGAAAAGGACAGCAGGAAGACGCCGAGCACGGTGAAATAGTCGGCTCCCTCGCCCGGCGGCAGCGCGAAGTAGATGATCGCCGCCGCCCCCATCAGTTCCACCGGCGCGGCGAACAGCTGGCGCGTGACGATGGCGGGCCGCGGATAGTGCACCATGAAGCTGCCGATCCGCAGCGGCTTCAGCCCCTTCCAGCTGCCGATGACGTAGAGCAGCACGCCGAGCAGCATCAGGAAGCCGACGAGGAGAGGCGCCCACAGCGGCGTGTCCTCGTGGATGCGCAGCACCAGCCACGGGTCGGCGAGCAGCAGGGCGCCGCCGAGCAGCACCGTCCCGAGCATGAAGGTGAAGGAGCAGAAGGCGACGAGGACGCCGACCTCCCCGGCCGAGAGCCCGCGCGAGGAATAGGCGCGGTAGCGCACCACCGCGCCGGAGAACACCGAGGCACCGATGTTGTGGGAGAGGGCGTAGGTGGTGAAGGAGGCGATCGAGATGAACAGCCAGGGAATGCGCCGGCCGAGGTGCATCAGCGCGATGCGGTCGTACCAGGCGAGGGCGGCATAGGCGACGAAGGCGCCGGCGACGGCGAGGCACCAGTTCGGCCCGGAGATGGCGGCGAGGCTGTCGACGACGTCGTCGAGCGAAAGATCACGGACCTCCTTGTAGAGCAGCCAGCCCGAGAAACCGACGGCACCGAAACCGATCACCGGCCAGACGTAATCCATCCGCTTCATGTGGCCCGGCCTTCCCCTTCGCAGGTTTCGTGGTCGCCCCCGGCCCCTCGCCATCCGCACCGCGCCCGGCCGTCCGCTCTCGCCGGGAAAGCGAGCCGGCGCGGCGGATCGCCCGTCGCACGGCGGGCCGGCCGGCCGAGGCGGCGAGGGAGGCCGGGCGGCGCTCCCGCCCGAATCCCTCATAGAGCATCGGGCCGGTCGCTGGGAACCGCTTTCGCCGACCGAACAGCTTGTTCGTCGCGGGCGGGCTCGCCGGTTCGACAGCGCACCCTACGCGCCGGCGCGACGGCGTCGCCAGCCTGCCCGCCTTTTCGCCCGCCCTGCCCGTATCCTGTCCGCGAGGGCGGGAAAAACCGCCAAAAGCGTTTGTTGGCCGGCGAAAAGTCTGCCATCAATTCCGCCATGCGGTGAAATCGATCAGGCTGTAACCTGCATAACAGACCGCAGAGGGGCACGGTTCCGGACCGTTCGACGACGATGCGCCGGCACGGGCGCGGACAATGCGACATGAAAGTGTCAGAATGGCCGTGCTAGCGACGGGCGATCGAGAGGCGAGGCACGACGCGCCTTTCACGATCACACGGATCAGGGGGTTTTCGACATGACGCATCTGATGAAGACGGTTTCCATCGCGACGCTCTGCGCGCTCGCGACCACCGGTTTCGCCCGCGCCGACGCGATGGAGGATCTCGTCGCCGCCGCCAAGAAGGAAGGCATGCTGACGACCATCGCGCTGCCGCACAGCTGGTGCAACTACGGCGAGATGATCGAGGGTTTCAAGGCCAAGTACGATATCGAGGTCAACGAGCTCAACCCGGACGCCGGTTCGGGCGACGAGATCGAGGCGATCAAGGCCAACAAGGGCAACACTGGCCCGCAGGCCCCCGACGTGATCGACGTCGGCCTGTCCTTCGGCCCCTCGTCCAAGGCCGAAGGCCTGCTGATGCCCTACAAGGTCGCGACCTGGGACGAGATCCCCGACACCGCCAAGGATCCCGAGGGCCACTGGTACGGCGACTACTACGGCGTGCTGTCGATGATGGTCAACGAAGACCTCATCAAGGAGATGCCGGCCGACTGGTCCGACCTGCTGAAGCCGGAATTCAGCGCCGCCGTCGCCCTCGCCGGTGACCCGCGCGCCTCCAACCAGGCCATCTCCGGCGTCTTCGCGGCCGGCCTCTCCGCCGCCGGCGGCGACGTCGAGAAGGCCGGCGAGGCGGGCCTCGAGTTCTTCAAGGAGCTCAACGCCAACGGCAACTTCGTGCCGGTGATCGGCAAGGCCGCCTCCTTCGCCCAGGGCACGACCCCGGTCATCATCGCCTGGGACTACAACGCCCTCTCCTGGGCCGACAGCCTCGCCGGCAACCCCCCGGCCAAGGTCATCGTTCCGGCCACCGGCGTCGTCGCCGGCGTCTACGTCCAGGCGATCTCGGCCTACGCGCCCCATCCGAACGCCGCCAAGCTGTGGATGGAATACCTCTACTCGGACGAGGGCCAGCTGACCTGGCTCAAGGGCTACTGCCACCCGATCCGCTTCAACGCCATGGCCAAGGCCGGCAAGATCCCGCAGGAGCTGCTCGACAAGCTGCCGCCGGCCGCCGCCTACGAGGCCGCGGTGTTCCCGACGGTCGAGGAGCAGAACGCCTACAAGGCCACCATCACCACCAAGTGGGACGAAGTGGTCGGCGCCTCGGTGCAGTGATCGAACGCCCGCCGGCCGCCCCTCCCCCCGTGCGGGCGGGACGAGGCCGGCCGGCGTGAACCGAAGGCTCCCGCGCCGGCGGGGGCCTTCCCTCCGCGGACGGCGAGACGGGCGCCGCGCGGAGACGAAGCGACCGCCGCGGACGGCGGGGCACGCTGGCCTGTGACGCAGCGGGGGCAAGTCGGGGCATGGTCACGACGACGGCGACGGGGGGCCGCCCAAGGCCCGGTCCGTCCATTCTCAACAACAAGACGGTGATCGACTGGCTGGGCATCCTGCCCTTCGTCATCTTCGCCGTGATGTTCCTGTTCGCCCCGACGGTGTTCCTGATCGTCGGCGCCTTCAAGAACGCCGAGGGCGGCTTCACCCTCGACAACATCTACGGCCTGTTCACGCCGAAGATCCTCGCCGCCTACTGGATCTCGATCAAGGTGTCGCTGGCTTCCTCGATCGGCGGCGCGCTGATCGGCTTCGCCCTCGCCTGGGCGGTGGTGCTCGGCGGCCTGCCGTCCTTCGTGCGCGGCGGCATCATGACCTTCTCCGGGGTCGCCTCCAATTTCGCCGGCGTGCCGCTCGCCTTCGCCTTCCTCGCCACCCTCGGGCGCACCGGTCTCGTCACCGTGCTGCTGCGCGACCAATTCGGCATCAACCTCTACGCCTCCGGCTTCAACCTGCTGAGCTTCACCGGCCTGACGCTGACCTACATGTTCTTCCAGATCCCGCTGATGGTGCTGATCCTCACCCCGGCGCTCGAGGGCATCAAGAAGGAATGGGGCGAGGCCGCCGCGATCCTCGGGGCGACGCCGGCGCAATACTGGCGGATGGTGGTGTTCCCGATCCTGTGGCCGAGCCTGCTCGGCACCACGCTGCTGCTGTTCGCCAACGCCTTCGGCGCCGTCGCCACGGCGATCTCGCTCACCGGCTCCTCGCTCAACATCGTGCCGATCGTGCTCTACGCCCAGATCCGCGGCGACGTGCTGCACAACGTCAACCTCGGCTACGCCCTCGCGCTCGGGATGATCCTGATCACCGGCGTCTCCAACATGATCTACATCCTCCTGCGCATCCGGGCCGAGAGGTGGCAGCGATGAGCGGCAAGCGGATAGCGGCCTGGATCGCCGTCGCCGTCGGCGTGGTCTATTTCATCGTGCCGCTGATCTCGACCTTCGAATTCTCGCTGCGGATGCGGCGCGGCGAATATTCCTTCGACGCCTACGAGTCGGTGTTCTCCGACGTCCGCTTCCACACGACTTTCGGCTATTCGGCGATGATGGCGCTGCTCACCATCGTCTTCGGCATGCTGCTGGTGGTGCCGACGGCCTACTGGGTGCGGCTGCGGCTGCCGCAGTTCCGCCCGGTGGTCGAGTTCATCACGCTGATGCCGCTGGTGATCCCGGCGATCGTCATCGTCTTCGGCTACCTCCGGATCTACAACTCCTCCTCGATCATCCCCTTCACCGCCTCGACGAGGGCCACCGACATCCTGCTGATGTGCTCCTACATGATGCTGTCGCTGCCCTACATGTACCGGGCGGTCGACACCGCGATGCGCACCATCGACGTTCGCACGCTGACAGAGGCCGCCGAGAGCCTCGGCGCCGGATGGCGGACGATCCTGTTCCGCTGCATCTTCCCCAACGTGATGTCCGGCGTCCTGTCCGGCGCCTTCATCACCTTCGCCATCGTGATGGGCGAGTTCACCATGGCGGCCCTGCTCGACCGCCCGGCCTTCGGCCCCTACCTCCAGCTGATCGGCGCCAACCGGGCCTACGAGCCGTCGGCGCTGGCGATCATCGCCTTCCTCATCACCTGGATCAGCATGGGCCTTCTGCAACTCGTCTCGCGGATCGGGCGCGCCCGCCCGTCCGCGGCCTGACCTTCCGCGGAGTTCGCCTCTCGATGGCCTTCCTCGAACTATCCAACATCCAGAAGAGCTTCGGCTCGGTCCAGGTCGTCAAGAACTTCAACATGGCGATCGAGAAAGGCGAGTTCATCTCCTTCCTCGGCCCGTCCGGCTGCGGCAAGACCACCGTGCTGCGGATGATCGCCGGCTTCGAGACCGTCTCCTCCGGCTCGATCACCATCGCCGGCCAGGACCAGACGCATCTCAAGCCCAACCAGCGCAACATCGGCATGGTGTTCCAGGCCTACGCGCTGTTCCCGAACATGACCGTCGGCCAGAACGTCGCCTTCGGCCTCAAGGTGGCGAAGAAGCCGAAGGACGAGATCGAGAGCACGGTCAAGGAGATGCTCGGCCTCATCCACCTCGGCCACCTCTCCGACCGCTTCCCCTACCAGCTCTCCGGCGGCCAGCAGCAGCGCGTGGCTCTGGCCCGGGCGCTGGCGATCCGCCCGCGGGTGCTGCTGCTCGACGAGCCGCTGTCGGCGCTCGACGCCAAGATCCGCGTCAGCCTGCGCGAGGAGATCCGCTCGATCCAGCGCAAGCTCGGCATCACCACCGTCTTCGTCACCCACGACCAGGAGGAGGCGCTGTCGATCTCCGACCGGATCGTGGTGATGAACGAGGGCCGCGCCGACCAGATCGGCAGCCCGTTCGAGGTCTACAACTTCCCCGCCACCCGCTTCGTCGCCAGCTTCGTCGGCACGCTCAACATGCTCGCCGGCACCGTGGCCGACGCCGGCGCCGGCCGCATCCTCGTCGACGGCCAGAGCCTCGTCACCGGCCGCGACCGCGCCAAGCTTCAGAACGGCGCCGCCTGCACCCTGGCGCTCAGGCCCGAGGCGGTGCGGCTCGGCGCGGCCGGGCCGGGCGAAAACCTTCTTTCCGGCACGATCGAGGAGGTGAGCTTCCTCGGCGCCATCCTGCGCGTCCGGGTGCGGCTCGGCGAGAACGCCGTCTCGCTCGACCTCTTCAACGACCCGGCCAAGGCCCCGCCCGAGCGCGGCGCCCCGGCCACCGTGGCCTTCTCGACCCAGGACGTCCTCGTCCTCGCCGAACGCTGAGCCGGCGGGCCGCCTGAGCCGGCCAGCGGACCGGCCCGCCCTGTGCGGGCTCTCCGCCGCCGCCACCGTTTCGGTGAGCGCCGTCGACGGTCGTCGCGACCCTTACGGCCCGTTCCGCGTTGGAAGGTTCGACGGCCACCGGCAGATCGCCCGTGCGCCGGGGGGCGGGCCGGTGTAGGCTCGCCGCCAACGACACCGGAACCGGGGAGCGACTTCATGGCGGCGCAGCGGAATTCCTCAGACGTCACGGTCGACGCCGCCGAACTCGCCGCCTTCCTCGAGGGGCGTCACGGCGATCCCTTCGGCTTCCTCGGCCCCCACGTCGACGCCGGCGGTCCGGTCGTCCGCGCCTTCCTGCCCGGCTGCCGCAAGGCCGAGGTCGTCGCCCGGTCCGACCACCGCCTGCTCGCCGAGATGGTGCCGGTCGGCGACAGCGGCCTGATGGTGGCGGCGCTCGCCGCCGAGGAGCCCTATCTGCTGCGGGTCGACTGGAACGGCCCCGTCGTCGAGACCGAGGATCCCTACGCCTTCGGCCCGCTGCTCGGCGACATGGACGTCTACCTGCTGCGCGAGGGCACCCACCTCGACCTCGGCAGCGTGCTCGGCGCCCGGGCGATGGTGGTCGACGGGGTGTCCGGCGTGCGCTTCGCGGTCTGGGCGCCCAACGCCGAACGGGTCTCCGTCGTCGGCGACTTCAACAGCTGGGACGGCCGCCGCCACCCGATGCGCAAGCGTCTGGAGGCCGGCGTCTTCGAGATCTTCGTGCCGCGGATCTGGGCCGGCGAACGCTATCGCTACGAAATCCGCGGCGCCGGCGGCGGGATGCTGCCGCAGAAGAGCGATCCGGTCGGCCGCCGGTTCGAGATGCCGCCGTCGACCTGTTCGGTCGTCGCCGATCCGACGCCCTTCTCCTGGACCGACGACAGCTGGATGGCCGAGCGGGCGAGGCGCCAG
This sequence comes from uncultured Alphaproteobacteria bacterium, assembly GCA_937900425.1. Lineage (GTDB taxonomy): Bacteria > Pseudomonadota > Alphaproteobacteria > Rhizobiales > Pleomorphomonadaceae > CALCDT01. The sequence goes on along the minus strand of CALCDT010000160.1, from coordinate 20,961 downwards.
GGCGCCGACGCGCCGATCTCGATCTACGAGATCCACGCCGGCTCGTGGCGCAAACGCTGGGACGGCTCGGTCGACTGGCGGCTGCTCACGGACGAGCTGATCCCCTACGTGGTCGACCTAGGCTTCACCCACGTCGAGCTGCTGCCGATCATGGAGCATCCCTTCGGCGGCTCGTGGGGCTACCAGCCGCTCGGCCTGTTCGCGCCGACCGCGCGCTACGGTTCCCCGGCCGACTTCGCCGCCTTCGTCAACGCCTGCCACCAGGCCGGAATCGGCGTGCTGCTCGACTGGGTGCCGGCGCATTTCCCGACCGACGACCACGGCCTCGCCCATTTCGACGGCACGCCGCTCTACGAGCATGCCGACCCCAAGGAGGGCTTCCACCAGGACTGGAACACGCTGATCTTCAACATGGGCCGCAACGAGGTGGTGGCCTATCTGATCGCCAGCGCCCTCGAGTGGCTGGAGCATTTCCACATCGACGGCCTCAGGGTCGACGCCGTCGCCTCGATGCTCTACCGCGACTATTCGCGCGCCGAAGGCCAGTGGGTGCCGAACCGCTACGGCGGCCGCGAGAACCTCGAGGCGGTCACATTCCTCAAGCGCCTCAACACGGTGATCGCCGAGCGGGTGCCGGGGGCGATCACCATCGCCGAGGAATCGACCTCCTGGCCCCAGGTCAGCGGCCGCGTCGCCGACGGCGGCCTCGGGTTCAACTTCAAGTGGAACATGGGCTGGATGAACGACACGCTCTTCTACATGAGCGAGAATCCGGTCTACCGGCGCTGGCACCACGACAAGGTCACCTTCGGCCTCGTCTACGCCTTCTCCGAACGCTTCGTGCTGCCGCTCAGCCACGACGAGGTCGTCCACGGCAAACGATCGCTGATCGGCCGCATGCCCGGCGACGACTGGCAGCGTTTCGCCAACCTGCGCGCCCTGTTCGGCCTGATGTGGCTGCACCCGGGCAAGAAGCTCCTGTTCATGGGCGGCGAGTTCGCCCAGGAGCGCGAGTGGAACCACGACGCGCCGCTGGAATGGTGGCACGTCGGCGAAGCGAAGAACGCGGGCGTCCAGCGCCTCGTCAAGGATCTCAACCACCTCTACGCCCGCGAGGAGGCGCTCCACGCCCGCGACGCGGAAAGCGGCGGCTTCCAGTGGGTGATGGCCGACGCCCGCGACCTGTCGGTCTACGCCTTCCTGCGCTGGGACCGCGAGGGTCGCCACCCCGTCCTCGTCGTCGCCAACATGACGCCGGTGCCCCGCGAGGGTTTCGAGGTCGGCGTTCCGCGCGCCGGCTTCTGGCGCGAGGCGATCAACACCGACGCCGAGATCTACGGCGGCTCCAACCACGGCAACCTCGGCGGCACCACCACCGTCGTCCAGCCCCGCCACGGCTTCCTGCAGTCCCTCCCCCTCACCATCCCCCCGCTCGGCGTCCTCGCCCTGCGCTTCGAGGGGTGAGCGGGAACCGCCGGCGCCGGCGCCGGCGATGACGCCTTTCAATTGCACTTGTAAAAATTCATATCTTAAAGTTGTATCGTCTCGCGGCGAGGCTTCCGGTTCGGTCCGGAGCTTCGGCGCGGCGGCGCAGCGGCGGAGGCGGGCTCCGGCCGTGCGCGGCCCGGCGCGCCGGGAGGCGGAATGGGTGAGCCTGTCACCGGCGCGGTGTCCCGCGCCTTCCTCGCCAACGACCGGCGCCTCTACCTGCACATGGTCGCCGCGGCCGTGCTGGCGGCGGCGATGCTCGTCCTCGCGATCGCCCAGATCATCGCCGCAGCCTTCGCGGTCCTGCCGGCGGTGCGACCCGGCGGACCGCTGTCGGGTCCCGCGGCCCGCGTCGACGCCGGCAGCCTGACCCTGCCACTCGACTTGTCGCTCCTCGTCGTCGCCGTCATCGCCGCGGCGGCCGTCGGCACGGCCTTCGTCGCGCGCCTGCCGGTCGAGGCGCTGGTCGCCGGCCCCTTCGACGCGATCCGCCGGTTGATGCCGATGCTGCCGAGGCACCGGCTCTGGTACGCCCGCAGCCTTCGGGACGACCCCCTACTGCTCACCGCGGTCGCGGCCCTGCGGCCGGATCTCGCCGTCGACCGGGTTCTGGTCCACCGCTCCGCCGGCGGCGAGAGCGCCATCCGCGGCCGGACGCTGCTGCTGTCGCGCTCCGACGCCAACCGCCTGCTGTCGATCGGCACCGGCATCGCGACCGGGCGGACGATGCGGCACGGCCCCGACGACGTCGCCGCCGCCGTCCATCTGCTCGCCCACGAAGCCTGCCACCGTCACGTCGGCGAGGCCCGCCTCGCCCCGCTCTACGCCCGCGCGATCTTCGTCGCCGCCTTCCTGACCGGCGGCATCCTCACCCTCGCCCTCGTCCGCCACCTGCCGACGCCGGTGGCGGTCCTGCTGTTCCCCGCGGCGGTCGTCGCCATGATCGCCGTCGCCCATTTCGTGCACCAACGCTGCGCCGGCCTCGAGATCTTCAACGAACTGCGGGCGGAGCATTTCGCGAGCCGGGAGTCGGGCCGTCGCTACCCGCCGGCGGACGAGGTGGCGCGATGGTCGGTGCTCGACCGGCGCTATCCCGATCGCGCCGAGTACGACCGCTACATGAGGAGCGGGGTGAGCGGGCGGGCCCGCGAGGCGGCGATCGCGCTCACCACTTGTGCGGCCACCGCCGTCGGGCTCCACGGCGGCTCCTCGCTGCTGGTCGCCTCCTCGCCCTTCGCGCTGCCGATGATCCTTCTCGCCGCCGGCTATCTCTGGTGTGCGCTCCGGATCGGCCGATGCCTGCGCGACGTCGCCGAGCCGCGCCTCGACAGGACCCTCGTCCTCACGCTCGTTCCGCTCGCCCTCGCCCCGCCCGTCGCCTGCACGCTGGCGGCCGTCGCGCCCTCGGCCGCGCTGCCCGGCCTCCTCTGGAGCCTCGTCGCCGTCGGCCTCGTGCTCGGCCCCGGCCTCGCCGCCACGCTCACCGGCCGGATCGCCCGGCTGCTGCCCTCGCCCGTGCCGATCACCGAACAGATCATCCAACTGCTGCCTCGCCCCGCGGCCGGCGCCGGTCGCCGAACCGGCCGCATCGCCGGCCCCGCCGCGCTGCTCCGCCTCCACACCTACGCCCGCTATGCGATGCTGGTGCTGGCCCTCGCCCTCTGCGTCAGCTTCGTGACGTCGGAACTCGACACCGGCTATGCCGGCCTGCCCCTGACGGCCGAAGGAGTGGCGACGGGGATCGTGGTCATCGCGGCGCTGCTCGCGAGCTTCGTCTTCCCCGACAGTCGGCTCGCGCTGCTCGCAGAGACGACGTCGCTCGTCCTGCTCGCCGCCGTGGTCACGGCCGTCGCCGCCTTCGTCAGCATCGTCGTCGGCGCCCTCGGCGACATGCCGGACCCGCTGCAGGGCCTCGCCGCCACCGACCGGCTGCGCCGCGGGCTTTTCCAGGCCGCGGCGGGTCTTTCGTTCTCACCGGACGTGCAACGGGATTTTTTCGTCAGATGGGCCGCGAGCTTCGTGCCGACGGCCGGCCTCGTCGCCGTCACGGCGGCGCTGCGGCTGCGGTATCTCGAGTTCGTCAGGAAGGAAGGACGGCATGGCACCGGTCACTGATCCCCGCGTCGCGGAATTGCTCGGCGCCCTCACCGACGAGATCCTCCGCAACCTCGGCTACGCGCCGACCGAGGGTAACGGCGAGGCCCACGTCCGCACGATGCTCGGCCCCGGCGTCAGGGTCGCCGAAGCCGGCCTCACCGGCGCGCCGCGACGGCAGGGCGGGGATGGCGGAGACGCCACCACCATCCTGCTCGCGCATGTGCTCCTCGTCATGTTCACGCCGCAGATCCAGGCGGTGCCGTCCGTGACGGTCGATCTGCTCTGCGGCGAGCCGGACCGTCTGGCCGCGGGGCTCGCCGACCGGCTCGGCACTCGCCTCGACACCCTCGGCGTCGACCGCGACGGCTTCGACGCCGCCGTGAGGGCCGCCTGCGCGAGGCTGTTGACCGACGCCGCGGGACGATGACCTGGCGCCGGGACCCGGCGCCGTGCCACAACAGCGGGAGACCGCCGACCGGGAGGACGCCGCAAACGCGCTCCCGCTCACGATGCCCGCTCCGCGCCGATCCCCTGGTCCCGCCTCACTGCACCTCGACCAGTCCGCCGGGGTGGTACTGGTAGAGCCAGGTTTCGGTCAGGGTCGCCTCGGCGTCCTTGAGGAAGAGGCGGAGTTCGACCGGGTCCGTGCCTTCGGTGGCGAGGTCGAAGATCGCGCGCCAGCGGCCGGTGCCGACCACCGGCAGGGTGTAGACGCCGGAGATGCTGCCGCGCGAGGCGGCGACCACGGCCTCGACGCCGTCCTGCTGGCCGAGCTTGGCGATGCCGCCGCCCTCGAAGTCGACGGCGAACTTGACGACGCCTTTCGGGCGGACCTGGCCCGGCACGCCGCCCATGCCGGCCCGGGTCGAATAGACCTTGGCCACCTGCGGCGGATAGGGTTCGTCGGCGAGCCAGGACAGGCGGTAGTCGATCGCGACTTCGCGGCCGGCCAGCGCCGGTTCGTTCGGCACCCAGTAGGCGGCGATGTTGTCGTGGATCTCGTCGTCGGTCGGGATCTCGACCAGTTGCACGGCGCCCTCGCCCCAGCCGCCCTTCGGCTCGACCCAGACGCTGGCGCGCTTCTCGTAGAAGACGCCGTCGTCCTGGTAGTTCTCGAAATTGCGGTCGCGCTGCATCAGGCCGAAGCCGCGCACGTCCTTGTCGACGAAGCTCGAGGTCATCACCGAAGGCGGGTTGTTGAGCGGGCGCCACAGCCGCTCGCCGGCGCCGGTCCAGATCGCGAGGCCGTCGGAATCGTGGATCTCCGGGCGCCAGTCGCGGCCCTGGCGGCCGTTGGTCTCGCCGTACCAGAACATCGAGGTCAGCGCGGCGAGGCCGAGGCGGGCGATGTCCTTGCGCATGAAATAGCGCGCCGAGATGTCCATGACGACACCCTTGGAACGGTCGCAGTCCATCCGCAGCGCCCCGGTGATCGAGGGGCCGTCCATCGCCATGTAGATCGTCAGCGTGCCGCCTTCGAGCGGGGCGAACCAGAAGTCGGTGAAGCGCGGGAATTCCTCCGGCGTCGGCATGGCGACGTCGATGGCGACGGCGCGGGCCGACATGCCGAACTGGTCGAGTTCGCCCGAGGAGCGGAAATAGGCGGCGCCGAGGAAGGCGAGCCAGTCCTTCTCCGCCCCCTCCTCCATCACGCGGAAGCCGGCGAAGCCGATGTCGTCGGGCAGGGCCTTCGCCGGGCTGTCGTCGGGCATCGTGAAATAGTCGGGGCCGTAGAGGATCGGCCGGGCGACGTCGCCGTCGATGACGTTGAGGCCGACCGGATCCTTGAAATAGCGGCCGAGGTGGAAGAAGCGGATCGGCGCCTTGCCGTCCGCCAGTTCGAGAGTGTGGTCCGGCTTGAACTGGATCTTCCAGTGGGCGTCGTAGTCGACTTTCTCCAGCACGTCGGCCGCCCGGGTCGCCGGAGGCTCGTAGGGCAGCGCCGCCTTCTGGCGCATCGCCTCGACCAGCCGGTCGAAGGAGAAGGGCACCCCCTCCCCGAGGCGCGGCGCGGCCAGCGCCGGGAACGGCACCGAGATGCCGAGGGCGGCGAGAAGGGCGGTGAAGTCACGACGGGTGAGCGATGCCGGCATGGGAACCTTCTTGTCTGGAGCGGCGTCACGAAGCCCCGAGAGAACGGCAATTTTTCGGCACGCGCAACCGCGCGTCCGTCAAATCACGGATCGGGACGCGTCGAAAGACGGTCCGCCCGTTGCGGGCACGGCCCCATGAGGCGGGTGATTTCCGCTTGAGCGCCGCGGTCCCTCTCCCCATCCTGCCTCGCGACCCGATTCCGTCTTCTCGAGGGGCAGGACGTCATGCCGATCCCGATCCTTGGTCTCTACGAGGCCCATCTCACCGTCGCCGACCTCGACCGGTCGATCGGCTTCTACGGCGAGGTGATGGGCTTTCCCCTCGCCCACCGCGTTCCGGCCCGCCGCGCCGCCTTCCTTTGGACCCCGCGACGGGAGGACGGCATGCTCGGCCTTTGGGAGATCGGCTCCTCGCCGGTCTTCATCCGCTCGCACCTCGCCTTCCGCGTCGCCCTCGACGATCTTCGCGCCCTGCTGTCGATCCTGCGCGGACGGGGCCTGACGCCGACCGCCTTCGGCCGCGAGATCGACGAGCCGGAGGTGCTGGCCTGGATGCCGGCGGCGAGCGTCTACGTCGACGACCCCGACGGCCACTCGGTCGAGTTCATCGCGCTCCTGCCCGGCCCCGGCCGCCCCGACCTCGGCCGCCTGCCGCTGTCGCGCTTCGTGGCGGCCGGCTGAAGGCTTGACGCCCCCCGGGCGGCGCCCCATCGTGCCGGTCCCGGGTCGCCGTGCCTCGCTCCTTGCCGTTTCAAGGGGGCCCGGCGAAACTCCGCTCCCTCCTGTCCGGTCGTCGCCCGCCCCGGCGCCGACCCCTCCCCGCCGGCCGAAGACATGTCTCTCCTCGCAACCTCCAGAACGATCCTTTCTGCCGGTGCGGTCACCCTGCTCTGCTTCGGCTGCACCGCGACTTCGGGACGCCTCGACGGCTTTCGTAGTCTCAGCGACACCGCGCATGGCTACGCCCTGGTGACGTCCCCGGTGCGGGCGGGCGCCCTCGCGCAAAGGTTCGAGGTCCGCCCGGGCGACTGCGGCGCGGACAGGGACTGGAGCGACTGCGCGAACGATCGGGAGCGGTCCGAAATCTCGGTCCGCAATCGCATCCTGCCGGGCACGGTCACGTGGGTGGCCTTCAGCCTGCACCTTCCGGCCGACTTCGCCACCTCCGGCCGCGTCGCCACCACCCTCGGCCAGATCCACCAGCAGGGCGGGCCCTCCGGCCGGGCCGGCGGATTGGCGTCCTTCCCGCCGCTCCTCCAGTTCGAGGCGAAGGGCAACAGCTACGGCCTCGCCCTGCACAGGCTGACGGGCGAGGCCGGCGACGTGCGCGACGAGACGGACTATTTTCCCCTCGCGGCGATCTCGTCGATGCGCGGAAAGTGGACCGATCTTCTCGTCATGCTCGACAGCCGGGACGGCGGCGTTCTGGAAGTCTACGTCGACGGCAGGAAGGCGGTGGCGACGTCGAACTTCATCCGCTTCACGCCGCGCCATTACTATCTGAAATACGGTGTCTACCGGTCCTTCGTCAGCCGTCACGGCGGGCCGATGCCGACGCAGGTCGCGGTTTTCGACGAGGTGCGGATCGGCGACAGCCGCGAGGCGGTGGAGGTCGGGCGCCGTCCCCCCGTCGACTGACCGCCTGCGCCCGCCGCGGTCCGGTACCCCGCGCGGCCGATCGCGCGTTGGCATCCCGCGGCTTTGCGGGCATAACCCCATCATGACCGCCAGCGAATCCCCGACATCGGCCGTCACCGGCGGCGACCCCGGAGCGACGCTTTCCGGCACGGTCGAGCACGTCACCTTCCACAATCCGGAGAACGGCTTCGCCGTGCTCAAGGTGCGCGTGCCCGGCGAGCGCGAGCCGGTCGCCTTCGTCGGCCACGCCCCGGCGATCGCCGCCGGCGAGAGCTTCGAGGCGGTCGGCGACTGGGTGGTCGACCGCACCCACGGCCGCCAGTTCCGGGCGAGCCGGATGACGACGCGGCCGCCGACCGCGCGCGAGGCGGTGCTGCGCTACCTCTCCTCCGGCATGGTGCCCGGCATCGGCCCGGCGATGGCGCGGCGGATCGTGGAGAAATTCGGCGGCAAGGCGCTCGAGGTGATCGAGACCGAGCCGATGCGCCTGCTCGACGTGCCCGGCATCGGCCGCGGCGGCGCCCAGCGCATCGCCCGCGGCTTCGCCGAGCAGAAGGCGCTGCGCGAGCTGATGGTGTTCATGGGCGAGCGCGGCATCCCGACGGCCCACGCCGTGCGCATCCACCGCCACTACGGCGACAAGGCCCGCGAGATCGTCGAGACCGATCCCTTCCGCCTCGCCCGCGAGATCCGCGGCATCGACTTCTCCGGCGCCGACGCCATCGCCGAGCGCTTCGGCCTCGACCACACCGCCCCGGCCCGCCTGCTCGCCGGCCTCGCCCATGTGCTGGAGGGCGGCGCCGCCGACGGCCACACCGGCCTGCCGCGCGCCGACGTCATCGAGCGCGCCGCGCGCCTGCTCGGCGTCACGGAGGAGGCGATCGAGGGCGCCGTCACCGAGGCGGTCGCCCGCGCCGAGATCACCGAGGACGAGATCGACGGCACGAGCGTGCTGTTCTCGCGCCGGCTCGCCGCCGCCGAGAGCATCATCGCCGAACGGCTCGCGGAGCTCTCGGCCGGGCCGCCGCCGTGGCAGCGGATCGACCTCGACGAGGCGGCCGGCGCCTTCCAGCGGCGCAGCGGCGTCGCCCTGTCACCGTCGCAGCGGGACGCGCTCGCCCTCGTCGCCGGCGCCCGGGTCTCGGTCGTGACCGGCGGGCCCGGCGTCGGCAAGACCACGATCCTCCACGCGCTGCTCGGCCTCGTCGGCGGCGGCGGGCGACGGGTCGCCCTTGCCGCCCCGACGGGGCGCGCCGCCCGGCGGATGAGCGACCAGACCGGCCGCGAGGCCAAGACCATCCACCGCCTGCTGGAGATCGACGCCGCCACCGGCGACTTCCGCCGCGGCCTCTCCAACCGCCTCGACGCCGACCTCGTCGTCATCGACGAGGCCAGCATGGTCGACGCGGGCCTGATGGCGGCGCTGCTGCTGGCGGTGCCGGACGAGGCGGCGCTGATCCTCGTCGGCGACGTCGACCAGCTGCCCTCGGTCGGCCCCGGCCAGGTGCTCGCCGACGTCATCGGCTCCGGCCTCGTGCCGGTCGCCCGCCTCACCGAGATCCACCGCCAGGCCGCCGAGAGCCGGATCGTCGTCAACGCCCACCGGGTCAACCACGGCGAGATGCCGGAGACGACGGCGGCCGGCGAGACCGGCGACTTCTACGTCGTCGCGATGTCGAGCCCGGAGGACGGGCTCGCCAAGGTGCTGGAGATCGTCGGCCGCCGCATCCCGAACGCCTTCGGCCTCGACGCCATGAGCGAGGTGCAGGTGATCACGCCGATGCAGAAGGGTCTGCTCGGCGCACGCAATCTCAACGTCGAGCTGGCGAAACTGCTCAATCCGCGCGCCGGCACCCGCATCGAGCGCGGCGGCCTCTCCTACGGCACCGGCGACCGGGTGATGCAGGTCGAGAACGACTACGAGCACGACGTCTTCAACGGCGACATGGGCCGCATCCACGCGATCGACCGGGAGGAGGACAAGGTCACCGTCACCTTCGACGGCCGGGCGATCGACTATTCCTCGACCGGGCTCGACGCCCTCGCCCCGGCCTATGCCATCACCATCCACAAGAGCCAGGGCTCGGAATATCCGGCCGTGGTCATTCCGTTGTCGGGCCAGCATTTCCCGATGCTCGCCCGCAACCTGCTCTACACGGCGCTGACCCGGGCCAAGCGGCTCGTCGTCCTCGTCGCCGAGCGGCGGGCGCTGGAAATCGCGATCTCCGATCGCAACGGCCGCCGGCGCTGGACCCGGCTCGGCAAGCTGCTGGCGGCGGCCCGGGCGGAGCCGGCGGACCGGGACCCGGCGCCGGACGCTTCGACGGTTTGAACCCTCGCCGGCTCGCGGTCAGTCGCGGACGTGGACGGCGCCGTCGAGGACCGGGAGATGGAAGGCGCCGTCGCTGACCCGGCGCCGGCTGCCGGCGAGATGCAGCCGCATCGCCGAGCGCGCGCTTTCGACGTCGCCGACGGCGATCGCCTCGACGATCGCGTCGTGCTCGCCGATCGTCGTCTGGAACGGGCGCAGGTCGGGTCCGAGCTCGCTCTCGACGCCCGCTTCGCCGTTGCGTCCGTCGAGCACGGCGAGCGGACAGAGGATGCGGATCGCGTCGATGAAGCAGCAGTTCTCGGTCGCCTCCGCGATGGCGACGTGGAAATCGATGTCGGCCCGGGCCGGCGACACCCCGCGCGCCACCGCAGCGCCGTAGGCGCCGTGGGCGGCGCGGATACGGTCGAGCTGATCGGGGGTCCGCCGGCTCGCCGCCAGCGCGGCGGCCTCGATCTCGATGGCGAGGCGCAGTTCCAGCAGCGCCAGCACGTTCTCGCCGGCGGCGAGGACGCCGCGGAAGCTGGTGGCGACGTCGAGGCGCGGCGGTTCCAGCACGAAGACGCCGGAGCCCTGGCGCGGCTCGACGTAGCCGTCGGCCGACAGGGCGGCGACGGCCTCGCGGACCACCGTGCGGCTGACCCCGAATTCCTTCACGAGCGTCACTTCCGTCGGCAGGCGGGACCCGACCGCATAGACCTTTTCGTCGATCCTGCGGCGGATCTCGTCCACGATGCGGGTCGCCAGCTTCGGCCGCTTTTTTCTCGTCAATTGCGATCCCCCGTTTCCACGTCCTCGAGTGCGGAGCCGTTTGCGGACGACCGGCGCGGCGATCCACCCTGACCGGCGCACGTCACCCGCTCGGAGCGGTCCGTCGTTCTGGTTATTGGATACTCACTACGGCGCAGGCGGGCAGCCGGATCACAGGGCGGCACGATTTCTTCCGCAGGGCGCCGTCATTCGAGACATCAGGATGAACGTCCCGGTCAACGTTGCCATGAATGAACTCATCAGATAACCCGGAGCCCTCTACTCTGGCATTTCCCGCGTGCGTTCTGTTCTCTTGTGTATTTTCTGTCGGTTTGCAAGAGACAACGAAGCCGCCAGGACGCCCCGGCGTCGACGATAGCCTGAATTTGAAAGCCAACTTTCAAAATTCCCGGACCACCATCGCTGTTACGCAGGGGAAGCGGCAATACCGATATATAAAAAATCTCTAATTGACGGAGAGAGCCTCCGGACTTGCCCGAGGTCGCTTGGATGTCGCGCCGCAACCGGACGTGTCGCGGTCACGACGTCATCCGTTTCGACTTGCGAGCGACCGCCTGCGTCATGAACGAATGCTCGCCCCGTCCCCGTTCAACCTTCTCGCGGCGGCGGATTGCCTGCACAGGCGACCGGTGCATGGACAAAAAAGCCACCCGGCCCGACGGAAGGGAGGGAATTCGACGATAGTCGAATGGACAGGAGACGGAGATCGCGTTCTCGACGGCGATTCCGGCTCGCCCGGCGCGGGCGACGGCCCGGGCGCGCCGGAGGGCGGCAGGACCGGACCGGCCGCCTTCGGCGCGAGACGCTCGCGGTGTCCGGAGAAGGGGCTCGGGCCAACCCGGCGGCGGCCACCGCAGCCGCTGCCGGTGACGACGGCCGCGCCGTTTCGGTCCACCCCTCTCCCGGGGTCAGGCGATCAGGATGGCGCGGAAGTCGTTGACGTTGGTGCGGGTCGGGCCGGTGACGAGCAGGTCGCCGGCACGCTCGAAGGCGCCCCAGGCGTCGTTGCGGGCCAGCAGTTCCTTCGGATTGGCGCCGCTCGCGAAGATCCGTCCGGCGGTGCCGCCGTCGCAGAAGGCGCCGGCGTTGTCTTCCGAGCCGTCGATGCCGTCGGTGTCGGCGGCGAGGGCGGTGACGCCGTCGAGGCCGGCGACGCCGATGGCGAGGCTCAAAAGGAACTCGGTGTTGCGCCCGCCGCGGCCCTTCTGGCGCACCGTCACCGTGGTCTCGCCGCCCGACAGCACCAGGCACGGCCGGGTGAAGGGCTGGCCGCGGCCGACGATCTGGTGGACGATGGCCGCGTGGACCGAGCCGACGTCGCGGGCCTCGCCCTCGATCGAATCGCCGAGGATGTGGACCGCGAGGCCGCTCTCGCGCGCCTTCGCCGCCGCCGCCTCCAGCGACAGCTGCGCCGCCGCGATGACGTGGACCTCGTCGCGGGCGAACTCCGCCTCGTCCGGGCGCGGCGCGCCAGCCGCCTCGCCCTCTAGCCAGGCCATCGCCGCCTCGGGCAGCGCCATCCGGTAGCGCCCGACGATGGCGAGGGCGTCCTCGCGGGTGGTGGCGTCGGGCAGGGTCGGGCCGGAGGCGACGAGGGCCGGGTTGTCGCCGGGAATGTCGGAGATCACCAGCGACACCACCTTCGCCGGGTGGGCGGCCCGGGCGAGCCGGCCGCCCTTGATCATCGACAGGTGCTTGCGCACGCAGTTCATCTCGTGGATCGAGGCGCCCGATTCCAGCAGCACCTTGTTGACGGCGCGCTTCACCTCGCCGCCGACGCTATCCGGCGGCATCGACAGCAGCGACGAGCCGCCGCCGGAAATCAGGGCGACGACGAGGTCGTCCTCGGTGAGGCCCGAGACGAGGTCCATGATGCGCCCGGCGGCGGCGGCGCCGGCGGCGTCCGGCACCGGATGGGCGGCCTCGACGATCTCGATCGCCTCGCAGGTGTGGCCGTAGCCGTAGCGGGTGACGACGATGCCCTCGAGCGGGCCGTTGCCCGCCGCCGCCCACGCCTTCTCGAAGGACTGCGCCATCGCCGCCGAGGCCTTGCCGGCGCCGACCACCACGGTGCGCCCTTTCGGCCGGGCCGGCAGGAAGGACCCGATCACGTGGTCCGGATCGGCGGCGGCGACGGCCGTGCGATAGAGGTCTTCAAGAAAGCGGCGCGGATCGTCGGTCACGTCAGGCTCCTCCCGTTCGTCACAGCCATAGTGAAGCGCGGGGGCGGTCTCAAGCATCCACGACGTCGCGGCGGGCCGGGCGAAACTCTTCGGCCGTGCGGTCGAAGACCGGCCGAGGTGGCTTATGGCGGCGGGATCGGCTAGGAGCGTCGGTGTGACAGGGTGACGACGGGCGCGGCCGTCGCGGGGACATCGGGACGGGGCGGGACATGATCGTCGACATCGCGACCAGAGCCTACAATCACACCTTCAAGGTCGATCCGATCGTGCGCACGCTGCTCGACACGGATTTCTACAAGCTGCTGATGCAGCAGATGATCTACGTCCGCCATCCGAAACTTCCCGTGACCTTCCAGCTGATCAACCGCGCTAAAGACCTGCCGCTGGCGAAGATCATCGATCGCCGCGAGCTCGAGGAGCAGCTCGACTTCGTGCGCCAGCTGTCGTTCCAGAAAAACGAGATCATCTGGCTCGCCGGCAACACCTTCTACGGCAATCGGCAGATTTTCCGCCCCGAGTTCATCGCCTGGCTCGCCGACTTCCGCCTGCCCGAATACGAGCTGCGCGTCGTCGACGACCAGTTCGAGCTGCGCTTCCACGGCCCCTGGGCCGAGGCGACCGCCTGGGAGATCCCGGCGCTCGCCATCATGAGCGAGCTCAAGGCCCGGGCGGTGATGAAATCGATGAGCCGCTTCGAGATCGACGTGCTCTACGCCCGGGCGAAGGCCAAGCTCTGGTCGAAGATCGAGCGGCTCAGGGTGCTGGAGCGCGAGGGACCGCTCCGGGTCGGCGACTTCGGCACCCGCCGCCGCCACAGCTTCCTGTGGCAGCGCTGGTGCATCGAGGCGATGGTCGAGGGCATCGGCGCGAGCTTCACCGGCACCTCCAACGTCAAGCACGCCATGGACGTCGGCCTCGAGGCGCTCGGCACCAACGCCCACGAGCTGCCGATGGTCTACGCCGCCCTCGCCGACGACGACGCGGCGCTGCGCCGGGCGCCCTACGAGGTGCTGCGCGACTGGGCGACCTTCTATTCCGGCAACCTGCGCATCATCCTGCCCGACAGCTTCGGCACCACCTATTTCCTCGAGAACGCGCCGGACGACTTCGCCGACTGGACCGGCCTTCGCCCCGATTCCAAGGAGCCGGTCGAGGCGACGGAGGAATACATCGCCTGGCTGAAGGCACGCGGCCGCGACCCGATGACGAAGACGGTGATCCTCTCGGACGGCATGGACATCGGCTCGATCGAGACCGCGGTGCGCGCTTTCCGCGGCCGCATCGGCGCGCTGCCGATCGGCTGGGGCACCAATCTCACCAACGACTTCCGCGGCTGCATGCCCCACGGCGACGACCGCCTGATGCACCCGACCTCGCTGGTCTGCAAGGTGATGGAAGCCGACGGCCGCCCCGCCGTGAAGCTGTCCGACAACCCGACCAAGGCGACGGGACCGCGCGAGGAGATCGAGCGCTACCTGAGGGTGTTCGGCTCCCGGGGCATGACGGCGCAGGAGGTCACGGTCTGAGGCAGGGATCACAGGATCCGGACCCCTCGGGATTTCACGGCAACAGGCCGGTCCGCCATCCGGCTTTCCTCCGCTGAAGCCGGTGCCGCCGAAGGCGAGGCCGGCCGGCACGGCTCGCCCGCGAAGGGCCGACCGGTCGAGACCGGAACGTCGCCGGCATCAGGTGACGGCACGGAAACACGTGTTCGTTTTCGGAACCTTCCGTTCGCGAGCCGGTTGCACGTCGAGGCCGGAGCGGCGGGCGCCTTGCTCCGGTCATTTCGCACGACGCAATTCCCATCCCGTCACAGGAGACCGTCCCATGGCCCGGACGACCGACAGCACGCTCACGACAAGCCGGCTCGGCGACCAGAAGATCCTGCGGGGAACCGGTGGTGAGACGCATCAGACCGCGGGAGGCGACGTGCCGGTGCTGACGACGTCGCTGGGCGTGCCGGTCTCCGACGACCAGAATTCGCTGAAGGCCGGGGCGCGCGGCCCGACGCTGATGGAAGATTTCCATCTGCGGGAAAAGATCTTCCACTTCGATCACGAGCGGATACCCGAGCGCGTGGTTCACGCCCGCGGTTTCGGCGCACACGGCTACTTCGAGACCTACGAGTCGCTCGCCGACATCACCAGTGCCGACATCTTCCAGCGGGCGGGCGAAAAGACGGAAGCCTTCGTCCGCTTCTCGACCGTCGCCGGCAACAAGGGCTCCGCCGACCTCGCCCGCGACGTCCGCGGCTTCGCCGTGAAGCTCTACACCAGGGAGGGCAACTGGGACATCGTCGGCAACAACATCCCGGTGTTCTTCATCCAGGACGCCATCAAGTTCCCCGACCTCATCCACGCGGCCAAGCAGGAGCCGGACCGCGGCTTCCCTCAGGCCCAGACCGCCCACGACAACTTCTGGGACTTCATCTCGCTCAGCCCGGAATCGATGAACATGGTCATGTGGATCATGTCCGACCGGACCATCCCGCGCTCGTTCCGCTTCATGGAGGGCTTCGGCGTCCACACCTTCCGCATGATCGACGCCAACGGGAAGTCGACCTTCGTCAAGTTCCACTGGAAGCCGAAACAGGGCCTGCAGTCGGTGGTGTGGAACGAGGCGCTCAAGCTCAACGGCGCCGACCCCGACTTCCATCGCCGCGACCTCTGGGACGCGATCCAGATGGGCGACTATCCGGAGTGGGAGCTCGGGCTGCAGCTGTTCGACGACGAATTCGCCGACGCCTTTCCCTTCGACATTCTCGACGCCACCAAGATCATCCCCGAAGAGGAGGTGCCGGTGCGCATCGTCGGCCGGCTGGTGCTCGACCGCTGCGTCGACAACTTCTTCGCCGAGACCGAGCAGGTCGCCTTCCAGACCAACAGCATCGTGCCCGGCATCGATTTCACCAACGACCCCCTGCTGCAGGGCCGCAATTTCTCCTATCTCGACACGCAGCTCAGCCGGCTCGGCAGCACCAACTTCACCCACCTGCCGGTCAACGCGCCGCGCTGCCCCTTCCATCACTTCCAGCAGGACGGCCACATGGCCTTCCGCAATCCGAAGGGCCGGGTGAACTACGAGCCGAACTCCTGGGGCGGCGAGAAGGGCGGCCCCCGCGAGGACCCGGCGAAGGGCTTCGTTTCCCATCCGGAGGAGACGTCCGGCGCCAAGGTTCGGGTGAAGGGCGAAAAGTTCGCCGACCACTACAGCCAGGCCCGGCAGTTCTACCATTCGCAGACCGAGGTCGAGCAGCAGCACATCGCGGCCGCGCTGACGTTCGAGCTCTCCAAGGTCGAGACCATGGCGATCCGGGAACGGATCGTCGCGCATCTGCGCAACATCGACGAGGACCTGGCGAAGGCCGTCGCCGACGGCCTCGGCTTCACGACGATGCCGAAGCCGATCGCGGCGGCGCGGCCGCCGATCATGGATCTCGCCGCCTCGCCGAAGCTTTCCATCGTCCTCAACGGGCCCGACAGCTTCAAGGGCCGCAAGCTCGGAGCCCTCGTCACCGACGGGGTCGACATCGCCATCATCAAGGCACTGAAGGATGCGCTCGAATCCGAAGGAGCCATGATCGAGTTCGTCGCGCCGCGCGTCGGCGGCGTGACCGCGAGCGACGGCACGCACATCGAGGCGAAGCAGCAGCTCCAGGGCGGACCGTCGGTGCTCTACGACGCGGTGGCGGTGCTGCCGTCCGCCGACGGCGCCGACAAACTCGCCATGATGCCGGCGGCGCGCGACTTCGTCGCCGATGCCTTCGCGCACCAGAAGTTCATCGCCCATACCGCCGACGCGATGGCGCTGTTCCGCAAGGCCGGCATCGCCGACGATCTCGACGAAGGGTGCGTCGACCTCGGCGCCGCGAAATCCGCGGCAACCGACTTCGTCGCCCGCTGCGCGCAGCTGCGGCTCTGGTCGCGGCCAGCCTGACACGGCGGATGCAGCGCCGTTGCCGAGGAGCCCGGCGCGAACAGCACCGGGCTCAGCGTGCCACCGACCCCGCCACGGCGTTGACGAAGCCCGTCAGGTCGTCGGTGACGAATTCCACGTGCGGGGCGTCGTCGCCTTCCAGTTCCCAGGCTTCGCGGAACACCTCGCGGGTGCGGTGGGGGACGATCAGCACGGTGTGCATGCCGAGCTGGTGCGGCACGGCGAGGTTGCGGGAGAGGTCTTCGAACATCGCGGCGCGGGCCGGCGAGACGCCGGTGCGGTCGATGAAGAGGTCGTAGGCCTCTCTCGTCGGCTTCGGCACGAGGCCGGAAGCGACGATGTCGAACATGTCGGAGAAATGCTCGCCGATACCGAGCCTCTCGACGGTGCGCTCGGCGTGGGCGCGCGATCCGTTGGTGAAGATGAATTTCTTGCCCGGTAGCCGGGCCAGCGCCGCGCCGAGGTCGGGATCGGGCTCCAGCACCGAATGGTCGATGTCGTGGACGTAGTCGAGGAAATCGTCCGGCTCGATGCCCTTCTCGTCCATCAGCCCGCGCAGCGTGGTGCCGTAGCGCCGGTAATAATCCTTCTGCACCTCGTTGGCGGCCTCGGGGGTGAGGTCGAGCAGCTTCGCCAGATAGTCGCGGATGCGCACGTCGATCTGGCCGAACAGGTTGGACTTGGCCGGATAGAGCGTGTTGTCGAGATCGAACACCCAGGCCTCGGTGCCTTGGAAGATGCGCAGGTCGTGAAGATGGCGATGGCGACCTTCGGTGGGGAGGAACGGGGCGGCTGTCACGGCGGGGGGCTATCCTCGTCAGCGGGCGTGGGTGGCGGCGGGCGCGGCGGATCGAAACGCCCGCTGCAGCGCGGAAACCCAATATAGGCACCGCGGCGTCAACGACCAACTAAGGCGCCGGCGGGAGTCGGCCGGCCCCGCCGGACCGCCCTCCCCGCTCCCTGCCGCGCTCAGCGGTGGATCAGCGTGCCGGCGCCGTGCTCGGTGAAGATCTCGAGCAGCACGGCGTGCGGGGTCTTGCCGTTGAGGATGACGACGCCCTCGACGCCGCGGTCGAGCGCGTCGATGCAGGTCTCGACCTTGGGGATCATGCCGCCGGAGATGGTGCCGTCGGTGATCAGCTTGCGGGCCTCGGCGACCGAGAGGTCCTTGATCAGCTTGCCGGCGCCGTCGAGCACGCCGGGCACGTCGGTGAGGAACAGCAGCCGCGTCGCGCCGAGCGCCCCGGCGATGGCGCCGGCGAAGGTGTCGGCGTTGACGTTGTAGGTCTCGCCGTCGGCGCCGGGGGCGACCGGGGCGACCACGGGGATCAGTTCCTCCTTCGCCACCATGTCGAGCACCGCCGGGTTGACCCGCTTGGGCTCGCCGACGAAGCCGAGGTCGACCACCTTCTCGATGTTGCTGTCGGGATCGCGCATGGTGCGGGTCACGCGCTCGACCTCGACCATGTTGCCGTCCTTGCCGCAGAGGCCGATGGCCCGGCCGCCCTCGGCGTTGATGGCCGAGACGATCGCCTTGTTGATCGAGCCGGCGAGGACCATCTCGACGATCTCCACCGTCGCCTTGTCGGTGACGCGCAGGCCGTCGCGGAATTCCGAGACGATGCCGAGCTTGTCGAGCATCGCGCCGATCTGCGGCCCGCCGCCGTGGACGACGATCGGTTTCATGCCCGACTGCTTGAGCAGGACGACGTCGCGGGCGAAGGCGCGCGACAGGCTCTCGTCGCCCATGGCGTGGCCGCCGTATTTCACCACGATGGTCTTGTCGTCGTAGCGCTGCATGAAGGGCAGCGCCTCGGAGATGATGCGGGCGCGGGAAACCTGCGCGGCGGTGTCGGTCCCGGCGTCCGGCTGGGTGTCGGCGGTCGAGGTCATGGAAAGGCTCCGTCGCGGAAGGATCGCCCGGCCGGGGCGCGGTGTCGGGATCGCGCCGCGCGCAATGCCCGGGCCGGATCGCGTCAGGTCGCGTGCCCTATAGCGGGTTTCGCCGGGCGGCTCAATCGGCGCGCCGTGATCACTCCCGCGTCAAGGTCCAGACCGCCGCGCGCAGTTCGGCGACGCCGCGGCCTTTTTCCGACGAGGTCGCGTGGATCGTCGGGAAGGCGGCGGGGCGCTTGCGGATCCTGTCCGCGGTGGCGACGAGCAGGGCGTCGAGGTCGCGGGCGCCGATCTTGTCGGCCTTGGTCAGCACGATCTGGTAGGAGACCGCCGCCTTGTCGAGCATGTCGAGCACCTCGGCGTCGTTCTCCTTGATGCCGTGGCGGGCGTCGATCAGCAGGTAGACCCGCCTGAGGTTCGGCCGGCCGCGCAGATAGGAGAAGACGAGGCGGTTCCAGGCGTCGACCTGGGCCTTCGGCGCCTTGGCGTAGCCGTAGCCCGGCATGTCGACGATCAGCAGGTCGTCGACGCCCTCGGGGCGGAACAGGTTGAGTTCCTGGGTGCGGCCCGGGGTGTTGGACGTGCGGGCGAGGCCGCCCTGTCCGGTCAGCGCGTTGATCAGGCTCGACTTGCCGACGTTGGAGCGGCCGGCGAAGGCGATCTCGGTGCCGCCGGCGACCGGCAGGTCGGCCATGTCCGAGATGCCGCGCACGAAGCCCCAGGGCCGGGCGAACAGCAGCCGGCCGGCCTCGATCGCCGGATCGGCGGCCTCTCCCGTCGAGGCGTCTTGCGGGGCGGCGGTCGGCTCGCTCGTCATGTGCGGGTTCCGGATGGTCCGCCCCTCGTCGGGAAGCGGAAGGCGGGCGCCGCCGGAGGGGTCCCCGGCGGCGCGTCCGTCAGCTCTTGGGGGCCTTCTTGCGGAACAACGATTTCAGATTGTCCCACAGTTCGATCTTCACGCCCTGGCGCTTCATGATCACCGACTGCTGGATCACCGAGAGGGTGTTGTTCCAGGCCCAGTAGATCACGAGGCCGGCCGGGAAGGACGCCAGCATGAAGGTGAAGATCACCGGCATCCAGTTGAAGATCATCGCCTGCGCCGGGTCCGGCGGGGTCGGGTTGAGCTTCATCTGGAAGAACATGGTGATACCCATGATCAGCGGCCAGACGCCGAGCATCAGGAAGTGGCCGAAGAAGGGCACCACCGACGGATCCCACGGGATCAGGCCGAACAGGTTGAAGATCGAGGTCGGGTCCGGCGCCGAAAGGTCGTGGATCCAGCCGAAGAACGGCGCGTGGCGCATTTCGATGGTGACGTAGAGCACCTTGTAGAGCGAGAAGAACACCGGGATCTGCACGGCGATCGGCAGACAGCCGGCCAGCGGATTGATCTTCTCGGTCTTGTAGAGCTCCATCATCGCCTGCTGCTGCTTGACGCGGTCGTCGGCGTATTTTTCCTTGATCTCCTGCATCTTCGGCTGGACGAGCTTCATCTTGCTCATCGAGACGTAGGACTTGTTGGCGAGCGGGAAGAAGATCGCCTTGACGATGACGGTCACCGCCAGGATGGCGACGCCGAAATTGCCGGTCAGCTTGAACAGGTGATCGATCAGCCAGAACATCGGCCGGGTCAGCCAGTAGAACCAGCCCCAGTCGATCAGCAGGTCGAAGCGGCGAATGTCGTACTGCTCCGAATAGGCGTCGAGCTGAGCGGTCTCCTTGGCGCCGGCGAAGACGAGGGTGCGGTTCGTCGTGGTGGCGCCGGGGGCGACGGTGAGCGCGTCGCCGAGATAGTCGGCCTGCCAGTTCTCCGAGCCGCCGGCGGCGGTGTAGAGGTAGCGCGGCTGGAACGGCTTGGCGCGGTCGGGGACGATGACGGTCGCCCAGTACTTGTCGGTCATGCCGATCCAGCCGTCGCTGGCCTTGTCCGGCTTGACCGTGCCGTCTTCCTTGACCTTGGAATACTGGACCTCGTCGAGGCCGGCCTCGCCAAAGACGCCGATCAGGCCCTCGTGCAGCACGTAGGTCGCAGCGCTCACGGGAAGGGTGTGGCGCTGGACGAAGCCGTAGGGGAACAGCGAGACCGGCTGGGAGCCGGCGTTGGCGACGGCGTCCTCGATCGAGAACATGTAGTCCTCGTCGACCGAGATCGTGCGCTGGAAGGTGAGGCCGGCGCCGTTGTCCCAGGTCAGGACGACCGGCGTCTGCGGGGTGAGCTTCGCCCCCTCCGGCGCGGTCCACAGCGTGTCGGCGGTCGGAACGGCGACCGTGGAGCCGGCCGGGACGACGTAGCCGACCTCGGCGAAATAGCCGTCGGTCGAGTTGGCCGGGCTCAGCAGCGTCACCCGATCCGACGTCGCCTCGACGCTGACGCGGTAGCGGTTGAGCAGCAGGTCGTCGATGCGGGCGCCCTGGAGGTTGATCGAGCCCGAAAGGCCGGGCGTTTCGACCGGCACGCGCGGCGTCGCGGCCAGCGCCTCGGCGCGCGGACGGCGGGCGGAGGTCGCCGCGCCGCCGGGAGCGGAGGCGT
>CALCDT010000159.1 GCA_937900425.1 uncultured Alphaproteobacteria bacterium | reverse complement strand
GAGCATGCGACTGAAAATCGCAGTGTCGGTGGTTCGATTCCGCCCCTGGGCACCACTCTTTCTTCCAGAAAAATCCGGACTTGCGCGATGAGCGGGCTGTGCCGTCGTCGGTCTCGCCGACGCCGTCCTCGTCGTCGCCGAGGGCTCGCCCCTGATGAAACCGCTCTCGATCGTCATCGCCGGCCTTGAGCCGGCGACCCAATGGCGGAGCGGCATCATTCGGCCCACCCTCTTCGACGACGATCCTTGCCCTCGTTCGCGGACGCCGATCCGGTCCGAGAGGCCATTGGGTCACCGGCTCAAGGCCGGTGAAGACGGTGGAGAGGCGGAGATCAACAATCAGGATCACCTACCGAACGGGCGCCGCACGGGCTCCGCGACCCGGAGGCGCGCCCCGTCCCTGCCCACTTCCCCGCGCTCACCCCTCGATCGTCGTCGCGAGATCGAGGTCCGTCAGTTCGTCGGGCGTGAAGTAGAAGATCCGGTCCGGCGGCGTGTCCATGGCGTGGATCCAGACCCTGAGGTCGACGCCCATGTCGGAGAGGAGGCGCTGGCAGTCGGCGGTGACGCGCTGGGCGGCGGCCATGCCGTCGGACAGCGAGTGGCCGACGACGGTGTCGGCGCTCTCCAGCGTGAAGACCTGATGAACGCCGATCACCGCCGTCGCGGCGGCGATCCGCTCTTCGCCGCCGGCGAAGACCAGCGGGCAGGAGGAGGCGCAGCGTCCGCCGGCCTCGACCCGGGTGTCGACGCCGAGCGCGCGGATCGCCCGCGCCATGGCGATGGCGTCGGTGACGCTGCCTCCGGGGGAATCGAGCACCACGGCGGTGACGTAGCTGCCGCGCTTTTCGAGCTCGGCGGCGAGGCGGTCGGCCGATCCGGGGGTGATGGTGCCGCGCGCCTCGAGCCGGCCGCCGGCGACGAGTTCGAAGGTCATCGGCCGGGTGAGGTCGGCGCGGTCCGCCGGCTCGGGGCGCTCCTCGGGCACGGCCGGTTCGACGTCCGGCCGGGCCGAAGGCAGAATGGGCTCGAGCCTCGGATCGTAGGCCGGCGATCCGGCTCCTTCCGACAGCGCGGCCTCCTCGAAACGGGCGCGGGCGTCGAGGCCGATCGCCGTTCCGGCGACTGCGAGCAGGGCGAGGAAGACGGCGCGCAGGATGACCTCGTCCGGCGTGCGGGCGAGGCGCGTCAGCCAGGAGGCCTTCGCCGCCGTCTTCCCGGCATCGGGAACGAGAACGGAGTGCCGCGCCATCTCGCCCTCACTCCCGCTTGCGGCCGCGCGGTGGCAGCTGGGTGACGCTGCCGTCCTCGGTGACGTCCTTGAGACCGGCGGGGCCGTCCTCGCGCGGCGGATCCGCCTCGGCCCGCGGCTCCTCCGACCCCTCCGGCCGGACCGCGGCCTCCGCCGCCCCGGCGGCGACCTCGGCCCGGGCGGCGAGGCGGGCGGGCACGCGCTCCTCGTCGACCTCGCGCAGCAGCCGCATGGCGGCGATCAGGTCGGCGGCGCTCATGGTTTCGGCGGCGGCCAGCGAGCCCTCGCGGCGGATCGCCGCCTCGACGACGCAGAGGATCAGCACCAGCACCGCCGGCAGCAGGTCGATCGAGATGGCGCCGGCCCAGCTCGGCAGGAAATCGCCAGAATAGCGCAGCACCGCCTCGGCGGTGGAGAGCGGCTGGAAGCGGGCCGGCTCGACCGCCGGCTCGGCGGCGATCGCCTCCGCGGCGGCGGCGAGGGCGGCGGCCTGGACGGTGACGGCGCGCTCGACGCTGCCGACCACCTCGCTCTGGCGGCCCTGCAGGTCGGCGGAGGCGCCGTTGGCGGCCGGAGCGATGAAGCCGGCGGAGAGATCCTCGGCGGCCCGCTTCACCGCCGGCGCCATCGAGGTCTGTTCCAGCGCCGCGATGGTGCCGACGAGCTTCAGCGCCGCGCCGGCGAAGGCGTCGCTGCGGCCCTTGATCGGGCCCTGGCCGGAGACGAGTTCGCGCATCTCGGCGAGATGGCCGCCGCCCTCCTCGTAGAGCGACTTCGCCCGCTCGGCGCTTTCGCCGACCTCACGGCCGAGGTCGTCGAGCTGGCCCGACATCTGGGTGAGAAGCTGGACCACGGTGCCCGAGCCGCCGGTGCCGGTCAGGGCGCCGCCGCGTTCGGCCTCGGCGAGGCGGGCGAAGCGGGTCGAGGCGAGCTGGATGTCGGGCAAGAGGCTCTGGGTGCCGAGCGCGCGGTTGTGGGCGGCGTCGAGATCGCGGGTGTAGGCCTGCAGCGTCACGGCGAGATGCTGCTCGATCGCGGCGGAGCCGGCCAGCGCGGCGGCGTTGAGCCAGGACGACATGGCGACGATCATCGCCGCGCCGAGCACCAGCGCCAGCGTCAGCCAGACCCGGCTCGCCCAGTCCTTCACGTGCGGCAGGAAGCGCATCAGGAAGGACCAGAAGGCGTAGATCGCGACCGAGACGGCGGCCGAATAGATGAGGGCGGCGAGGAAGGTGATCACCGGCGCGCCGTCGAGCAGGTCGCGCACGCCGAGATAGGTGTAGACGCCGGAGGCGAGCGCCAGGACGGCGAGGGTCAGGCGCATGGTGACGTCGAGACCCGATACGCCGTCGCGCAAAGCTGATGCCATGGATGTTTCCCGAGATGGCTGCCGACAGCGACACCGGCTGCGCCCGGGCCGGTGTTAACGGGTCGTTAGGATTCCAGCAGTTTGCGTCAGCATTGCGGCCCGGGCAACCGCCCTGTCGCCGGCGACGCGCCAGCCATGCCGGCATCCGGCCGGATGGAGCCTTCACGATCACGGCGCGGGCGGCGACGGCCGGCGGGACGTCGCCAGGCCCGGACGACGCCCTTCGTCGCCCTCGCGGGCGGGAGCGCGGCGGCGACGAAGGCGATTGAATCCGGGACGGCGGCCTGCCACTCTCGCGCCGCCCTCCCCGCGCTCGCGGAGCCGTCATGTCCCTCGCGCTCTACGTCTCGGCCTTCACGGCCGCCTTCCTCTACGTCGTCATTCCCGGACCGGCCTTCCTCGCCCTGCTCCGCATCGGCGCCGGCCAGGGCCGGGCGGCGGGGCTGCGCTTCATCGCCGGGCATTTCGCCGGCGACATCCTGTGGTCGGCGTTGGCCCTCGTCGCGATCATCGGCGCCCACGTCGTCGGGCAGACCGTGTTCGACGTGCTCGGCGCGATCTGCGGGCTCTATCTCGGCTGGATCGGCTGGAACGCCCTTCGCGCCCGGCGGCGGGCGGCGGGCGAGGCGGTGGCGCGGGTCGAGCGGCCGCTCCGGCGCGGCCTCGTCTTCGGCCTCACCAATCCGAAGGGCTACCCGGTGGCGCTCGCCACCTTCACCGCCCTGCTCGGTCCCTCGGCCGACCGGCTCGACTTCCTCGCCCTGCCGCCGCTGCTGCTCGCCGCGGTCGCCGGCTTCGTCGCCGGCTACGTCATCCTGATCGGCGTGATCGGGGCGCCGCTGGTGCGCCGCTTCTACCGGGCCCACGAACTCGCCATCGTCCGCGCCTCGGGCCTTCTGTTCATCGGCTTCGCCGTCCAGGCGCTGTGGCACGCCCTGCCCGGGCTGCTGCCGCGGCGGGCGTAGTCTTCCGACTTCCGCTCGCGCGCCCGGGACCCTACATCAGGGGGGCGACGCCCTTCTTTCCGACACGCGCGAGACGCCCATGTCCTGGTCCATTCCGCTCGGCCGCGTCTTCGGCTCGGAAATCCGCATCCACCTCACCTTCCTGATCCTGCTCGCCTGGATCGGCATCGCCGGCTATTACGCCGGCGGTCCGGCGGCGGCGGTGGACAGCGTCGCCTTCGTCGTCGCGGTCTTCGCCTGCGTGACGCTGCACGAACTCGGCCACGCCCTCGCCGCCCGGCGCTACGGCATCGCGACGCCCGACATCACCCTGCTGCCGATCGGCGGTCTCGCCCGGCTGGCGCGGATGCCGGAGAAACCGGGCGAGGAGATCGTCATCGCCCTCGCCGGCCCGGCTGTGAACGTCGTCATCGCCCTCGCCCTGTTCGCCTTCGGCGCCGGCCTCGACGGCACCGCGCTCACCGCCCTCGAGCGGCCGGAGATCTCCTTCGCCGACCGGCTGGCGGCGGTGAACGTCATGCTGGTGCTGTTCAACCTGATCCCGGCCTTCCCGATGGACGGCGGCCGGGTGCTGCGCGCCGCCCTCGCCATCCGCCTCGGCCGGCGCGCCGCCACCGAGACGGCGGCGCGCATCGGCCAGGCGCTGGCCTTCGCCTTCGGCGCCGCGGGTCTCTTTTCCGGCAACGCGGTGCTCGTCTTCATCGCCATCTTCGTCTATCTCGCCGCCTCGGCCGAAGCCGGGCAGGTCGGCCTGCTGGAGCAGGCCCGCCGGATCCGCGTCGCCGACGCCATGATCAGCCGCTTCGAGGCGCTGTCGCCGATGGCGAGCGTCGACGATGCGGCCGAGGCGCTGATCCGCACCACCCAGCGCGAGTTTCCGATCGTCGACGGCG
Organism: uncultured Alphaproteobacteria bacterium; assembly: GCA_937900425.1. Lineage (GTDB taxonomy): Bacteria > Pseudomonadota > Alphaproteobacteria > Rhizobiales > Pleomorphomonadaceae > CALCDT01. Next base: position 7,857 of record CALCDT010000159.1, on the reverse strand, counting down.
CCGGCCGGTTGCGCGGCCTGCTGACCCGCGACGCGATGATCCACGCCCTCAAGACGAGCGGGGCGGCGACGCCGGTGATCGAGGTGATGGCCGAGGACGTGCCGACGGTGCGGCCCGGCGCCTGGCTCGAGGCGGCGGTGAAGCTGATGCAGGAGCGGCAAACGGCGGTTGTGGGCGTTTCCGACGCCGACGACCGCTTCGTCGGCTACATCACCCAGGACAATCTCGCCGAACTGATGATGCTCGACGCCGCCGACTGGCACCGCCGCGGCACCGCCGGCCGCCAGCCCTGGCAGCGGCCGCTCTGAGGCCGCGCGGCCCGGCGGTCCGCCCCGCCCCGGCGCGTCACGCGGTCCGGCGCGGCATCGCCAGATGGACCAGACCTGCCCCGGCGACCATCACCGGCAGCACGCTCGCCATCGCGGTGACCGGATCGCCGAGCAGGGCGGCCGACAGGCTGCCGGCGAGCCCCCCGCCCATCTGCAGAAAGCCCATCAGCGCCGAGGCGGCGCCCGCGGTCGTGGGAAAGGGCGCGAGGGCGTCGGTGGTCAGCGCCGGCATCATCATCGCCAGCGAGAAGGCGAAGCAGCCGACCGGCACCATGACGACGAGGAAGCCCGGCGGCGCCACGCGCAGGGTGACCGCGAGGGCGAAGGCGCCGAGGGCGCAGAGCGCGAGCCCTGGACGGACCAGGGCCGCGGCGTCGTGACGGACCAGCAGCCGCTTGGTCAGCAGCCCGCCGGCGATGAAGGACAGCGACTGCGCCAGCATGCCGACGCCGAATTCGACCGGGGTCAGGCCGGCGGCGTCGATCAGCACGAAGGGCAGCATGGTGGCGATGGCGTAGAGGCCGCCGACGGTGCCGGCGAGCATCAGCCCGGGTCGCAGGAAGCGCGGATCGGCGAGCAGCCGGCGGTAGGTGGCGAGCAGCGCCCGCGGCGCGGCGGCGCCGGGCGTCCTGCGGCGGTTTGTCTCCGGCAGCACGAAGGCGAGGATTGCGACGAGGGCGAGGCCGTAGACCACCATCAGCGCGAAGATCGCGTGCCAGCCGACGAGGGCGAGGGTCAGCCCGCCGAGCGTCGGCGACACCGCGGGACCGAGGGCGAGGAAGATGCCGACGAGGTTCATGATCCGGGCCGACTGCTGCCCGGTGAAGAGATCGCGCACGATCGCCCGCGACAGCGCCACCCCGGCGGCGGCGCCGAGGCCCTGGACGAGGCGGGCGGCGAGCAGCACCTCGACCGTCGGGGCGAACAGCGCCGCGAGGCTGCCGGCGAGATAGAGCACCATGAAGGCGAGGCCGACCGGGCGCCGGCCGCGGGCGTCGGACAGCGGGCCGACCAGCAGCTGGGCGAAGGCGAAGCCGGCGAAATAGAGCGTCAGCGTCAGCTTGATCGTCGCCTCGTCGGTCGAGAAGGCCTCGACCAGCGCCGGCATCGCCGGAGTGTAGAGCGCCATCGACACCGGACCGAGCGCGACGAGGGCGGCGCCGATCGCCGCCGCGGCCCGCTCGCCGAGCAAGGGGCGTCGCACCGGATCGCTCGCCGCAGCGCCGCTCGTCGCCGGATCGTTCACCGAGCGACCCGGAGGCGGGCGCCGCCGTCGGCGGCGCGACGATCGCCGGCCGGGCCGTCAGGCGCCATCGTCGCGTCCCATGCCGGCCAGGCGGTCGCAGATCATCGCCAGCGTGCCGCGCAGGCGTTCGGTCTCCTCCTCGGAGAGAGCGCCGGTCGCTTCGGCGATGATGCGGTGGGCGATTTCCTCGATCTGGGCCAGCACCGGATGGGCGGCGGGCAGGATGCGGATCAGCTTGGCGCGGCGGTCGGCCGGGTCGGGGACGCGGGTGACGAGGCCGGCCTTCTCGAGGCGGTCGATGTAGCCGACGAGGGTCATCGGCTCGACGCTCATGATCTCGGCGAGCACCGACTGGCGCAGGCCGCCGAGCGCCTCGTAGCGGCCGCAGCGCAGCAGCGTGCGGGCTTCGCCGGCGGTGAGGCCGAGGCCGCCTTTGGCGAGTTCGCCGTCGAAATTGCGGCGCAGCAGCCGCGCGACGTCGACGAGGAGAAAGCCAAGAGGTTGCGAAGTCAGCTTCATGCGCCCTGCCCGTCCGTTCTTTTCCTGCCGCCGGCGGTCCGGGCGCCCCGCCCGTCCGCGCCCCGTCGCGCGCCGCTGCGCCCACCCCGAGGCGAAGGTCGCACGCGCTGTCATCTCATGTTCGTGAGATAGCAGTAATTCAATTAAGCGCAAGTTTTTAACACTTTCGCGCAAAATCCGTAGTTTTGCTTGCCGTTCGGCATTCTATTCGTATAGTGCGCCGCAAAACGCCCGCCCTCCTCCCGGGGCGGCGAACCGGGTACTCCTTCTTCATGCAGCTTCGCAACATCGCCATCATCGCCCACGTCGACCACGGCAAGACCACGCTCGTCGACGAACTCCTCAAGCAGTCGGGATCCTACCGCGAGAACCAGCGCGTCGCCGAACGCGTGATGGATTCCAACGAGCTCGAGAAGGAGCGCGGCATCACCATCCTCGCCAAGGCGACTTCGGTCGTCTGGGAGGGCACGCGCATCAACATCGTCGACACCCCCGGCCACGCCGACTTCGGCGGCGAGGTCGAGCGCATCCTCAACATGGTGGACGGCGCGATCGTGCTCGTCGATGCGGCCGAAGGTCCGATGCCGCAGACCAAGTTCGTGGTCGGCAAGGCGCTCAAGGTCGGCCTCAAGCCGATCGTCGCCATCAACAAGGTCGACCGCCAGGACGCCCGCATCACCGAGGTGGTCAACGAGGTCTTCGACCTCTTCGCCGCGCTCGACGCCACCGACGAGCAGCTCGACTTCCCGATCCTCTACGGCTCGGGCCGCAACGGCTGGATGGCCGAGAGCCCCGAGGGCCCGAACACCGACGGCATGAAGCCGCTGTTCGACCTCGTGCTGCGCCACGTCGCCCCGCCGCCGGTCGAGGAGGGCGCCTTCCGGATGATCGGCACCATCCTCGAGGCCAATCCCTTCCTCGGGCGGATCATCACCGGCCGCATCACCTCCGGCACGGTGAAGCCGAACCAGTCGGTCAAGGTGCTGGCCCAGGACGGCTCGCTGCTCGAGCAGGGCCGCATCTCCAAGATCCTCGCCTTCCGCGGCATCGAGCGCCAGCCGATCGAGCTCGGCGAGGCGGGCGACATCGTCGCCATCGCCGGCCTGACCAAGGGCACCGTCGCCGACACCTTCTGCGACCTCTCGGTCGACGCCCCGCTGACCGCCCAGCCGATCGACCCGCCGACCGTGACGATGTCCTTCATCGTCAACGACAGCCCGCTCGCCGGCACCGAGGGCGACAAGGTGACGAGCCGCGTCATCCGCGACCGCCTGCTGCGCGAGGCCGAGGGCAACGTCGCCCTCAAGATCGAGGAATCGGCCGAGAAGGATTCCTTCTTCGTGTCCGGCCGCGGCGAACTTCAGCTCGCGGTGCTGATCGAGACCATGCGCCGCGAGGGCTTCGAGGTCGCGGTGTCGCGGCCGCGCGTCGTCTTCAAGAAGGACGAGACCAGCGGCCAGCTGCTCGAGCCGATCGAGGAGGTCGTGATCGACGTCGACGAGGAATACGCCTCGGTGGTCGTCCAGAAGATGAGCGAGCGCCGCGCCGACATGGTCGAGATGCGCCCCTCCGGCGGCAACCGCCAGCGCCTCGTGTTCTACGCCCCGACCCGAGGCCTGATCGGCTACCAGTCCGAACTGCTGACCGACACCCGCGGTACCGCGGTGATGAACCGGCTATTCCACGAATACGCCCCGCACAAGGGCGAGATCGCCGGGCGCCGCAACGGCGTGCTGATCGCCAACGAGGCGGGCGAGGCGGTGGCCTACGCGCTGTGGAACCTCGAGGACCGCGGCCCGATGATGATCGAGCCGGGCTGGAAGGTCTATCAGGGCATGATCGTCGGCGAGCACAACCGCGAGAACGACCTCGAGGTCAACGTCCTCAAGGGCAAGAAGCTGTCCAACGTCCGCTCGGCTGGCAAGGACGAGGCCGTGCGCCTGACCCCGCCGATCCAGATGACGCTGGAGAAGGCGCTGTCGTGGATCGAGGACGACGAACTCGTGGAGGTCACACCGAAGTCGATCCGCCTGCGCAAGATCCATCTCGACCCCAACGAGCGCAAGCGCTCCGAGAAGGCCCGCAACGCCGAGGTCGGCGCGGCCTGACGCCCACCCGACCGCTCCTTTGGGGCGGGAGCGGGAACCCGATGGGATCGACTACGACGAAGGGCGGCTCCGGCCGCCCTTTTTCGTCGCCGCTCCCGTTGTCGCCACGCCTACTGCCCTTTCGGCCGTCGTCCCGCCCGGCGGCATCGTTGCCGCTCAGGACCCTCCCGCCGCACGGCGCAGACGCTCGCCGGTGCGGCCGAGCCAGCCGGTGATCGCCTCCTCGGTCAGCGGGAAGGCGGGCGCCTCGAAGGCACGGCGGACCGCGAGGGTGACGAGAAGCGTCAGCAGCCAGGAGATCACCACGTCCGATAGGAAGTGGCCGCCGAATGCGACGCGGTTGAGCGACACCGCGACGGCGAAGGCGACGGCGACGACCGCCACCGTCCGCCGCCACGGCCGCGGGCAGACGAAGGCGAAGGCGACGAGCTGCATCGCCGCGGCGGATTCGGCGGAGACGAAGGAGCAGTTCCAGGCGCAGGCGTCGGACGGCACCCAGGCGCGGCTGAAGTCGAAGGCGCCGCCGAAGTCGGCGACGTCGCGCGGCCGCGCCCGCCCCCAGAAGCCCTGGAGCACCACGCTGACGAGGAGGCCGGGGCCGAGCAGCGTGGCGACGAGCAGGAACAGCGCGTCCTTGGACCGCATCAGGAAGCGGGCCCCGCCGAACAGCAGCGGCACCAGCAGGGCGGCGAGCGGAACGGCGACCAGCATCCGGGTCGCCGCCTGGCCGAGATCGCGCAACGAGCCGAGGATCGCGTCGCTCGTGGCCGGAAAGCCGGATCCGGCGACGTGGAACCGCCGGGTCACCGCGAGATCGACCTGCGGGAACAGGACGAAGACGAGGCTCGCGGCCGCGGTCGCGACCGCGAGCGCGAGCAGCGGCCGCCGGAACGGCGCCCGAAGGTCGGCGAGGCGAGGCGGACGGAGGCGGCGCAGGGCGGGTCCTCGCTGGAGATCGTCGGCGGAAGCGGCGCGACGGCGAACCACGGGCCGCCGCACACCGGAAGGCCCTGTATCCGGTTTCGCGGCCGCATGGTAGCCTCGATCGCGGACGGAACCCGTGATCCTCCCGCACCGCGCGGCCGGAGTGACGGAAGCGTCGACCGGCGATGTTGCCGTCGACCATGCGGCCGGCGATCTCCACCGGCCCCGGAGGCGCAGCCATGACGTCCGAGAGCCAGGCGATCCTCGACCGCCTCGCCGACATCCTCGCTGAAGCGCCCGAGCGGTCGGAGCGGGTGATGATGGGCTGCCTCGCCCTGTTCCTGCGCGGCCACATGGTCGCGGCGGTCGATCTGTCGCCGGCCCGGGCCGGGCGGGTGATGTTCCGCGTCGGGCCGGCCCGGCGGGCCGAGGCGCTGGCGCTTCCCGGCACCGCCCCGGTCCGGCAGGGGGCGCGGACGATGACCGGCTTCGTCGCCCTCGAGCGGGCCGACGCCGACCTCGACGGGGCGACCTTCTCCCGGCTCGCGGAAATGGCGCTCGACACCGTCGCCGCGCTGCCGGAAAAGTGAGCGCGGAACGCCCCTGAACGACCGCCGAAGACCGACGGAATCCGCCACCCCGCCGAGGCCGCAGCCGACCATGTTCTCCCACGTCCATCTCGGCACCGGCGACCTCGCCCGCGCCGTTCGCTTCTACGAGAGCGTGCTGTCGCCGCTCGGCCTCGTGCTGCGCCGTCACGATCCGGCCGCCGGCTGGGCGATCTGGCAGGCGCCGGGGGCGGCGCGGCCGCTGTTCATCGTCGGCCGGCCGTTCGACGGCGGGGTCGCCTCCGCCGGCAACGGCACGATGACCGCCTTCCTCGCTCCGGACCCGGCCGCGGTCGACGCCTGCCACCGCCTCGCGCTCGCGGCGGGCGGGACGGACGAGGGCGCGCCGGGGCTCCGCCCGCACTACCATCCGCACTATTACGGCGCCTATTTCCGCGACCTCGACGGCAACAAGCTCTGCGTCTGCTGCCACGAGACCGACGGCGGCTGAACCGCCGCTTTCCGTCCGGCTCCGCCATGGTCTATGAGGGACGCTCCCCCCTCTGGCCGCCGCGCGCCGATTCGGCGGCCGCGGCCCGCCCGTCCGACCGTTCCGGAGGTTCGCCCGTGATCGACTGCTTCGCCCCCTCCGACGCCGCCGCGGTGCCGGTGCACGCCTTCTTCTCCGACGACCTGGAGACGACGCTCGCCGCCGGCGCGGCGCGCACCGCCGCCTGGGCGAAGGCGAGCGGCTTTGCCGGCGAGGCCGGGGCGCTCCTGATGGTCCCGGACGAGACCGGCGGCCTCGGCGCCGTGCTGTTCGGCCTCGGCAAGCGCGAGGATCCGGCCCGCGCGCCCTTTCTCGCCGCCCGCCTCGCCACCGGCCTTCCCGCCGGCACCTACCGGCTCGAGGCCTGGCCGCTCGACGAGGCCGCCGCGGCCCTCGGCTTCGCCCTCGGCGCCTATCGCTTCTCGCGCTATCTGAAGCCGAAGGAGACGACGGTCCGCCTCGCCCTGCCGGCGGCGGTCGACGGCGAGGAGGTGTCGCGGATCGCCGCAGCGGTCCATTTCGTGCGCGACCTCGTCAACACCCCGGCCAACGACCTCGGACCGGCCGAACTCGCCGCCGCGGCGAGGGATCTCGCCGAGGCGCACGGGGCCGCCTTCCGCGAGATCGTCGGCGACGACCTGCTCGCCGAAAACTTCCCCCTCGTCCACGCCGTCGGCGCGGCCAGCGACCGCGCCCCGCGGCTCGTCGACTTCACCTGGGGCCGGGAGGACGATCCGAAGGTCACCCTGGTCGGCAAGGGCGTCTGCTTCGACACCGGCGGCCTCAACATCAAGCCCGACAATTCGATGCTGCTGATGAAGAAGGACATGGGCGGCGCCGCCAACGTGCTCGGCCTCGCCCGGCTCGTCATGGAGGCCGGGCTGGCGGTGCGGCTCAGGGTGATCGTGCCGGCGGTGGAGAATGCGATCTCCGGCTCGGCCTTCCGCCCGGGCGACGTCTTCCCGAGCCGCAAGGGCCTGACGGTGGAGATCGGCAACACCGACGCCGAGGGCCGGCTGGTGCTCGCCGACGCGCTGGCGCTGGCCGGCGAGGAGGAGACCGACCTCGTCGTCGACATGGCGACGCTGACGGGCGCGGCCCGCGTCGCCCTCGGCCCCGACCTGCCGCCGGTCTACACCGGCGACGACGGCTTCGCCGCCGAACTTTCCGCCGCCGGCGAGGCGGTCGGCGATCCCTCCTGGCGGATGCCGCTGTGGGCGCCCTACGACAAGCTGCTCGCCTCCAAGGTCGCCGACGTCAACCACATCTCCTCGGGCGCCTTCGCCGGCTCGATCACCGCGGCCCTGTTCCTCGCCCGCTTCGTCGCCAACACGAAGACCTGGCTCCACGCCGACATCTTCGCCTGGGTCCCGGCCGAGAAGCCCGGCCAGCCGGTCGGCGGCGAGGCCCAGGTGATCCGGGCGCTCTACGAGGTGCTCAAAGCGCGCTATCCGAAGGCCGGTCCGTCCAAGGCGTGAGACCGGGGCGGGTTTGAGCCGACCTCACTCCGCCCTCACCCTGAGGAGGCCCTGAAGGGGCCGTCTCGAAGGGCGGGGGCGGCCTCGTCGTTCGAGACAATCGCTTCGCTCCTTCCTCAGGATTGTCTGTTGGTTCTGTGCTTGATTGTCTGGGA
>CALCDT010000158.1 GCA_937900425.1 uncultured Alphaproteobacteria bacterium | reverse complement strand
ACAACGACCCCATCGAGGTCTAGGGGGCCAAGGCGAAGATCACGTCGCCCACCGAACTCGTCGTCTCCAAGATGTTCATCCAGGACCGCTACCGCTACGACGGCGCGGACGTGGCACACGTGTTCCTCCGGCAGCACGAGCGGATCGACTGGCGCCGGCTGCTCGCCTACATGGAGCCCTATTGGGAGGTGCTGCTGATCCACCTCCTCAACTTCCGCTTCATCTATCCGACCGAGCGGGACCTGATCCCGCGCTGGGTGATGCAGGAGTTGACCGAGCGGCTGGCGGCTCAGGTCACTCTGCCCCCCGCCAATGTGAGGGTCTGCCGCGGCCGCATGTTCAGCCCTCGCGACTACCTCATCGACATCACCGAGTTCGGGTTCGCCGACGTGGTGGGCAAGGGGCTGGAGGAGCGGCATGAGCCTATCCCCTGAGGCCCCGCGGCCCCTGAAGCTGGCCGCCATCGGCGACCTGCACGTGAACGAGAACATGCGCCAGCCTTACCGCGACCTGTTCGCGAAGATCGCCCAGGAGGCCGACGTGCTGGCGCTGTGCGGCGACCTCACGAATTTCGGCAAGACGCCCGAGGCCGAGATCCTGGCCGAGGACCTGCGCGCCTGCACCATCCCCGTCGTCGGCGTGCTGGGCAACCACGACTACGAGTGCGGCCAGCCGGGCGAGGTGATCCGCATCCTGCACGAAGCCGGAATGCGGATCCTGGACGGCGACGCGTTCGAGATCGAAGGCGTGGGCTTCGCCGGGTGCAAGGGCTTTATCGGCGGCTACGGCCGTCACATGCTCTCCGCCTTCGGCGAGCCCGAGATCAAGGCTTTCGTGCAGGCCTCGGTCGACGAAAACCTGAAGCTGGAATCCAGCCTGCGGATGCTACGGACTGACCGCATCGTGGTGGTCACCCACTATTCGCCCGTGGTGGACACCGTGGCGGGTGAGCCGCCTGAAATCTTCGCCTTCCTGGGTTCGGCGCGGATGGGCGAGACGATCGACCGCTTCGAAGGCGTGAAATGCGCCCTGCACGGCCACGCTCATCGCGGCGCCTACGAGGGCCGCACCACCGGCGGGGTGCCGGTCTACAACGTCGCGCGTCCCGTTCTGAACCGCGACCTCGGCATCGAATACGCGCTGATCGAGGTGTAGCCCTTCCGGCGGGCCTCGGCCGAAGCGCAACCTATGGGAAGCCGCCGCCGTCAACGCGCGCCGGGCCGAAAAAAAAGCCGCGCCCGGAGGCGCGGCCAGTTCATAGGGAGGAAACGCCCAAAAGGGCAGGACCTTTGTGCGCCAATGCTGCACTGCACGCAAGCATAAATTTCTGGTCCCCGTGAAATCTGTCCGATCGTAGCAACGTCGTTGACGTTACGGGAGGTTTTCGGGCGTGGAGTCATTGCTGCGCTGCGGCGAAGTCGTAGTCAGGGACGTCTCCGGACGATCTCCTCGAGGCCCGCGGCGCACCAGGCGTAGAGGCGCGCGCGCACCGCGGACAGATCGGTCGAGCGGCAGAGGCCGTCCGACAGTTGATCGATGCGGCCGGTCTCCGAGAGCGCCAGCATCATCGCGCCAGTGAGGAACTGGTAGCCCCAGTAGAGGTCGCGCAACTCCGCGTCGGGCCGGGCCGCCTTCAACGTCTCGATCAGCTGTCGCACCACCGGGTCGAAGAAGCGATGCATGGTCTCGCCGCCCCAGGCCGGCGTGTTGTTCACCAGGGCGACCAGCCGGAAGTAGTTCTTCCACCCCTCGTCGTTGGTGAGCGCCAGCTCCACCAGGGGGTCGATGAAGGCCTCGATCACCCCTTCCAGCGTCATGTCGCCGCGGTGGGCGGCGGCGTAGGCGGCGAGCGCCTCGACGCGGGTCGCGTTCAAGATCTCGGCGCGGCGGGCGAAGACGCTGTCGAACAGCTCCCGCTTGGCGCCGAAATAGTAGTGGATGAGGGCGGTATCGACGCCGGCCTCGGCGGCCACCTGGCGCACCGTGACGCCATAGAACCCATGGCGGGAGAAGAGCCCCTCGGCCGCATCGAGAATCGTCTGGCGCAGGTCGGGTCCCTGGCCCTTCGGCCTGCGCCCGCGCAGCGTCCCGCCGGTCTGTCGGTCCGTCCGAGCCATCTCGGATGGCTAACACTCTTCGGACGTGGCTCGAAGCCGCTAGGCGCCGAAGATCCACTCGCCTGCCAGGCTCGACAGCGTGACGCCCACCAGGATCATCTGGCCGCCGCCCGTCATGCTGATGACGGTGTCGGCGCCCAGCTGGGCCACCGTGTACTGTGTGCCGGGATCCAGCATCACGCGGTCGCCTTCGGCCCGGTTGAAGTCGGTGACGCGGTCGATCCCCGCCTCCCCGAAGGTGTGGAAGATGTCGGCCCCGGCGCCGCCGGTCACGGTGTCGTTGTCGCGGTCGCCCGAGAGGTAGTCGTCGCCGTCGCCGCCCTGCAGGATGTCGTCCTGCTGGCCGCCGCGGATGGTGTCGTCGCCCACGCCGCCCTCGCAGGTGTCGTTCCCGAGGTTGCCGTAGACGAGGTCGTTTCCCTCGTCCCCAAAAAGGCGGTCGGAGTCCTTGCCGCCCACCACCCAGTCGTCGCCGAGCCCGCCCGAGCCGGTGTCGTCGCCCATGTTGCCGTTGATGTCGTCGAAGGCGCTTCCCCCGACGACGCTGTCGTTTCCTTCGTCACCGCGCAGGTAGTTCACGCCCTCTCGGCCGTCGATCGTGTCGGCGCCGCCGCCGCCGAACAGGCGGTTGGCCAGCCCGTCGCCGGTGATCCGGTCCGCATAGGGCGTCCCGACGATGTTCTCGATCTCGGCCATCATCTCGACGCCGCGGAACAGCGCGCGGTCGGCGTTGACGGTCACGACCACGCCTTCCAGCTCGGAGGAGAAGTCCACCGTGTCGACGCCCGTTCCGCCCCAGATGGTGTCGGCGCCTTCGCCCGGGACGATCCAGTCGTCGCCGCTCCAGCCGTCGATGACGTCGTCGCCCGAGCCACCCGATAGAGTGTCGCGCCCGGTGTCGCCGAAGAGGATGTCGGCCTCGCCTCCACCGCTCAGCGAATCCGCACCGGCTTCGCCCACCAGGACATCCGGCAGATCGCCGCCGATCAGCGTGTCGGCGGACACGTCGCCGAACAGGGTCACCGACTCGATATTGGCGTAGGCGCCCCCACCGGCCGAGAGGTTGGCGTAACTCAGGACGACGCTGCCCGAGGTCAGAGGCACGAGCCAGAGCTCGTCGAAGCCCGCGCCACCGTCGACGGTGCTGCGTCCATCGACGATCACGATGATGTCGTCTCCGGCGCCGCCGAGCAGGCGGCTGGGCTCGCCGCCGATCAGGAGGTCGTCGCCGGCCTCGCCATCGAGGACGTCGCGGCCGAGCACGCCGCGCAGCACGTCATTCCCCTCGCCGCCCAGCAGGGTGTCGTCGCCGAACTCGCCCCAGAGGAGGTCGTCGCCGTCGCCCCCACGCAGGAGGTCGGCGCCGTCGCCGCCGGACAGCGTGTCGTCGCCCGCGCCGCCGTCGAGCTCGTCGGC
>CALCDT010000157.1 GCA_937900425.1 uncultured Alphaproteobacteria bacterium | reverse complement strand
GCGCTGAAGCGCCGTCTGCAGGCCGCCGCCGTCGACAGCTTCGCCGAGCAATACGCGATCCCGGCGCGCCGCCTGCTCGGCCGGATCTGGCACCATCTCGTCGTCGCCGGCCTCGCCGTCGCCGCGCTCCTCGCCGTCGGCCGCATCCTGCTGCGGATGGACAATCCGGTCGCGCCGGTGTTCGGCCCGATCGTCGTCGTCGTCGCCGCCATCGTCGTCCACGCGATACTGCTGCTCCTCATCGACAGCACCCTGCGGGTGCCGGCGCCGGCGGCGTTCGATCCCGACGGCGCGCCGGACGCCGTCGCGGCAGGGACGGAGCCGTCCAGGCCGACGCCGGAGAACGAGGCGGCGCTCGCGGCGCGCGTCGGCGAAAGCGTCATGGCCCAGCGCGCCTCGATCCTGCACGGCCTCGCCGAGCACGGCGCGCTGATCCTCGTCGTCGCCGCGGCGATCGTCGCGATCCTGTGGACCTGGGGCATCGACGTTCTCGATCCGGAGGGGATCGTCGCCCGCGGCCTCGGTTTCTTCCTCGTCGTGTTCATCGCCGCGATGGCCTACCGGGCGGTCAAGCTGTGGCTCGACCGCGAGATCGCCGTCGAGTGGATCGCCGCCGGCGAGGAAGAGGCGCACGGCGCCTCCGCCTCGACGGTCGGCGCCAACACCCGCCTCGGCACGCTGCTGACCATCGTCCGCAACTTCCTGCTCTTCGCCATCATCGGCCTCGCGCTGATGATGGCGCTGTCGACGCTCGGCGTGCCGATCACGCCGCTGTTCGCCGGCGCCGGCGTCGTCGGTCTCGCCATCGGCTTCGGCGCCCAGAGCCTGATCAAGGACATGTTCTCGGGCATGTTCTACCTGATCGACGACGCCTTCCGCACCGGCGAATACATCGACATCGGCGTCGCCAAGGGCACCGTCGAGAAGATCTCGATCCGCTCCTTCCAGCTCCGCCACCAGAACGGCCCGCTCAACACGGTGCCGTTCGGCGAGATCAAGCGCCTGACCAACTATTCGCGCGACTGGGTGATCGTGAAGCTGCCGATCCGGGTCACCTACGACACGCCGGTGCCGCGCCTGAACCAGATCGTCAAGGCGCTGTCGAAGGAGCTCCTCGCCGACGAGGACGTCGGGCCTCTCTTCCTCGAGCCCCTGAAGTCGCAGGGCGTCTACGAGATGGAGGACTCGGCGATGGTCATCCGCGTCAAGTTCAAGACGCGGCCGAACGACCAGTTCGTCGTCAAGCGGGTCGTCTACTCGAAGATCCGTGAGGTCTTCGAGCGCGAGGGCGTTCGCTTCGCCCACCGCAACGTCACCGTCTACATCGGCAACGCCGACGAGCTCGCCGGCCGGGGCGACGGCGCCAGGGCGGCCGCGGGGGCGGCGGCCGCTGCCGCCGGAGCGGTGCCGATCTTCGACGAGGACGACCTCGACGACCTCGACGACACGCCCGCCGAAAAGTAACCGGTTCGGTCATTCCCACACAGGAAACGCGCGCGATCACAACAATTTGGCGCCGCAGCCGGCGCCGAGACCGTCCTCGCGCAAGGTTGCGGGACTAAGCTCCCGGCCAGCTTTTGCTGGGAGGTCTGCGTGCTGTCTCGTCTCGTCTCGCTCGCATCGTCCGCCGCGCTGCTCATTGCGGCCGGCACCGCGCTCGCCGGTCAGCCGACGCCGCCGCCGATCGTCGGCGGCACGGTCGCGCCCGAGGGCGCCTATCCTTGGCAGGTCGGCCTGCTCGAGGCGTCCACGCCGGGCAACTTCGACGCCCAGTTCTGCGGCGGCTCGCTGATCGCGCCGACTTGGGTACTCACCGCCGCCCACTGCATCGACGGCGAGAGCGCCGGCGCCATCGCCGTCCTCGTCGGTACCAACAGCCTCAGTTCCGGCGGCACCCGCATCGCGGTGAGCGCTATCCACCGCCACCCCGGCTACAATTCCAACACCGACGACAACGACATCGCCCTCCTGCGCCTCGCCTCGCCGGCGACGCAGCAGACCATCGGCTTCCTCAACGCCGGCAACGAGGCGACCTACGCCTCGCCCGGCACCGTCGCCACCATCACCGGCTGGGGCGCGCTGTCGGAGAACGGCGGCAACTATCCCGAGCAGCTGATGCAGGCGAAGGTTCCGATCGTCGCCAGCGACGTCTGCAACCGGGCCGTCGGCGGCATCACCGCCAACATGCTCTGCGCCGGCTTCGCTGACGGCGGCGTCGACACCTGCCAGGGCGACAGCGGCGGTCCGCTCGTCGTCCCGGCCGGCTCCGGCTACGTCCTCGCCGGCGTCACCAGCTTCGGCATCGGCTGCGCCCGCAAGGGCAAGTTCGGCGTCTATGCCCGCGTCTCCCGCTACACCGACTGGATCGCCGGCATCACCGGCATCAACGGCGGTGGCGGCGGTGGTGGTGGTGGCGGCGTCCGGCCGCCCGCGCCGGTCGTGCTGCAGCCGAAGGGCGTCATCCGCACGCTGCGCCCGACCCTCGTCTGGCAGTCGCTGCGCTCCTCCGGCGCCACCCGCTACGCGGTCGAGATCCGCCGCAAGGGCAAGGTGCAGTTCTCCCGCGAGATCGCCGCGACCAGCGCCAAGTGCGCCGGCGGCGCCGCCGTCTGCCGCTTCCGGCCGCAGATCTGGCTCTACGGCGCCGGCTACACCGTCCGCGTCCGCGCCTATGCCGGCAAGTGGGGGCCGTGGAGCCGCCGCCAGGGCTTCACCGTCCGCCGCGCCGCCAAGCCGGCCGAGACGGCGGCGATGGAGGCGACGGCGAACAGCTGGCGCTGGGACGCGGTCGACGGCGCGGAGCAGTACGAGGTCGTCGGCGTCGGCGCCGAGGGCACCGTCGTCGCCCGCACCCGGCTGACCGCGTCGGAGGCGCGCTGCGG
>CALCDT010000156.1 GCA_937900425.1 uncultured Alphaproteobacteria bacterium | reverse complement strand
CGTGGCAGCGTAACTTAAACCAAATGGCCTCCGGCAAACCCGGGGCGGTTCAACATCGATCCGGCTCCTGTTCCGAGCGGAGGACCATCCCCCGCTGACAGGCGCCCGAAGCGTCGGACTGATCGCTGCAATCACCGCGCAGGCGCAGCCGCAGCGGCGGCATGCTCGCATAGCCGACCCTTTACGGGTTGATGGCGCCAAGCGATCAGTCGGACCAAGGATCAGCGGCGATAAGGGGGGTGGTGCTCAGCACGAGAAGCCGCGGCAAAGACTCTTCGAACGTCTTCGGCGTCCGAACGAAGGCATCGCCTACGGAACATTGAGTTCCCCCGAGGCGCGACAATACCTCCGGCGATTTATCTTGATACCTTGAGAAAAGTATGCGATAGACAGTGGGAATAAGGGAGGCGTCTGTATGAGTGATGTGATATCTGTGCTGACGTATAAATCGGTAGAGACGATCTTGGAAACCGGCGGTACGCAGTCGTGGGCGCTGGACCGCACCCGAGCAGCGCGCTGCGATTATGTCGTAATGTGCCGGAACGCGAAGACTCGCGACGCGGAGGGACCCGAAGAACACGGGTCAGCCTTCCTGGTCGGGAAGGTGAAGGATGTCGTACCTTCCACTGAGACGCCGGGGCGTTGGCTGATCCTTATCAGCGAGTATGCCGAGGTTGACGTCAAGGACCAGTGGGAAGGGCGCAATCCCGTCGCCTATTGGAAGGACCGTGACTATCCGGACATCGACTTTAAGGCCCTCGATTACAAGCCGGTGCTGCCGTCCGTGTCCCGGGGGCTAACGATCGCCGAAGCCAAAGCTGGGTTGGCTATCGGCTTCAACGTGCCGGAGAGCGCGGTCGAGATCACGATCCGGGGGTAAAGGCGAGGCGGCGCTTAGGCGCCGCCGAACTTCCAGACGGGAATGCCGAGCTTCCTGGCCTTGTCAGCGAGGTTGTCGTTGATGCCCGTGCCGGGGAAGTGCATCAGGCCCTTCGGAGCGATACCGAGCATCTGGTCGTTGCGCTTGAAGGGCGCGGCCCGGCCGTGCTTCGTCCAGTCGGGTGCGAAGCCGATCTGCGGCACGTTGCGGTTCTTCGCCCAGAGCGAGGCGATCTTCTCGGCGCCTTTCGGCGACTTGCCGTGAACCAGCACCATGTCGGGGTGCTTCGCATGCACCAGGTCGAGCTTGGCCCAGATCAGCTGGTGGTCGTTGAAGTCGAGCCCGCCGGTGACGACGATCTTCGGGCCGGGAGGCAGCAGCACTTGGTGTTCCGCGCGTTTCTTCGCCATCAGGAAATCGCGGCTGTCGATCATCGCCGAGGTGAGATTGCGGTGGTTGACCTTTGATCCGCTGCGCGGGAGCCAAGGCTTGCCGACGTGGCGCTCGTAGTGTTCGGCAGCCTGGTCGCGCATCAGCTCGAAAGCGTTCTGGCGCTCGATCAGCGTCATGCCCTCGGCGATCAGGCGCTCGAGGTCGACTGATCTCACCTCGCTGCCATCCTGCTCGCGCTGCGAACGCTTCTGGGCCTGCTCATTATCGTCCAGCTCGCGCGTGATACGTTCGGTGGCGCGGTGGAAGACGTTGACGGTTGACCAGAGGAGATCGTCGAGGTCGGGTTCGAGCCGCGTATCCTCCAGCGTGGAGATCAGAGCGTCGAAGATGTCGGCGACGGCGCCCGCAACCTGATTGCCATCGGGCAGAAGTCGCCGGTCGGGTTCGTCGGCGAAGGGCCGATAGCCGTGGAGTTGGAGTTCATTGAGCACATGGTCGGTGGGTGAGGATTCGTGGTGCTGTTCGTCGCCGTGCTCGCGCATGGGGTTTTCCGTCGATTGGACCGCGACCATCGCGGCCTTCATGGCGACGAAGCCCACGGGCCGGATGGCCCCGGCACCCGAAGAAAAGCGCAGGGCCGAAGCCTCCGCGGAGGATGGCTAAGGCCGGCTATTTTGCCTCGCGATGGAAAGGCGCGGCAAGCGCCGACGGAAAATAGCCGGCCGCCGCCATTGCCGGGCTGGCCGGCTTGTGGGCCGATCGCCCTCTCGAAGGCCGCAGCGCGGTCCTCTCAGACGGAATGACGCATCCGCGGGGGCATGGCGGCATCCGCCGCCACGTTCCTCGTGTCGGCTAAGCCGCCAGCGTCATGAAGCGTGCGACGTCCTGCGGTCCGATCTGCATCCGCGTCTGGCTGCGCAGCGCGTCAACGCCAAGCGTGCGGAGATCCTCGTTGAAGTCTCCGAGTTGGGGCGAGATGACGATCGCCTCGATCCCGACCGCGTTCGCCCGTTCGATCAGGCTGTCACGCGCGCCATCGCCGGCCGGATCGTCGTCGCGCAGGATGTAGAGCCGCCGCAGCGTGCCCGGGAACAGGATGGCACCGAGATGCGCTGCCGAGAGCGCGGCCAGCATTGGCATGTCGGGCAGGACCTGTCTAACCGACAGCACCGTTTCGACGCCTTCGCCGGCCGCCATGACTTCGCCGCCGACTCCAAAGCGGACTGCGTTGCCGAGAAGATCGCCCATCGCTCGCCTCGGCGTGTCGAGCGGAGCCTTGTCACGGCGCCGCGGATCGAGCCAGGTGCGATGCGCGCCGGTGATCCGGCCGCCAAGGTCGGTGACGGCTGCGATCATCGCCGGCCAGGTTTCGTTCGGCGAATGCTCGTCCGGCCGATAGTAGCAGCGCGGGTGGAAACGCAGATTTCCGGTTCCGCGTAAATCCGTAATGCCGCGTTCGCGGAGATACGATTGCACGAGCGTTCCCGTGATCGGCTGCGACATCGCAAACAGGCGCCGGGCGGCTTCGGGCGAGCCATGCGGTGCCGGGGCCTGGCGCACCGCCGTCGGTGTCGGCTCGGATGGCGGCATGCTGAGGAAGGTTCGGGCCTCGGAGACGACGTCCCTGAAGTCGGCGAGACCGCAGCTCTCCCGGATCACGTCGAGCAGATCGCCGTGCTCGCCGGTGGCGGCATCTGTCCACTTGCCAGCAGGCCCTTTCGGAGAGTCCTTGAGCCGGACGAACATCGAGCGGCCCGGTGTGTTGCGCACGTCGCCGACGAGCCAGTAGCTACTGTGGCGGCGGCCGTTCGACAGATAATGGCGGCACACCGCCTCGGCCCGGTCGGCAAGGCGGCGCGCGAGGCTATGGGGCGAGTCCGCCATGATGCGCTCCTCAAAAAGAAGGCCCGCCGTGGCCGGCGGGCCCAGTCATGCAAGTCGTTGACGGTTACTCGGCCGCGATCGCATGGGGGGCGTCGTCGGCAGGCTCATTCTCCTCCGTAAGCCCCTCATCGGCCATGACCGTTTCGCCGCCGTCGGCGGCCGTTTCTTCGCCGGCCGGTTCGGCGTCGGCGCTGTCAGTGCCGATCGCCTCGTTCCACACGCGCCCAGGCGTGCGCAGCGGCTCGGGAAGCCAGCCGCTGCCGGCCAGCAGAAGTTCGGCTTCGGAGGCCATGTCGCCCTTCTTGAGGTGGGCGATCCGGTCGGCCGCGACCTGACCCTTCGCTTCCGCGACGGCATGGAGGATGCGCGCCTTCGTGACACGGCCGAGGAAGGTGTCCACCGTCGGGGTCCAGCCTGCGGCGGCCATGTCGAGGTCGACTGCCCCGGCCAGGCGATCCGCATGAACGAGCGCGCGCGGCCGCCTGTTCCACGGCTCATGCACGGCGTTCACCGAGAGTCCGACGACGTGAGCGAACAGTTCCGCCTGGCTCTGCCCGTCGAGCTGCTGGAGAACATCCCAGAGGTCGCCGGATTCCTTGGGCAGGCGCTTCCCCCAGCTCTCGTGCCGGGCGGTGATCGCCAATGCGGATGCACTGTCGTTCAGCCCCGGCGCCTGCGCGCTGAAGCCCACGCTCTTCAGATCAAGCTCAAGGCAGCTGTCCGAGCCATAGTGGTAGAAGACCTTGAGCGTCAGAGCGTGAAGCGCCGCAAGGAACGCGACGTCGGGACGCTCGCCGAGCGCTTTGCGCAGGCCGAGCGTACGATGCGCGGTCAACTCCGTCAGGAGCCGGTCCGAGATCGGCGCAAGGCTATCATCCTCCTCCGCCTCGGCCAGAGGCTCGGATGCGTCGATCGTCTCGCTGCCGTCCGCATCGTCGTTCGCTGCAGCGACCGGCTGCTCGGCTCCGTCCGCCGAGCCGGCCTCCGGGGCAACGCGCTTCTCGTCCTCCGGGCGGACATAGCCACGCTCCACGCGGAGCCGGCCATCATGTCCGATGCTGACGAACGCACCGGCGCGCGCGATCTCGGCCGGATCGAAGGTCAGCGGCCTCGCCTCGAACGCTTCGAGCGCGGTTTCGAGCTCGCCAAAGCGCTCATCGATCTCCTCCGGCAGTTCGTCGGCGTCGGCGTATTCCTCGGTGAGGCGGTCAAACTCCGCCTGCAAGACGTTGCGGGCCGCCTCCTCTTCGGCCGAGAGCGGCGCGGGTTCGCCGCGGAGCTGGCGAAGGCCGAAGGTATGGCCGTAGGCGAAGTCAGGAGCGACCTCGATCCACTTCCAGCCTTCGGCGGCGATTGCCTGCGATTCCTCGCGCAGCTTCTCGGCCACCATCATGTCGACGAGCGCGACGTCCTGTAGCCAGCCGCCATCGTCGCCCTGGAAGAGGTCGCGCAGGATCGTGCCGCCTGCCTCGAGATAGGCTTCGACGCCGATGAATTGCGCCCGCTTGTCGGAGGCGCGCACCGCGCCTTCGGTGAGCATGCGCCGGATGACATAAGGCTGCTTGTCGTAGGACTGCTGCAGCCGCTCGAACACCCGTTCCTGACGCTCGTGATCGCCCGAGACGGTGAAGGCCATCAACTGATCGAGCGTCATGCCGTCCTCGGCATAGACGTCGAGCAGCTTCGGCGAGACCGAGGCGAGCTTCAGCCGCTGCTTGACGACATTGACCGAGACGAAGAAGGCGGCAGCCATCTCCTCCTCGGACTGGCCCTTCTCCTTGAGCGCCAGGAATGCGCGGAACTGGTCCAGCGGATGGAGCGGCGCGCGTTGGACGTTCTCGGCGAGCGAGTCCTCCTCGGCGATGCCCGCTTCGCGCACGACGCAGGGCACGGGCGCGGTCTTCGCCAGCCGCTTCTGCTTCACCAGCAGCTCCAGCGCGCGGTAGCGCCGGCCGCCCGCCGGGATCTCGAACATGCCGGTCTCGACTCCGGCTTCGTCGACGACAGGCCGGACGCTGAGGCCCTGGAGCAGGCCGCGCCGGGCAATGTCCTCGGCGAGTTCCTCGATCGAAACCCCGGCCTTCACGCGCCGGACGTTGGACTGGCTCAACACCAGCTTGTTGAAGGGGATGTCGCGCGATGGCGACAGGGTGATCTTCTTCGCAGCAGTAGCCATGATGATGTACTCCGCGACGGGCGGCCGAAAGCCTCTCTCTCGGCCTCCAACCCGTCACGAAGCGCAGCGCCGCCCTCTCACTCTGGAGGTCGGCGCCGCACAACCGCGCATCAGGAGGAGCGCAAAGCCGCCGAGCCGGAGAGGCGTAACGCCGGTTCTCCGGCTTTCCGGAATTCAGGCCGCCGCCCGTTCGGCGGGAGCTTCGGCCTCTTCTCCGGAACACTGCTCCGGCAGGAAGGCGAGCAGAAAGTCGGCGGCCCTGCTCGCCTGCGAGGCCGCGCGGACGATCGCCCGGTTGTCGTCGCGCAGGAGCTGGAGCCAGGAGGCGATATAGTCGGCGTGCCGCACCGTCGGCACGATGCCGAGCGATGCGCAGCAGAAGGCGGCGTTCATCTCGGCGACCAGTTCCTCGAAGGCGTATTTCTTCGAGCCGAACGACCCGGTGAGATCTCGATCGAGGCGCGAACTATGACCTGTGGCGTGCCCGAGCTCGTGCAGCGCCGTGCGATGCCAGTTGATCGGCTCGAAATACGCCTGGGGCGGCGGGACCTGCACATAGTCGTGCGCGGGAGAATAGTAGGCGTGATTGCCGCCGATGCGGAAGTCGATGCCGGTCGCCTCGATCAGCGCTTCGACCCTGGGCTCGATCAGGTCCGCGGGCGGTGGCGGGGCTGCCGCCGCGATGCTCTTGGGCAGGTTTTCGCACTGCGCCGTATTGAAGACCGTGAAGCGCTTGAGGAACGGGATCGCCTGGGCCTCCTCGCCGGTGTCCCGCGCCCGCTTCTTCTCCTCGTCGGGAATGAAGCGGTCGGCGTAAACGACGGTCGTGCCGCGCTCGCCTTTGCGCACGTTGCCGCCGAGCGAGAGGGCCTGGCGGAAGGTGAGCCAGCTCTGGCCGGGAAAGCCGTGCTCGATGACGGCGCCCCAGAGGATGAGGACGTTGATCCCGGAATATTGACGTCCTGTCGCCGCGTTCCCTGGCATCGCCAGCGGCGCCTTCGCTGCGGCGGTTCCCCAGGGCTGGACCCAGGGGACGCAGCCCCTCTCGAGCTCGGCGATGATCCTGTTCGTGATGTCGTCATAGAGGCTGGCTCTCTCGGCGCCATGCCGGACGCGTGCGGCTTTCGTGGCCATCGCGGTTCTCCGCGACGGGCGCCGGAGGCCTCTCCTCCAGCTCTCAACCCGTCACGGAAACCCGGTCAGCACTCTCACTCTCTCGGGGGCGCCCAAGGGGTGTTCCCCGGTGGAAGGGGTCGGCCGAGACACCTGGCTCGGCCGCAGGGGAAGGCCTTCCCCTTAACCGTTCGCAGCCGCCTCGAGCCGAACCAGGGACTCAAGAATGGCGTCGAAGCTTGGAGGCTCTCCGAAGATCATCGCGGCGGTGTTGGCGTAGTCGCGGCGAAGCGCATCGACCATGCCCTCAACCGGCGCGATCGCGAACGTGCCCGGCTGCGCCGAGGCAAGGTCGAAGTCCGCGCGGTCGAAGAACATGCGCGCGTGACGCACGCAGTCGCGCGCCAGATCCAGATCCCCCAGCGCGTCTTTTCCCACGTCCGAGGCGAGCAGCTGGTGCAGGTCATAATAGTGGCGGGAAACGCGCTGCCCCTCCTGGCGCAGCACGCCGCGCCGCTCGAACCATCGCCGCAAGCCGTGAGCGATCACGACCTTGTCCCAGAAGGTCCGGCCTGGCTCGATGGTTGTGACCTCCGGGACCGACAGGTCCAGGTTCGGAGTCTCATCGGCAATGTAGGGCCTGATCAGGACGGGACGGTTGGGATCGAGCGCAGACTTTGCGCCCGACTCGATCCGCACGGCCGGGCGCACATAGGCGTCGTCGCGCGGCTCGACCTCCGGATACCAGAGAAGGAGTGTCTGCCCGTCGGGATCGGCTTGATCGACCTCCACACGCCCAGCTCCACCCGTCGCCTCGGCCAGGAGACCGGCTAGGCTCTCGCGAAGCGGGCCGGTTATGTAGGCGCGGCAGGCGTCGCGGATGGCGTCGAGCCGGGCGCGGCGCTTGTTGCCGGAGAGTGCCTCCAGTTCCTCGACAGTTGCGGCTTGTTCGAGATCATCGCGGAAGACCGTGACGTCGATGTCCTCCGAGAACCGGTTGATGAGGCCATAGGCTTTGGACAGAGAGGTGCCGCCTTTGAAGAGGAGGCGCGGCCGGTCTGCCGGGAGGCGGTGGTAGAGCGCGTCGAGCGTCCAGCAGACCCAGAAGTCCTTCTCGATGTTGCCGATCGGTGCGCCGAGCCGATTGGCGGTCGACAGAAACAGGTCGAGGCGGTCGCGGGCCGGAGCGTGGACGACCGCTGCGTAAGCCTCGGCAGTCATGTCTTCGCGCCCTCGCCGACGATCAGTGGGCGCAGGAATTCCTGCATCCAGATGGGGAGGGCCGACAGTCCTTCACGCAGATCATCACGAATGGCCCGGCCGTGGTCCGGATCGGCGAGCAGCCGGCGAAGAACCTCGGTGACGCGGCTGCGCTCGTCGTCGTCGTTCAACACGTCCTGGAGCCAGTGCAGAGCCTGGACGACGCGCATTGCCGGCCGGCCGGCCCAGTAGAGCCGGCTTGCCGCAGCGGACTTGAAGTGGATTTCCTGATTGCCGAGCTTGATGGGCTTCAGGCGCGCGTCGACCAGGACCTCGATGTGGGCGGGGACCGCGGTGGTGAGGCCGAGATCGTTGGCGGCGGTCATGCCGTCCACAACGAAGCGCGCTTTGTCCCGCCGGGCGACCGCGCGGATGACGGCGCGATAGTCCGGCACGGTCGGACGGCCGGTCAGGCTGTTGACGCTTGGACGGTCATAGAGGCCTCGGTCGATCCGCCGGAGTTCGCCTGCGGCTGCCAAGCGCTGCAGCGATTTATCGACAGCGTCTCGGCTGCCGAGATCGGCGAAATCGCTGGGCGTCCACACCTCGCCCTGTTGCTCGGCGATTCGGCCGAGCAAGCGACTACGGAGATCGGAACCGGGTTGGTGGGCGCTATTGGTCATGTCCGAAGTATGCCGCATATTTCGGACAACAGAAAGTGTCCGAAGCATGCTACATTTTTCGGACAAAACCTGCTAAGAAGCGCAGGGCGCAAACCGAACTCGCATTACGTTCGGCAATTGTTCTAAAGTGGGCTGTGGGCGCTGAGCTGGCCTGAGTCGCGAGGGGCAATAGTACAAAGCCGATGTGGCCTGATAATGAAACCGAACGTGATTTCCTGAACTTCTCCGGAGTGGCTGACACCGTAGCGGAGATTATCGTTCAGGCGCGGGGGCGACCAATCTCCATCGGCGTGTCCGGTGCTTGGGGGATCGGCAAGTCTTCGATGATCAAGCTTACCCAAGCGTCCTTGGATGCTCGGCCACGCAAGGAAGGGGAGCGGGAGTTCGTATTCGTCGAGTTCAACGCTTGGCTTTACCAAGGTTATGACGACGCGCGGGCCGCGCTCATGGATGTGATTGCGACCAAGCTGGAGAAGGAAGCAAAGGCGCGCGGGAAGGCTATCGACAAGGCTAAAGCGCTGGTGAAGCGCGTGAACTGGTTGCGCGCGGCAAAGCTCGTCGCCGGCTCCACGGTAGCAATGTCACTCGGTCTGCCGCCAACCGGATTGATCGGCGAAGTGTGGGGGCTTGGCCAGCGCTTCTTCTCGGGCGGCGTGGACGCCAAACTGATCGAGGAGGCGAAAGGCAAGGCTGGCGAGGTGGCCGAAACCGCCGGCGGACTGCTGAACCCGAAAGAGGAAACATCGCCGCCCAAGGAGATCCAAGCCCTCCGTGACAATTTCGAAGAGACATTGGAGGAGCTCGGGGTCACTCTCGTGGTGCTGATCGACGACCTCGACCGCTGCCT
The DNA here is from genome assembly GCA_937900425.1 of uncultured Alphaproteobacteria bacterium. Classification (GTDB taxonomy): domain Bacteria; phylum Pseudomonadota; class Alphaproteobacteria; order Rhizobiales; family Pleomorphomonadaceae; genus CALCDT01. The sequence continues at coordinate 71,554 of CALCDT010000156.1, read as the reverse complement.
GCCCGAGACAACGATCTCGACGCTCGAGGCCATCCGGTTGTTCCTGTTCCTGAAGAACACGGCCTTTGTGATCGCCGCCGACAACGACATGATCAAACATGCCGTTCGCCGGCACTTCGAGGGCGTACCGGACGACCTTCTGGTCACCAGTTATTTCGACAAGCTGATCCAGGTGCCGATCCGGGTGCCGCCGCTCGGCACTCAGGAGGTGCGCGCATACATGATGATGCTGTTCGTCGAGAATAGCGAACTCGGCGACGACGTGAAGGAGAAGATCCGCGCGGGTGTTGTCGCCCAGCTCAAGCAGACCTGGGCCGGCAAGCGCGTCGATCGCGCGTTCGTCCAATCGCTGCATGATCCTTTGCCGGCCGAGCTGATCGGCCGCTTCGACACGGCGGACCGGCTGGCGCCGCTCATGACCACGGCGTCGGGCATCCTCGGCAACCCCCGCCTAATAAAGCGATTTCTGAACGCCCTCGCCATCCGCATGACCATCTCAAATGCGCAGGGCGTCGGTGTGGACGAGGCCGTTCTGGCCAAGCTCCTACTGTTCGAGCGGCTCGGAAGCCCCAAGGCGTTCGCCGAACTGATGGCGCGCGTGAGCGCCAGCGATACCGGGAAGCCCACTTTCCTCGCCGAGTGGGAGCAGAAGGAGATCGCCGGCCAGGATCAGACCCTTCCGGCGCCGTTCGACGATCCGTTCTTCGCCGAGTGGCTGACGCTGCCGCCGGCGCTCGCAGATACGGACCTGCGCGGCGCGCTATATGTGAGCCGCGAGCATGCGCCACTGATCACACCGGAGGACCGGCTTTCCTCGGAAGCAGCCGAGCTCCTGACCGCGCTCCTACAGCACCCCGAAATGGCGTCGAGCTTGAAGGATCGACTCCTCAGGGTGCCTCGGACCGAAACCACCGTCATTATGGACCGACTGTTAGATCGTGCGCGGCAGGAGCAGGAGTGGGGTGTGCCAGCCATTCTGGAAGCGTGCCTCGTCGTAGCCGAAGCCGATCCGCCCCAAGGCGCAAGGCTCGCCGCCTTCCTTGGCGAGCGTCCGGCCGCGCAAATCCAAGCGAACATCGTCCCGAAGATCGGGGACCAGGCTTGGGCTAAGGGCGTCTTCGATATTTGGGATCGGGGGCAGGTGTCGCGGCCGGTGAAGACCGCGATTAAGAGGCAGAGAGAGAATGGGAACGTCGCAGTCTAGCGGAGGTCCAGGCAGCGGCGTCCCCATGGTGCCTTCGTGGACGCCGGACCCACCGGCAGGCGAGCCGCCCGGTGGTGAGCTGGGTACCGAGGCGCCAGCTGATGTCGAGCCGAGCCCGCCACAAGTAGCACCGCCTCCTCCGGCGCCGCTCGCGCCCCCCGCTCGATTCCTCGGTGTGCGTCGCGCGTTGGGTGAGTTCGCAAGATCGGGTGATGGCCGCGATATGCGGCGCAGCCTCGGACACTATGTTCGAACCGGTTATGGTGGATCGGGCACCGCGACGCGCCGCTTTGGCGGCACCGCGGCAACAGCGGGCGCACTCGGCGGCGCCCTAGCGCGCGTTGCAGCGGGGGAGCCTGCCGCACCAGGCAGTCCGCTCGATCCGGCGCTTCTCGCGGGCCGTAATGCACAGGAGGTGATGGACGCGGTTGTCGAAGCTGTCCGGCCGGTCGATGGGACCCAAGACTCCGAAGCGGAGCGAGCAGCAATCCGGGATGCCTTGTCCGAACTGCTCACTAAGTTCCCAGAAGCGGATCTCCTGAATCTCGGTCCGGAGCAGCGTGCCTTCGCGATCGAACGATTTACGGCGATCGACGTGTTTCGCCGCTTCGAGCTCGATGTGGGCAAGACGATCGTCGAGAAGGCGCCCAGCGCTGTGACGGCTCTCTCGCGGCTCAAGGAAGTTCGGGAGTACGTGAAGCAGAGCGTGGCCGCGGCGTTCCGCAAGCTTCGCGACGCAGGCCGCAGCCTCACGAGCGGTCGCATCAACCAAGTGGTCCGCGACGCGCTGCGGGAGACCTTCGATGTGTTCGAGGGCTATGCGGAATGAGGCTCGCCTGCGGTCCAGACGGAATCGATCTGCCCGGCGGCGAGGGCGTCCTCCGCGTGGTCCTCTATGGTCAGCCGCGACAAGAGGGGGAGGGAAGCGCTGGAGATGCCGCCAAGGCGGAAATTCAACGGCGGCGGCTCAATCCTGCGCCAAAGGCGTGGGACCTCCTGTCGATCGCCCTCAGCGTCATTGCCGCCGATTTTGCCACGCTGCGGGATCAGAGTCCCGACGGATGGACGCGCGAGATCGAACTCGACATCGCCGTTGCAGATGCTCCGTTCTGGACCGGGCAAGCCGGGGCGCTCGCCGAAGCGCTAGCGTTTCTGACGACCGACCGTTGGACTCTGCGCTTTCACGGAGGTGGCCTTTTGCCCGCTCCACCGCGCGAGGTGGTCCGACCCACGGAAGATTGCATCGTTCTCCTTTCCGGAGGGCTCGACAGTCTCGTCGGAGCGATCGATCTCGCAGCCGCAGGCCATAAGTCCTTCGCTATCAGCCAAACGGTGCGCGGAGACGCTGATAAGCAGGTGGATTTTGCCGCGAAGATCGGTGGCGGCCTCAGTCACCTGCAGCTGAACCATAACGGGAGCACGCCAGGGACACAGGAAGCGTCGCAGCGGGCAAGATCGTTGATCTTCATCACCTTCGGGGTGATCGCTGCCACCGCTCTCAAGGCCTATCACGACGGACAGGAGGTGCCGCTCTTTGTATGCGAGAACGGGTTCATCGCCATCAATCCGCCGTTGACCGGCGGGCGCCTGGGAAGTCTCAGCACTCGCACGGCCCACCCAGAGTTCTTCGCCCGTCTACAGGGTGTGCTCGATGCCGCTCGCCTGCGGGTGAAGATCACCAATCCATACGCAACCAAGACGAAAGGCGAGATGCTCAAGGACTGTGCGGACCAAGCGCTGCTTCGCGCGGAAGCGGTCCGATCTACGAGCTGTGGTCGTTTCCAGAGGTTCAATTATCGGCAATGCGGGCGTTGTGTTCCGTGCCAAGTCCGGCGGGCGGCATACCTCTCTTGGGCGGCCGCGCCCGACACGACAGACTATGTCTACGCGCCGATCGGGAAAGACGACGCGGAGCATGCCGGCTTCGACGACGTTCGCTCAGTCGCCATCGCGCTCGCAGCCGTTCACGCCGAGGGTGTCGAGAGCTGGCTCGGGCATGCGCTCGCATCACCCTTTATCCAGGACCGCGCCGCTCTGCTCGGGATGCTGGAGCGCGGACTCGGCGAGCTTCGCGCCCTTCACCAAGCCTACGGGGTCAAGTGATCGATTTCCACGCGCACTTGGATCTTTATCCTGATCCACAAGCTACAGCTCGCGAATGCGTGGCCCGGAACCTTTATGTTCTCTCGGTCACAACAACGCCGTCCGCGTGGGGCGGGACGGCCGCGCTAGCAAAAGGTGCTTCAAGGATTCGCACTGCGCTCGGGCTACATCCTCAGATAGCGCACGAGAGGAAAGGTGAGCTACCGCTGTTCGAGCGGCTGCTTCCTCACGTGCGCTACGTCGGTGAAGTCGGGCTCGACGGCGGCCCGGAGTACCGGCGGCACTGGCCGGATCAAGAGCAAGTCTTCACGCGCGTGCTCGAACTGTGTGCGCGGGCCGGCGGGCGAATTATGACCATTCACAGCCGTCGCGCAGCGACGCAGGTTCTTGATGCACTGGAAGCGCAGCCCGGTGCTGGCATTGCGATCCTACACTGGTTTTCAGGCACGCAAAAGGAGCTGTCGCGCGCAGTTGACCTCGGTTGCTGGTTCAGCACTGGGCCAGCGATGTTGGCTGGAGAAAAGGGGCAAGCCCTAGTTATGAGAATGCCCCGCGACCGCGTTCTTACGGAATCGGATGGTCCTTTTGCCCAGGTCGACGGAAGGGCAGCATGGCCGTGGGATGCCGATCGAGCGGTGAATACGCTGGCGCAGATTTGGTCGGAACCGGTAAATGCCGTGCGAAGCCGGTTGCTCGGCAATCTTCGTCGGCTGACCAAGAGCTCGCCGTGAGCGACCAGTCTCTGCAAATCGATGTCATATCGAAAAAGCACTTTGCCTCAAGCTGGCTAATGAAACGACGCCAGCTGGGAGAATTCGCCTGCGGCGTGTCCGGGAATGGTCAGCGGGGTCCTGAGGGCTACACGACGATGGCGGCCGCACTGCTGATGGGCGGTTTTCCCTCTTACAGGATGCCCTCCTGCTGGGCCTTGCCGAGAATCTCGATCAATATCGCACTCTGCCGCTCGGTCGGAATCTTGGCGGGCATCTGTGTCGCGATCTGGAGGATGCCTACTTCCTTCGGCGTTAGCAGCCGGCGGCTGGACCCCTCGCGGAGGATCGCGGACCACTGCGCCGGCGGCACCTCGAAAACCTGCCGCTGCACCTCGATCCCGTTGTCAATCTTCTGCGTCTGTCGTGCGGTCTTCGCCTCGTGCCGGTTATCCTCAGCCGATGCGAGTCCGGTCCAGAACGCCTCGGGCAGCAGTTCGGCGATATTGTCGGCCTGGTCGAGCAGGCGTGTCCAGCACCCCTCTCGTTTGCACCACTCTGAGATGTTGGAGATACCCTGCGGCGGTTGGATGATGTCCTCGTTCACCGCCGTCGCTATGATGACCAGCGTCTCCGACAGCACCTCGTCGACCGTCTGCGCAGACCAGATGCGCTGATAGTCGACGCTGGCCTTCCGGCGCTTCGTGATCTCGCCGAGCATGGAGAGCGTGTAGGCTACGATATTCGCGCGATAGCCGCCGTTGTACCAAGGCTGCGCCGAGACCAGCTTCTCGGTTGCGCGGAACAGGATGCCGCGGGCAATCGCCCGCTTGAAATAGAGCTCGTTGAAGCCGTCGGACGACTTCTCCCATTCCTTCCCGATGCGCAGCGCGTAGCGGGCGAAGTTCTTCTGGCTGCCGAGGTTCACCCACCTGGGATGATCGTCAAAAACGTTCTCGAACTTGGCGAGGTCGGTCTTCGTGAACATCTGGGTCTTGGGGTATTCGGCGCGGAATCGCTTCTGCTCGCCGGGGGTGAGCTTCGATTGCGCGTCCACATACTGGCCCCGCGCCCGCTCGTAGAACCATTTGGTCTCGCGCTGCGCGCCCTGCTGTGCAGGTGCCCAGATTCTGCGCGAAAACTCCGCCATACGGACGTGGAAGGGATGGTTGGAGAAGAAGTCGGCTGCGTTCACCCGGTTCTGCGTGTTGGCGTATTCGGAGATGCGCGGGACCACCATCTCGCTCTGCTCGCTGTCGATGACCGACAGCTTCATCTGGACGAAGATGCCCGACAGGTCGGCCTTGTCACGACGCTGCGTATGGAAGAGCGAGGCGGTCGTCTGGCCGCCGTTCACGATCTGGAGATCGGTCATGCGGACGATCTGAAGTCCGCTGTCGGTCATTCGCGTCTGGACCTCCTGTGCAGTCGCGGTGATCCCGTTGTTATAGGCGAAGAACATCTGCGGCTCGTTGATGATGGTCGCGCGGATGCCCTTGTTCACCTGCGCGCGGGCCTGGAGGAACGTCCGCACGTTCTGTTCCAGCAGCCGCGCGCTGTACCGGTCGTAGAGCGCTGCGAGAATCGGGGCCGGCATGACGATGAGATAGGACTGATAGGAGTCCGAACCGAGATTGGCCGGCAGGCAGGCGATTCCGTTTCCGAACAGCTCCACGAAATCGATATCGAGCGGCTCCTTGTGGCCGCGTGAGCTGCGCTGGCGCTGGAACCGAGCCATGTCCCAGATGTGATAGGCCGCGCGGATGCCGCCGACCTCGCCGTCGGGACTTGCCTGGAAGCGGTCGCTCAGCACCCGCTCGGAGGTCAGGTAGAAATTCACCTGACGCAGCATGGCCCTACGATCGGCGATCTGCCGCACCAGCCCGTATTCGGGTGTGGTCACGTCGGGTTCGAGCGTTCCCTGAAGGCTTGCCTCGAAGAAGTTGACGAGGCGCTTGAAGGCGGCGTCCACGTCGGTACGAGTCAGCGTCTCTAACTCGCGGCGGCAGTCGAAGTCGGCAACAAAAATGTCGAGCGCGCCCTCGTCGTTGAACCAGTAGCCGTCGACGCGCATGCCGCGCGGAGCACGGTAGTGGCAGTGTTCGAATCCCTCGATGAAGCCGGTCTCTATCAGTTCGCTGGAGACCGCCTCCATGAAGGCTTCCAACTGATAGGTGCTGTTGGCCTCGGCATCAGCCAGTGTCTCCTGGCGGAAGTCGTGGAAGAACTCCTCTACGGTCTGCTCCATCAGTTCCCCCCGAAAACTCCCCCGTTGTCACATTCGTAAAGCGCAATGGTTTCCAGCTGGATATCGTAGGCGACCCTGTCGATGCCGGTCGGCAGTTGCGACCGCACGAGCCGCGGAAACTCCTCGACAACGCGGTAGCTGTGCACATCGCTCACGACGAAACGCGGCTGGTCATAGTCGGGCAGCGGTGCATAGCCGTGCGCGACCAGCTTGCGGTCGAATGCTTCGATGGCTTCCGCCTCAGCGAGCTGCGTCTGCACTGCGGCGACGATCTCGTTGAGGGATTGCGCTCCTGCCGCATCGGGCAGGCTGCTCAGCCGGTAGATGCGCAGGAACAGTTCATCATTGAGCGATTCGAGCTGGTCCTCCGAGGAGATACGGACCGTGCCGCGCTCGGTGCCGGACAGCGATTTGATCTCGACCGCTGAGTTGCCGAAGATGAAATCCTGATGGGATTTCTCAGGGCCGAGCCAGGCTTCGACGGCGGCGGTGTTCGATGGCTGCCGCTCGATCAGCTCCAGCAGGAAGGTGAGTTCGGCGAACAGGCCGCGGACCTCCTCGGCCGAGAGGTGCTGGCTGCGACCGGAAAGGAAGGTCTTCCAGCGTCGGATGTGCGCCAGCGCGACTGCAAGCGAGCTGGCGGAATCGGTGGCGCGTTCCAGCGCGGTTGCGAGGGTGCGGCAGAGGCTCTCGAAAAGATCGCGATCGACCTGCTTTTCAAGCGTGAGGACAAGTCGCTGCTGTCCCGGCTCGCCCCCGCGAAGATCGACGTCAATGCCATGCACCGTGACCACATCCTTCCGGAACTGGTAGGTGTGGTCGCCCTGAAGCTCAGCAACGAACAGGCAGGCGCCGGTCGTGTCGCGTCCCCAGAAGCAGGGCACGGCGGTTTCGCCGGGAACCTGGCGGACGTTGTAGTCCGCGCCGGGAACCGTGATGCCGTCCCACGGCGAGGATTCAGACATCATAGTCCTCCTCGTCGTCCGGGTCATCGCCATAGCCCTGCATCTGCTGGAGCCAGACCTTGTTCACGACCACGTTGATGGTGGTCGAATAGTCTCCGTAGGGAAAGCTCATGCCGAAAGCGGCGATCGGCCCTTCCACGGCCCCGTCCCGGGGCTCGAGGCTGTGGATCATGAGGAGCGGCCTGTTCCGGACCATCCGGTAGTGCGCGTCGGAGACCGCTCCGGTTCCGTCCTCGCCGCCCGCCAGCGCTTCCGCCTCCTTGCGCTGCGCATCGTCGAGCCCGAGCTTTTCGTCGCCGCGGGAGGCGACACGATCCTTGTTCAGGCGCCACGCGGTTCCATTCGGCTGATCCTTGCCGACGACACGCACCTGGTTTCTCAGCATGAATGGCCCGCCATCGCCCGGAGCGCCTCCGGGGGAGATGAGCAGGACGTCGGCAACCGGCCGCTTTTCGGCGATGCGTTCGAGATAGTTCACCACATCCGATTTGATGCCGGCAAAGGTCGAGTGGCTCTCGAAACGGGTCAGGAAATCCTCGACCACCGTGATCGAGACGTCTCGGAAGATCAGGCCCTTCCCGGTGTCCTCCGCCGGTTGTCCTCCGAAACCGCCGCGCCAGTGCTCGGCGATCAGGTCGAAGTTCCGGGCGTTCACTTCGGGATCGGTCGAGACGACGTAGCTCTCCCGGAGCCGGCCGCTGAAGCTCTGTTCGACAGTGACCTCCTCGCCGGACCGCATCTTATTGGCGGCGGTGATCAGGAGGCTGTCGGGGTGCGAGCGGACATAGAGGCCGAAATCCTTCGGGCTGAGGCCATCACGCCGCATCCGCTTGACCTGCTGGGTGAGCTCCTCGGCGGCGTCGGCGATATGGGAGTACCAGTTGATGGAGTCACGGGAGAGATGGACGCGGCAGAGATCCTCGAATCCCGGCCGATAGCCGAACCAGCGGCCCATCTGCATGAGTGTGTCGTACATTTTGGTGTTACGATACATGTAGCTGACGGTCAGGCCCTCGATCGTCAGGCCGCGTGACAGGCTGAGACCACCGACGGCGATTGCGGTCAGGCCGACACCCTCCTTCTCGTACCTTGTGTAGTCGAGCGCCTCGTCGCTCTTGCTGTTGATGACGTAGAGATGGAGGTGCTCGAACACGCCGTTGAGTGCCGTCTTGACCTCGGCCCAGGTGAAGCCCGCATCGGCATATTCGGCGTCGAACGCCGCCTTGAGTCCCTGCATGTACACGTTTGCCGAGGAGACCGATTCCGGCATCAGATAGTTGGTCCGGACCGCGTCCCTCATCTTCTTCTCGCGAAGGCTGAGGAAATCGCGCACGGCCTGCTGCACCGGTACGAAGCGCGACACGTTGATCATCATCGAGCAGTGCTTGCCGGTCTGCCCGCGCAGGTTGCGGATGGCGCGCGCGACAATGAACTCATCGAGGGCGCGGTAAAGGCTGGGCGGCAGCTCCGGGACGGGATCGTCCCGCTTGTGTCTGTAAGGCAGGAAGTCCTCACAGTCGTCGATCGGTTTCACGATGGACTGGCTGGTCTTGTCGTCGAGGAACACCTTCTCCGCGCCGAAATAGGTGGTCGGCGCGTCGAGGCAGTAGATGAAGTCGCGCGGGAACAGCTCCTCGCGCACATCATCGTCATACGCGTCGGGATTGATGAAGATGTTCGCGAACGGCGTCGCTGTGTAGCCGACATAGCAGGACTTAGCGAACAGCCCGAGGATGCGCCGGATCATGGCGTTCGTTCGGGTCGGGTCGAGATCCTCCTTGTTGGTATTGATCGAGGCGTTGTCGGCCTCGTCGTCGATCAGCAGCATCGGCACGTCGGAAATCCGACCGTCACCCTCGGCGTTCAGCGCCTTCAGCCATTTGTGCAGGGCTGTAAGGGTGGTGACATTCTTCTTAATGATGAGGATGATCGGCTTGGAGAAGTCGTTGATCTTCCAGCCGCTCTTTGCCGCGGTGTTCTTGTTGAAGTCCTCGTTGATGTTGGTGAGCGTCGCCGGGTGCGGATAGCCGGGCTCAAGGCCGACGCCGATCGAGCGGCGGTCCTCGGGATCACTGGACCGTCCGATGAAGGCTTGGTCGATTCGTTCCTGGGTTTGCTTGCGCAGATTGTTGTGAATACCGGCGATGACGATGATGAACTTATAGCCGGCGTCGGCGGCGCGGGCGATCAGGCCGGTGTAGTTGGCGGTCTTGCCGGACTGGACGTGACCGATGACCAGGCCGCGGCGGTTCCAGGTCGTGCCCTCGCTGTGCGGGTCTTGGAGATGTCCTAGGATGCGACTGGTCACGTCGCTCAACGACTGTACCATCCGGGGTGGCCAGCCGTCCTTCAGCAGAAAGTTCTCGTATCCGCCGGAATAGGTCCAGGTGATGTCCTCACGCTTACGGACCCACTGATCGTCATGCTTCGCGGCAACGTCGACCAGCGAGACACCGGCGCCCATGCGCGTGTCGACCGAGATCATCGCCTCGGTGATGATATTGCGAAGGTCGCCGGTGTAGCCGAAGATGGCGGCGATCTGCCTCGCCTTCTCCCCCACCTGTTCGCGGGTCGGCGTCTCGGTCAGGTTGGCCAGACCCGAGATCAGCGCATTGGCGATGTTGCGTTCCTCGGTGATGATCGTGGCGGTCATGCGAAAGCCTCTGCGATGAATTTCTCGGCCGTCTCAATCTGCCCGTCGAAGAGGCGTGTCGATCGCACGATCTGGAGGAATGCCTGCGGGTCGCCCGGCCCGTCTCCGTAGAGCACCTGCTTGAGGCTCTTCAGCCGATCCAAGGTCTGCTCCGGGTCCGCGGCCGTCTGGCTCACCTCGCGCGGATGCGTCGAATAATCCGAGTAGATCATCTCGACCGGCAGGGCGGTGGCAATTGAATCGAGCAGTACGCGCAATGAGGCGGCATCGTCGGGTGACAGTCGGGCGCCGAAGGACGCGATCAGTGGATGCTCCGTGTTGATCGCAAACCGGATACCACTATGATCGGCATAGCGTTCCCACAACGGAGCTTGGCTCTCCTGGAACAGTTTCTGGCCGCGACCCCGATGGACGGTGACGCTGCGGGCGGTGATCTGGCTGATGATCTGCCGCAGGCGTTCGCGCACGGCGTGCGGCGGCCGGGCGCGCGACTTCTTGATGTCGATGGTCCAGGCTTCATCCAGGCTGTTCGGAAAATCGATCTGGACTCGCGCCAGCTTGGTCGCCTCGCCCTTGGGCACCAGCCGGAACCAGTCACCCCAGGCCATTAGGCGGCCGTTCCGATAGACGTAGGCGCCCTGGTTGGAGATGAAGTCGCTGCGGTCCTGATAATAGTCGTACTCTGACGTCGAGAGCCGGCTGTGGTGAGGCAGGATGTAAGGCTGCAGTACGACGGACACATCCCCGACCCAGACCTTCTCCTCTCGAAGCATCTGAGTCGCCTCGTTCTTGCGGCAGAAGGGATCGAAGGCGGCGACCGGGTGGCCGTTGATGCGGATGCTCAGCTTCCGCCGCCCTTTCACCTCACCCGCGAGAAAGCGGTGGAAGACGAGCGACAGGTGCCTTTCGACAACGACCAGCTTCTCGTTGACGATCTCGTCCCGCTTCTGCCCGGTCTCATCCTCGAGCAGTCGGTCAAGGTCGCGCCAGATGACCAATGTGCCGGTATCGCCGAGCGTTTCGATGAAGGGCTGCTCCGCAATTTCGTCGGGCTCGAGAACGGATATGAACCAATCGTCGTCCTCCTCGATCCGGGCGAGGCTCCATTCGGCGCCGGCCCGTGCGCCCTTCACGGCGCTGATCACGGTCAGCCGGCGGCACTGCGAGAACGACGCGGTCTTGAGGCCGAGGCCGAAGCGCCCTAGGTCCTTCGGGCCTCGCTCCTTGCGCGGGTCGGTGGCGCCGTGGCGCATCGCCGCGATTACCTCATCTTCTGTCATGCCGCGGCCGTTGTCCGCGATGACGAGCGCCGGCGCGGTGCGGCTGATGTCGCAGAAGATCTGGATATCGGTCGCGTCGGCTGAGATGCTGTTGTCGATCAGGTCGGCAACGGCGGTTTCGAGTGAATAGCCGAGATCGCGGAGGGATGCCGTCAGGCTGGCGGCGCTGGGAGGCAGATGGCGCGCCCTCGCCATCAGATCTCGCCTTTCAGCTCGCAGGCGAGGCGCCGGACCACACCCTCCGCGTCGGCCTTCAGCTCGCACTCCCACACGGTCAGGACTGTCCAGCCTGCGGCTTCGAGCGCGGCCCTGTTACGGGCATCGCGGCTGACATTGCCCTCGAATTTCTCCTGCCAGAATTCGCGGCGTGTCGTGGGTGAGGTCGCGTTCCGGCAGCCGGGATGTCGGTGCCAGAAGCAGCCGTGCACGAAAATCGCGGTCCGGTATCTGGGCAGGACCACATCGGGCCGGCCGGGTAGCTGCTTCGCATGAAGCCGGAAACGGAAGCCGGCGCGGTGGAGCAGAGACCGCAGAAGCATCTCCGGTGCGGTGTCCCGGCCCCTGATCCGCGACATGTTCCAACTGCGCCGCTCGCTGGTGAGAGTGTCCGCCATCATCGGCCGCCCCGGATGGAGTCGAGTACCTCGGCGACAATCTCAGCGATCTGCTGCGCAAGTTTCGGGGGCACTGCATTGCCGACCTGATGATACTGCTCGGTGCGAGGTCCGGCGAAGAAATAGTTGTCCGGAAAAGTCTGAAGACGAGCCGCTTCGCGCACAGTCAGGCTCCGGCACTGCGCAGGGTCATAGTGAATGAAATAGTGGCCATCCTTGGAAATGTGCGAAGTGACCGTCGTCGATACCTGAGCCGCAAGCTGGACCCGGAAGCGGTCGGAGAACATCTTGCCACTGCGGCCTTCCTCGACATTCTGGTGAGCGGGAAGGAGATTGGTGGGGAAGTCTGCCAGCTTCGGACTGCGTCCGGTCTCCTGAGCGAAGGTGGCCGCATAGAGGTAGCGGCGAAGGTCGGACGCCATGTGGCTGCGCGCCTCGTGCCCGGTCAGGACCGGCAGGCGTTCGTCATAAAGACTGCGCAGCACGTCATGGTTCGGGCGTCGCACCACATAACGAGTGGACGAGGTGGAGCGCGGCGAAGGCACCTCGATAAGCTTCTCGAATCTGAGCCTCCGCGCCACCTGCCCCGCATAGGCCGCGCCGTTGAGCTGGCCGCGGATATTCATACTGGAAATCTGCCGGATGGCGCCCAGCCAAGCATCCCGACTGTCTTTCTCCTTCGACAGACCGCTTCGGATGGGGGGAAGAGAGCCGATCGTGTCGCGTACTGTCGGTGCAGCCATCTTCCGCAAAGTGGAGGGCCGAACCTTCAGATCACTGCGGATGCCGACGATGAACATCCGGTGCCTCGCTTGCGGAATGCCGTGGTCCTCCGCGCGCACAAGAAACAACCGGGGATCAACCTCGCCCTCGGCCATTTCGTCTTCCGTCAGAGAATAGAGGCGGTATGCAAGGTCGACCGGCGCGTCCGGGATAGCAGTCGCCGGCTGCTGTAGGTCGCGAACTATGCGGTTGATGGCGGACTTGCCCTCGATGGTGGCTGATAGCAGTCCCTTCACGTTCTCCATGACGAAGATCGGCGGCCGGTGGTCGGCAATGATTCGAAGATATTCGAGATAGAGGGTGTGCTTCTCGTCCAGCTCGAATTTCGGATCGCCCTTCATCCGTGCCCGGCCGACCAGAGAATAAGCTTGGCACGGGGGACCGCCGACTAGCGCCCAATGCTCGTTACCTGCGAGGCGCTGTCGAATGATCTGCCGCACCTCTCCATGCGACTCCATGCCCAGCGATATTCGCAGGGCGCTCAGCTTGGCATCTGCATAAGCGGCCGGATGGCGAGCGAAGAGGTCGGCTTGCGTGATCCGTCCTGCTAGAAAGCCATAGTAATCATCCGGGACCTCACCGTCGGGAAAGTGCCGAAAGAAGTGCCTGAGCAGCAATGTCTGGTGCGAAAACGCATCGCGCTCGATCGATACGATGCTGCGGAAGCGATGGCGTTGCTTGTCATCTAGTGAGGATGCGAAGCCCTCTCCGAGCCCCCCTGGGCCAGCAAAGAGGTCAACGACCGGGTACGCATCCGATTGTCTGGACCCAGTTCGCCGGGCGCTCAAGGACGATTCCGCCAGTATTTGCCCCCCTTTGACGTACATCCTCGATTATGGCCTCCCCGGCGCAAGATGGCCAATAACCTTGGCCTTCTCACTGTTCGCCCGCGGAGTGAGCCGTCGGAACTCCTCCACACTCATAACAACTACGACCGGCCGTCCGTGCTTCTCGACCTGCACTGGTTCCGCCCGAGCATAATCGATCAGCATCCCGAAGCTGTTCTTGGCTTCTTTCGCGGACATTCTTTTCATCGCGCGCAATCTCTAGTTGGAGCCACGGAATAGTAGCTAAAATAGCTATTTCCGCAACGCAAGAATGCAGCGGGCAGGTGCGTAAACGGGTCGGCCCTCGCACTGCCTTCAAGCGACGATTCAGCTCTCCATTGTCAAGCGCTTCACGACCGCTGCCAGGAGGTTCGCAAGCGCAGAACTTTCCTTGGTCTGATCGTCGAAGCGACTGTGAGAGATGGCGCACCCGACAGGATTCGAACCTGTGGCCTTCGCCTTCGGAGGGCGACGCTCTATCCAGCTGAGCTACGGGTGCTTACCGGTCGCAACTGCTTACGCAGGGCTTACGTGAACTTTTTGCGAGTTAAAAGACAAGAACGCGGACCTCGCAAATCCTTGTTCTTACTGCCTATTTTCGTCTCCTTCCTTGCCCAAACCGACTTGACACCTGCCTTCGGAGGGCAGCACTCTATCCAGCTGAGCTACGGGTGCAACTCTGGGCGACGAGCTTGAACCGCCGTGGACAGGTGACCCCTATAGCCGGTTTCGCGGCCGAGGCAAAGGGGGAAGTGGCGGGGGTGTGGCGCGGCATGGAGCCGTGCGAAGGCCGCGGGCAGAGGTCACCGGTTCGAAGCCTGTCGGGGACCCGCTGTTCGCGCAGCAAGATCGCCTGCGCGAACTCGGCGAGCGCCTCGACGCCTTCCGCAAGGAGCGTCTGGCGGCGCACGAGTTCCTGACCATGACCGGGCTCCACAACGCGCCGGAGCGGCTGCGCGAGCTGGAGAACGGCTGCGAGGTGCCGCCGCTTTCGGCCAAGGAGCGCGACGTCCACGAGGCCGGACTGGTCTCGGTGCTGAAGGAAATCCACGACGACATCGACCGCGCGGTGCTTGCCGCCTACGGCTGGGACGATCTCGCCCCCGCCCACGTCGGCAGGCCGGGGGCGACGCTGCCCTCGCCGCACAAGACGCCGGAGCAGGAGGCCGCCGAGGAGGAGCTGCTGTCGCGGCTCGTCGCGCTCGACCAGGAGCGGGCGGCGGAGGAAAAGCACGGCCTCGTGCGCTGGCTGCGGCCGGACTACCAGATCCCGAAACTCGGCGCCAAGGTGCCAAAGCCAGCGGACGACCACGTCGGCAGCCTCGACGTCTCCGTCCCGGTGGTCGCCGAGAAGCCGAAATGGCCGGCCGACGGCCTCGACCAGATCCGCCTCGTCCGCGACCTGCTTGCAAAATCGCCGGCGCCGACGCCGGCCGAGGCGCTCGCCGCCGTGTTCGACGGCCGCAATCCGCCGAAGCGCCGCGAGCGGGTGCGCGAGGTGCTCGATACCCTCGTCGCCACCGGCCTCGCCCGCCTCGGCGAAGACGGCAGCGAGCGCCGCTATCCCTGCCGCGGTGACGGGCTCGGCAGGATTTGAACGGTTCGCCGGCCGGGCCGGGCAGGGCGGTCGCCCCGGTCCGGCGAAGGGGGGGCGGCCGGACGCTCCCCCGCCCGCCCGAAACTTTCGCTTGAAAGTGCCGGCGCCGCCTGAAATGCATGGGTTGTGAAACATTCATTTCATGACGGTGCCATGCAGGGCGACAGATCGTTTCTCGGGCGGGTCAACCAGGCGCTGCCGACGCTGCATCCGGCCGAGCGCAAGCTCGGCAACATGCTGTGCGATTTCCCCGGCGATCTCGCCAGCTACTCGTCCGGAGAGCTTGCCGCGCTCGCCGGCGTCTCGAAGGCGACGATCTCCCGCTTCGTCCGCAAGCTCGGCTATTCCTCCTTCGAGGAGGCCCGCCGCCATGCCCGCGAGGAGAAGGCGACCGGGTCGCGGCTGTATCTCGCGAGCCGGACGCTGGCCAACGAGCGTACCTCGCTGGAATCGCAGTTCGCCCGCACCGTGGAAAATCTGCAGCGCACCTTGAGCGCCATCGACGACACCACGATCGCGGCGATCGCCGACGCGCTGCTGTCGGCGCGGCGGGTCTGGGTCGTCGGCTACCGCGCCAGCCACGCCTTCGCCGCCTACGTCGGCTGGCAGTTGCTGCAGGTCCTTGATTCCATAAGCGTCATTCCCGGCGGCGGCCAGACGATGGGCGAGCACCTCGTCAGCGTCGCGCCGGCGGACGTCGTCATCGTCTTCGGCCTGCGGCGCCGGCCCGTCAGCCTCGGCCCGGTTCTCGACCAGATCGAGCGCAGCGGCGCCCGCCTCGTCTACGTCACCGACGAGAGCGCCCCGCCGCATCCCGGCGTCTCCTGGCAGCTGCGCTGCGAGACCTCGCCGATCGGGCCGCTGTTCAACCACGTCGCGGTGATGGCGGTGTGCCAGCTTCTCGCCGACGAGACGATCGCCCGCGCCGGCCGCGCCGGCCGCGAGCGGCTGCGCGGGATCGAAGCCCTCAACGACGCCCTCGTAGAGCTCTGACTGCCGCAGCCTTCGGCAATCCCCCGAGGCATTTGCACATATTGTTCGCATGCGCGTTCCGGCGGCGTTTTTCCGGGCGAACGGCCTTGCAATGCCGTGAAACGATCGTATCGTGACCCTCAATTGAAGAAACGAAAGTTTCTCAAAGCCACGGCCCGCCGCAGCGTCTTCATCGCGCCGGGGGGGCCGGTAGTTCCAGTCGCGCGGTCGGCCGCTCGGGCCGCCGGCTTCGCCTTCAAGGGGATCGAGATCATGAAATTCGCACGAGTGATCGGTGGCCTTCTCGCGGTCGGCGTCGCCCTTCCTGCGGCCGCCGCCGAGCCGTCCGTCACGCTCAAGGTGGTCGGGCAGCCGATCCAGAACATCCTCCACACCCGGGGCGAAATTCCCTTCTTCGGCGAGACGCTCCCGGCACTGTCCGACGGTGCGATCAAGGTCGATCTCGTCTCCGCCGACCAGCTCGGCGTCTCGGGGCCGGAAGTGATCCGCATGCTGTCGAGCGGGGCGATCACCTTCGCCAGCGGCGGCCTCACCCAGGCGGTCCGTGACGAGCCGAAATTCGAGGGCTGCGATCTTCCCGGTCTCACCGGCAGCCTCGACGAGGCGCGTGCCGCCTGCGCCGCCTATCGTCCGGTGCTCGACGCGACCCTGCGCGACAAGTTCGGCATCAAGCTGCTTGCCCTCGGCGCCAATCCGCCCCAGGCGATCTGGTGCTCCAAGCCGCTTTCCGGCCTCGCCGACCTCAAGGGCAGGAAGATCCGCGTCTACAACCAGGCGCTCACCGACTTCGTCGCCGGCGCCGGCGCCACCGCCGTCAACATCCCCTACGGCGACACGGTGCCGGCCCTGCAGAACGGCGTGATCGACTGCGCCATCACCGGAACGCTGACCGGCAACACCTCCAAGTGGTTCGAGGTGACGAGCCATCTCTATCCGATGAGCCTCGGCTGGGCGATCCAGTACTGGGGCGCCAACCTCGACGCCTGGAACGCGCTCACCCCGCAGCAGCAGGCCGTGCTGGAAGAAGGCTACGGCAAGCTGGAGGACACGCTCTGGACGCTCGCCGCCGAGGCGACCGCCGAGGGCATCAGCTGCAACACCGGCGAGGGCGCCTGCGATCTCGGCGTGAAGGGTTCGATGACCGTGGTCGAGCCCGGCGCCGAGGATCTGAAACAGCGGGCCGAGATCATGGAGATGAGCGTGCTGCCGGCCTTCGCCGCCCGCTGCGGCAGCGACTGCGCCGCCGAATGGAACGACACCGTCGGCAAGGCCGTCGGCTTCGCCCTGAAGGCCGACTGACGATGGTGGCGGGGCGGCGGCCGCGACCGGCCTCGCCCCGCGATCGTGTCGCGAGCCCGGTGCCGAACGGCGGGTCGGCGCCGTCCGGCCGCGGATGGCGCCAGATCTCCTCGCCCATGACGACACCAGGCCGGAGGTGAAGCCTGTGACAGAAGACACGGACGACAAGCGACCGGCCGGGACCGCGAGCCTCGCGGGCCTGCTCGGCGCCACCGCCTTCGCCGCCCGCGGCCTCGCCATCCTCGGCGGCCTGATCATCATCGCGGCGGCGGGCCTGATCTGCGTCGAGGTCTTCGTGCGCAAGATCCTCGGCGGCTCCACCGGAGTCACCGACGAACTGTGCAGCTACGCGCTCGCCATCGGCTCCACGCTGGCCTTCCCCTACTGCCTCGTCGAGCGCGCCCACATCCGCGTCGATTCCTTCACGCGCCTGATGCCGGCGCGCCTTCAGGCGGTCATAGACCTCCTGGCGCTCGCGGCGCTGACGGGCTTCTTCGCGCTGGTCGCCTGGTATGCGGTCGACACCGCCTGGGTGTCCCTCATCCGGGACTCGCGCGCCATGACCCAGCTCCGCACGCCGCTGGCCCTGCCTCAGGCGCTCTGGGCGGCGGCCCATGTCGCCTTCGTCGCCACCGGCGCCGTGCTCCTCATCATCGCCGCCGTCAGGCTGGCCCGCGGCGACCGGGCCGGATGCCGGGCCGTCGCCGGCACCCGGACCGGTCCCGAAGACATGCCCGCGCCGCAAGGACGACAGACATGATCCCCGTCACGCTCATCCTCCTCGTCCTCTTCATCGGCCTTGGCCTGCCCGTCGCCGCCAGCATGGGGCTGCTCGGGGTCGCGCTCTCCAAGACCTACAGCTTCCTGCCGCTGACCTACGCGATCGGCGACGTCGCCTGGATGACCAGCACCAGCTTCATCCTGCTCGCCATCCCGCTCTACATCATGATGGGCGAGGTGCTGCTGCGCTCCGGCATGGCCGAGCGGATGTATGGCGCGATGTCCTGCTGGCTGTCCTGGCTGCCGGGCGGCCTGATGCATTCCAACTTCGCCTCCTGCGGCCTGTTCGCGGCGACCTCGGGCACCAGCGTCGCGACGGCGGCGACCGTCGGCACCGTCGCCATCCCGGAAATCGAGCGCCACGGCTACGACCGGCGCATCTTCCTCGGCACGCTCGCGGCCGGCGGCACGGTTGGAATTCTCATCCCGCCCTCCACCAACATGATCCTCTACGGCCTGCTGACCGACACCTCGATCCCCAAGCTCTATCTCGCCGGCTTCGTGCCGGGCGCGCTTCTCGTCGCGCTGTTCATGGCGACGACCCTGCTCGTCTGCCGGATCTATCCGGCGGCCCGGGGCCGGCGGGTGACCTTCACATGGGCAGAGCGCTGGCGCGCGCTGCCGGCCTTCCTCGCGCCGATGACGATCTTCCTGCTCGTGGTCGGATCGATCTACGCCGGGGTCGCGACGCCGGCCGAATCCGGCGCGCTGGGGCTCGCCGCCTCGCTCGCCCTCGCCGCACGCCACGGCCGGCTCGACTGGCCGATGCTGCGGGCGGCGATCCTCGGCTCGATGCGCACGACGGCCATGTCGATGGCCCTCTTGGTCGCGGCCTACTTCCTCAACTTCGTCATCGGCAGCATCGGTCTGACCAGGGCGATCAACGATCTCGTCGTTGGCCTCGGCCTGACGCCCTACGCCCTGCTGCTGATGGTGGTCGTCTTCTACTTCGTCCTCGGCATGTTCATGGACACGCTGACGATGATGGTCGCGACCGTGCCGATCATCGCCCCGACCGTCTTCGCCGCCGGCTTCGACGCGGTCTGGTTCGGCGTCATCATGATGCTGCTGATCGAGGTGGCGATGATCACGCCGCCGGTCGGGCTCAACCTCTTCGTGATCCAGAGCATCCGCGACAAGGGCGAGATCGACGACGTCATCGTCGGCGTGCTGCCCTACGTGGCGACGATGCTGCTGTTCATCGCGCTGATCACGATCTTCCCCGGCATCGTGCTCTTCGCCCCCGGCCTGATCGCCAACTGAGATCGCCGATCCGCCTTCCACAGGAACTGCCCCATGACGAGCCTTGGCGAGACCTTCCGCAACCGCTCCTACGAACTGCCCGACGACCTGATCCGCGGCGCCATCGACACCCACATCCACAGCGGTCCGTGGCTGATGTCCTGCCCCGGACGGATGGACCCGTTCCAGATCGCCGACCAGGCGAAAGCCGCCGGCATGCGGGCGCTGGTCTTCTACGACCACACGCTGGGAATGAGCGCCGGCACGGCCTGGATGGTGCGCCGCGCGGTGCCTGGGATCGACGTCTACGGCGGCATCATCCTCACCTCCTGCCTCGGCGGGCTCAATCCGCGCGCGGTGAAGACGGCGCTCGCCTACGGCTCGGGCGCGAAGTTCGTCCACCTCGGCGCCCACTGCACCCATCACATGGCGAGCCGCGAGGGCCGGATGATCGACGGCAAGCCGGTGCGCCTCGCCGACCTCTCGCCGAAGTTCGTCGAGGAGGAGCTGTCGCGGGCGATCCGCATTCCGCTCGAGGATCCGATCCCGCGCGAACTCGCCGAAATCCTCGACCTCGTCGCCGAGCGGCCCGACGTCTATCTCAACACCGGCCACGTCTCCGGCGAGGAGGCGATGCGTGTCGCCGAACTCGCCGAGCGTCACGGTGTCGCGAAACTGATCGTCGCCCATCCGGCCCGCGCCCAGCTTTCGACCGCGGAACAGAAGAGCCTCGCCGCCCGCGGCGTCTTCCTGGAAGGGGCGGTGTCGGACTGGATGTTTCACCGCGGCCTTGCGCGCACGAACTACTACGTCGAGCGCGAATGGGCCGACGAGATCGCCGGCATCGCCAACGCGCCGGCCTTCGAGGGCATCGTGCCCTGGGCCCGGCAGATCCGCGAGATCGGCGTGGAGCATTTCGTCCTCGCCACCGACTACGGCATCCGCTCGGCGCCGGCCCCGCTCGAGGGCATGCGGCTGCTGATCAGTTCGCTCCTCGACCTCGAATTCTCCGTCGGCGAGATCGAGACGATGGTGCGGATCAACCCCGCGCGGCTGCTCGGTCTCGACTGACCCGCGGGCGTGCCCTTCGCCCGAAGCGAACCGGAAGAACGAACAAGAACGGCGGCGTGACGTGGGTGTCCTTCTGATCAATCCCAACACTTCGGCGGCGGCGACCGATCTCATGGTGGCGGTGGCGCGCCGGGCGGCGGCCGGGCGGGTCACGGTCGATGGCGCGACGGCTCCCTTCGGCGCCCCGCTCATCACCGACGAGCCCGCGCTGGCGATCGCCGCGCAGGCCGTCATCGCACTGGCCTCCGACCTTCCGGCGGACGGTCTCGACGGCGTCGTGGTCGCCGCCTTCGGCGACCCGGGGCTCGACGTCCTCAAGGCGAGGCTCGCCTGCCCCGTGGTCGGGCTGGCGGAGGCGAGCATGATGGAGGCGGGCGCGGGCGGACGCCGCTTTTCCGTGGCGACGACGACGCCGAGGCTCGTCGACGCGATCCGGCGCTGTGCCGTCGGCCGCGGGCTGTCGCGGCAACTGCTCTCGATCCGCACGACGGCCGGAGATCCGGAAACGCTGATGGCCGACCTCGACACATTGCAGCGGCAGTTGCGCGAGGAGGTGCGCGGCGCCATCGAGGACGACGGTGCGGAGGCCGTGATCATCGGCGGCGGGCCGCTCGCCGCCGCCGCCACCGGCCTCGCCCGGGAGCTTTCGGCCGTGGTGATCGAGCCCGTTCCGGCGGCTATTCGGGTGCTGGTCGGACGGACCTGACCGGCGCGCCGCGCCGCGGCGTGTCGTTTCGGCAACGGCTGCGGGGGAAATTCGGTGCCGTGACGGACGAGGGGCGGGGCGGGTGCGAGGGACGGGCGGCCGGAAAGCGCTTTGCTCGCCGCCAATTAACATGATTGTGATACTCAAAAATCCGGGTGATGGCCGCCGGTAGCCTGGAATTGCCCTAATTCTCTGAGGTTGAACGGCTTTCACGCGCATCCTATCAGCGGTCGAGCGGGCTCGTGCACCGCTGTCGAGGCTTGGGATGGCGATGGAACTGAGTGCTCTCCTCTCCGCGTTCACGCGTTTGCGGCCCGGCGTCGAGGCGATGGTTCGCGGGCGCGTCGCCTGCGGTGCCGCGGCCGAGGACATCATGCAGGATCTCTGGATCCGGCTGGCCGGGGTGGAGCCTTCGCAGCGGATCGACAACGCGGCGGGGTTCACCGTCCGCGCCGCCCGCAACGCGGTGGTCGACCACGCGCGCAAGCAGCGCCGCCGGCGCGAACTCGACGGCGAGGCCGGCGGACTGCTGCTCGCCGGAAGCGAGGCGCCCTGTCCGGAACGGATCGTCAGCGGCCGCCAGACGCTGCGCGCCGTCGAGGCGGCGCTGCAGACCATGCCGGAGCGGAGCCGGCAGATCTTCCTCATGAACAGGCTCGGCGGCGTCACCCACCGCGAGATCGCCGACCGCCTCGGGATCAGCGAGCAGGCGGTCTACTATCACATCCGCCGGGTGATGGAGCGCCTGTCCGAGGTGCGGGACGCTGTCGAGGGCTGACCGCGCGGCGGACGAAAGGGTGCTCGCCGCCGCCCCTTGGGCCGGAGGGATCGCCGTGCTACTCGAAACAGGTCCCCGGGCCTTCCGCCAATCCGCGCTGTGACATTCGATGACGACCCGACGCGAGCCATCCGAGACCGAGAGGCGCATCGCACTCGATGCGCGCGACTGGGTCGTGCGGCTGAGTTCCGGCGCCGTCAGCCCGGAAGACCGGCGCCGGTTCGAAGCCTGGTGCCTCGAGCCGCTGCACCGCCGCGCCTTCGAGCGCGAGCGCAACTTCTGGACTCTGCTCGGCGAGATCGATCCCTCGGGCAAGGGCGCCGTCTCCGCTCGTGCGCGGGACGTCGGCAGCCTCGCGTCCGTGCCCTCGCGCGGTCCCTCGCGCCGGGCCGTGTTCGTCGGCGGCGCGGCGGCGCTCGCCGCCGCCGCCGTCGTCGTGCCGAAGTGGTCGGGGCGTTTCCTCGCGGACCTTTCCACCGGCGCCGGCGAGCAGATCGAGGCGACCCTGCCGGACGGCAGCGGCCTGCTGCTCAACACGGCGAGCGCCGTCGCCTACGACTTCGGGCCGGGCCGTCGGCGGCTGTCCCTGCTCGAAGGCGAGGCGAGGGTGACGGTGCGACCCGGCGAGCGCGCCTTCGAACTCGTGGCGGGCCCGGCGATGGGCACCCTCGACGAGGGCGTCTGCGCCGTGCGGCTCGAACCGGACGAGGCGACATTCCTCGCGGTGCGGGGCGAGATCGACGTCGGCCCCGGGCCGGGCTGGCCGGCCGTGGGCCGCGTGCATCTCGACGCGGGCCGCAAGCTGCGCTGGCTCGCCGGAGGGGTGCCGGTGACGGTGGACGCCGATCCGGCCCGGGACCTCGCCTGGACGGGCGGCCGGATCGTCTTCGACGCGGTGCCCTTTCCCCTCGCCGTCGCCGAACTCGGACGCTATCTGCCCGAGCGCATCGTCCTCGCCGCGAGCAGCCCAAGGACCGTCAGCGGCGACTTCGCCATCGCCGGGGCGGCCGATGCCGTCGAGGCGCTGGCCGGAACGCAGGGGCTGTCCGTCCGCCGCATCCCGGGCCTGCTGATCCTCGTCTCCTGAGCGGCCGCGCCGCCCTCCGCCTCCTCGACAAAAATAATTCCGCCGCCCTTTGGGTGAGCCGGCCGCCCGCACGTCATGAAGGCGTGTGGTCTGTGCCCGCCGCGCGAGCGCGGGGCGGGGCGAGCGAGGGGTGGCGTGATGACGGGGCGTGGAAACGGTCGGATGTCCGGGAGAACGGGGTTTTCGGGAGCGTCGGCGCCGACGCTGCGGCTGCTGGCCGGCCTCTCCGTCTCGACGCTGGTGCTCGGCGCGACGCTGCCCGCGAGCGCGCAGACCGAGGCGGCCCGCTACGCCGTCGACGTGCCGGCCCAGCCGCTCGGCCCGGCGCTGCGCCTGCTGGCCAGCCAGACCGGACTGCAGATCGCCTTCGACAGCGGCGCGGTCGACGGCCTCTCGGCTCCGGCGGTCTCCGGCAACCTCACGCGCGGCGACGCCGTCGCGCGCATGCTGGCGGGCTCGGGCCTGTCCTGGCGCTTCAGCGGAGCCGACACCCTGACGGTCGTCGGCGACGCGGCGACGGCCGGGACGGAGGCTGCGGCCGAGGGCGCCGTCGTGCTCGACACGATCGTGCTCACAGCGAGTGGCGAGCGCAGCGGCGCCGTCAATCAGGTCGACGTCACGGCGCAGGATCTGGAGCGCAGGAACCCCTCCGATCTGGCGGATGTCTTCGCCGGCGAGCCCAAGGTGCAGGTCGGCAGCTCGATCCCGACCTCGCAGAAGCTCTACGTCCAGGGCGTCGAGGAGACCAACCTCGCCGTCACCATCGACGGCGGCCGGCAGAACAACAAGATTTTCCACCACAACGCGACCAATCTTATCGATCCCAGCCTGCTCAAGGCCGTGCGGGTCGACGCCGGCGTGGCGCCGGCCGACGCCGGGCCCGGCGCGCTGGCGGGCTCGATCGCCTTCGAGACCAAGGACGCGCGCGACCTGCTGGAGCCGGGCAAGACCATCGGCGGCTTCGGGACCGTGTCCTACGAGACAAACAGCAACACGATCGCCGGCGGCCTCGCGAGCTACGGCGCCTTCCACGGCTTCGACTATCTCGCCTACCTCAACCTCGCGCAGGGCGACAACTTTTCGGCCGGCAACGGCAAGGAGATCAGCGGCTCGGGTACCGAACTGATCAGCGGCCTCGCCAAGGTGGCCCTGCAGGCCGACGGCGGCGACCGGCTCGAGATCAGCTACGAGCGGGTCGGCGACGACGCGCTCCGCCCGTTCCGCGCGAACATCGGCGACGTCGGCACCGGCCAGCCGGACCGGCGCTACGATCTCGTCCGCCAGAACGTCGTCCTGACCTACACCGACGAGACTCCCGAGGGCCTGTGGGATCCGAAGGCCGTGCTCGCCTATGGCGTCACCGACCTCGAGGTGCCCGAGCCCTGGGGCAGCGCCGGCACCACCGACAGCTTCAACGGCAAATTCGAGAACCGCTTCGCCTTCGACATGGGAAGCATCACCGCCGGCGTCGACTTCTACGCCGACGAGGCCGAGTACCGCGAGCCGGGTTACCGCGTAAGCGAGGCGGCCCGCAACGTCGGCCTCTACGCACAGGCGCGGATCGAGCCCTTCGAGCGCACCCGAATTTCGACCGGCGCGCGGGTCGATCACCAGTGGTTCGAGGGCACCGACGGCTCGGATTTCGAGAATTCCGGTCTCAGCGGCAATCTCTCGGGCGAATACGACATCACCGAACACCTGACCGCCAAGGCGGGTTGGTCGCACGTCTGGGCGGGCGTGCCGCTGGCCGAGAATTTCATCATGAACCCGGGCTGGGCCTACGCGGACGGCCCCGATCCGGTCACCTCCGACAACCTCACCGCCGGCCTCGTCCTGCGCTGGAAAGACTTCACCTTCGAGGGCAACGTCTTCCGCACCGACATCGACAACGCCCGCGCGCCGAGCTATCGCGGCGGCCCGCTGATCTCCCACGACTACCGCTCGCAGGGCTTCGACCTCTCGGCGCGCTACGACTGGGACAGCGGCTACGCCCGGGTCAAGTTCGCCCGCGTCGATGCCGAACTCGACGGGGCGGTGGTGGATTCCTACCTCGGCAACTACCTCGGTGTTCCGCTCGGCGACATGATCGGCTTCGAGGTGGCGCACACCTTCGCCGACACCGGCCTGACCGTCGGCGGTACGCTCGAGATCGCGCTGCCCTATTCCGACACCTATGTCGAGGGTGTGCCGGCGGGTGACGAGCGACGCAAGCTGCCCGGCTACGAGGTGCTGAACCTCTTCGCCCAGTACGTCCCCGAGGCGGCGCCGAACGTGACGCTTCGCGCCGAGGTGAAGAACCTCTTCGACGAGACCTATTCCAGCCGCGCCACCTACGGCCAGGACTACGCCACCGTCACGCCGCTGCTGGAGCCGGGCCGGACCTTCAAGCTGACGGCGACGGCGCGCTTCTGAGGCCGCGCCCATAATGACATCGGCGACGGAGGCGGCCCCTGCCGCCGCCTATTCCACAGGACCGAGGACCGACCCATGATCGAGGCGACCGCCAGAGTGCCGACCGAACGGGCCGAGGCGTATCTCGTCCGGCTCTGCAGGCATTTCGCCCACAAGGTGCCCGTCGAACAGGGCGAGGGCTACGGGCGGGTCCGCTTCGTCTGCGGCGAGGCGCAGCTAGCCGCGAGCGCCGACCGGCTCGACATCCGCCTCGTCGCGCCCGATGCCGCGCAGCTCGAGCAGACGCGGGATGTCGTCGAGAGCCACCTCCTGCGCTTCGCCTTCCGGGAGGGGGAGCTTTCCTGCGTCTGGTCCGAAGCCGGTCCGGCACGGGCCGATCGGGGAGACGACTGATGCGCCTGCGGACGATCGTGGCGACGGCCGCCCTGCTGGTCCCGGCGCTCTTCGGGCCGGCGCTCGCGGCCGAGATCGACACGGCCCGCGGCCCGGTCGACGTCGTGGACGTGCCGGAGCGCGTGGCGGTCTACGACATCGCCGCGATCGACACGCTCGATCTCCTCGGCATCCGTCCCGCCGGCATCCCCGACCGGCTCTATCTGCCCGAACTCGCCCATCTGGCCGCCGATGCGGAGGTCGTCGGCACCCTGTTCGAGCCGGACCTCGAGGCGCTCAACGCGCTCGCGCCGGATCTGGTGATCGTCGGCTTGCGATCCTCGCCGATGGTCGAGGCGACGTCGCGGGTGGCGCCGACGATCGACATGACCATCGAGGGCACCGACCTGCTGGCCGCCGCGCGCCGGCGCCTCGCCGCCTACGGCGCGTTGTTCCACCGCGAACAGGAGGCGGCGCGTGCGGCGGCGGCCTTCGACGCGGCGATCGGCCGGACGAGGGCGGCGATCGCCGGGAAGGGGCGGGGGCTGGTCGTCCTCGTCAACGGACCGAAGATCTCGGTCTACGGGCCGAACTCCCGCTTCGGCTGGATCCACACCGACCTCGGGCTGCCGCCGGCCGTTGATCTCGCCGGCACGGCGGTCCACGGCGAGGCGGTGTCCTTCGAGTTCATCCGGCAGGCCGATCCGGACTGGCTCGTCGTGCTGGACCGGACCGTCGCCACCGGCGAGGGTGCGGCCTCGGCCGCGGGCACGCTCGACAACGAACTCGTCGCCGCGACGACCGCCTGGCGCGAGGGGCAGGTGGTCTACCTGCCCCCCGCGGACGTCTATATCGCCGCCGGCGGCATTGCGGCGACGACCCGCGTGCTGGCCGCTCTCGAGCACGGCTTCAGCCGCGCGCCATGAGTGCCCTTGCGACGGCGCGACCGCTGCGTGCGGTGTTGGCCTTGCTGGGTCTTGCCGCGCTGTTCCTCGCGAGCCTCGCGATCGGCGCCACCGGATCGTCGCCGCTGGCTGGTTTCATCGACGGCGAGCCGGACCTCCTGGCGGTGAGCCGCCTGCCGCGGACGCTCGCCGTCGTCATCGCCGGCGCGGGCCTCGCCATCGCCGGCCTCGTCATGCAGGCTCTCGCCCGCAACCGGTTCGTGGAGCCGGCGACCACCGGCACGGCCCAGTGGGCGATGCTCGGCATCCTCGTCACGACCCTGCTCTGGCCGGAGGCGCCGCTGGTCGCCAAGACCGCGCTCGCCTGTGTCGCGGCCTTCGGCGGCACGGCGCTGTTCCTGACGGTCGCCGGGCGGCTGCCGCCGACCCAGCCGATGCTGGTACCGCTGTTCGGGCTGGTCTATAGCGGCATCGTCGAGGCGGCCGCGACCTTCGTCGGCTGGCAGGCCGATCTCCTCCAGTATCTTGCGATCTGGATGACGGGAGAGTTTTCGGGCGTGCTGCGTGGCCGCTACGAACTGCTTTGGCTCGCCGGCGGCGGGGTGATGGTCGCGTGGTGGGTGGCCGACCGGCTGTCGATCCTCGCGCTCGGCCGCGACACCAGTGTCGGCCTCGGCCTCGACTATGCCGCGATGATGCGCGTCGGGCTGGCGATCGTCTGCGTCGTTTCGGCGGTCACGGTCTCGGTGGTCGGTCTCGTTCCCTTCGTCGGGCTGGTGGTGCCGAACCTCGTGTCCCGGATCATCGGCGACGACGTGCGCACCGCCGTGCCCTGGGTGGCCGGGGGCGGAGCCGCCCTCGTCCTGTGCTGCGACATCCTCGCCCGCCTGCTTCGACATCCCTACGAGATCCCGGTCGGCACCGTCCTCGGCGTCGTCGGGGCGCTGGTATTTCTGTGGCTGCTGTTCGATCGGAACTTCCGTGGCTGAGCGACGGCTGATCCTGCTCGCCCTGGCGGCGCTAGCCGCCTGCGTGGCCTTCATGGCAATCGGCCTGCGCGGCAATCTCGCCTTCGCTTTGGAGCTGCGCGCGACGCGCCTGCTCGCGCTCGCCCAGGTCGGTGTGGCGATCGCGGTGTCGACGCTGCTCTTCCAGACGGTCACCGCGAACATCCTGCTCACGCCGTCGATCATGGGTCTCGACGCCCTCTACCTGCTCGGACAGACCCTGCTGGTGTTCGTGCTCGGCGGCATCGGCTATGCGCTGCTCGACCCGCGCCTGAAGTTCGTCGCCGAGGTCGGACTGCTCATGCTGCTGGCGCTGGCCCTGTTCCTGCCGCTTCTCCGGCAGCGGGTCGACGTCAACCTGTTGCTTCTGGCGGGCGTGGTCGCCGGCATCCTGTTCCGCAGCCTCACTGCCCTGCTATCCCGCCTGCTCGATCCCAACGCCTTTTCGGTGGTGCAGGTGGCGAGCGTCGCGAGCTTCAATGTCGTCCGCCCGGACCTGCTCGCCGTCGGGCTCGTGGTCACCACGGTCGGCGCAATGCTCGCCTGGCGGATGCGGCACACCCTGGACGTGGTCTCGCTCGGCCCCGACATCGCCGCCGGCCTCGGCGTCGAGCGCGGACCGGTAATTGCCGGGGTGATGCTGCTCGTCGCAGCCCTGGTCGCGGTGTCGACGGCCCTGGTCGGACCGGTGGCCTTCCTCGGGTTGCTGGTCGTGGCGCTCGCCGAGTGGATCGTCGGTACGCGGCGGCACCACCTGCTGTTACCGGCCTCCATCGCGACGGCCCTGATCATCCTCGTCGGCGGGCAGACCGTCCTGCAGCACGGGCTCGGCGGCGCCACCAGCCTCGGCATCGTCGTCGAGTTCCTCGGCGGGCTCGTGTTCGTGGTCCTTCTGCTGGCCCGGAGCCGCCGATGATCGTCGTCGAGAGCGTTTCCCTGAAACTGCGCGATGCGGCCATCCTGCATGACGTCTCGCTGACCCTGCCGAAGGGCGGCGTCACGGCGCTGATCGGTCCCAACGGGGCCGGCAAGTCCAGCCTGCTGTCGCTGATCGCCCGCCTGCAGCCGCTGCAGTCGGGACGGATCAGCGTCGACGGACTGCCGGTGGACCGCACCCCGAGCCGGGACCTTGCCCGGCGGCTGGCCATCCTGCGGCAGGAGCCGGCCGTCTCCGGGCGCCTCAGGGTCCGCGAACTGGTCGGCTTCGGACGGTTCCCGCACAGCGGCGGCCGGCGGACGGATCCGGATCGGGCGCTGGTGGAGGCCGCGCTCGAGGCCTTCGACCTGTCGGAGCTCGCCGACCGGTTCCTCGAGACCCTGTCCGGGGGGCAGCGCCAGCGGGCCCTCGTCGCGATGTGCTTCTGCCAGGGCACCGACTATCTGCTGCTCGACGAGCCGCTCAACAATCTCGACCTCTATTTCGCCCGGCAACTGATGCAGCAACTGCGGCGGGCGGCGGACACGCACGGACGGACCGTGGTCGTGGTGCTGCACGACATCAACCAGGCGGCGGTCTGGGCCGACCGCATCATCGCCATGAAGGGCGGGCGCATCGTCGCGAAAGGCAGTCCGGCCGAGGTGCTGGTACCCGAGACCCTCGCCGGACTCTACGGCTTCCCGATGCGGGTCGTCTCGATCGACGGCACGCCGACGGTGCTGCATCACGGCTGAGTGGGCGACCGGGCGAAAGACGCCGGTTCATCTCGGACATCGTGGTCGAAAGGCACGAGCCGGTCGAAAGATCACGGCTCGACGTGGGGTCGACTGCGGAAGAAAGGAGAAGGAGTGATACCGCCTCACGATCGTATCGACTTCTTCGCCCTTACGGACGGTGCCGGTTGGCGTGGCTGGGAGAGCACCAGTCACTCGGAACCTTCGGGGTGAGCACCCTTCCGGGGTCTCACCACCGTCCTTCCCGCACAGGCGGGTAGTATATAGCAATAACCTTATCCGACATCCGGTCGTCCGGGCCGCGACGGATTGTGGCGGCAGGCGAGAATCGATGATCTCGACATGCGCCGACACCGCCATCCAGATCGTCTGCTTTGGCGACGAGCGAGCGGGGATGTGGCGGGTGCACCGTCTGGCCCACGCCGGCGTCGGCCGGTCCGGCCGAATCCCGGTACATTTCCGAGCCGGACGGTCGGACCTTCGCCGTGCCGCCCGGGAGTCGAACTGAAGCGACGTGTCGGCGAGGCGGCGCTTGCGTCCTTGCGTGTCGGACTTTCGCCGAAGATTCGCGGGCGTCCTTCGTCACACTCCCGGGCCGCCTTCGCCGGGTGAGGGAACGGAGAAGAATGCGCGGCGGCCCGGGACCTCGCCAGCCGCCGCGGGGAGGGGGCCGCTGCCATCAGCCAGGGGACGTCGACCGACACCGTGACCTATCTGCATTCCATGACCTGCCGGACCGAAGGGATCCGGGCGTTGGCACCGGCGCGCTGGCGCAGCCTCAATGGCCTCATGGGCGTCTTCTGGGACGCGGAGGGCCAGCGCGGCGCGCGGGCCTACTATCTGTCGCCCGATCCACGGATCGTCATCTTCTTCAACGACGTCTCGACCCAGATCGAGATGTCGAACCGTGACGTGGCCGCCGGGCAGCAGGCGCGGCCGATGACCCGTGCGGTCTACGTGCCGGCGGGCGTTCCGCTCTGGACCCGCTTCACCGCCGTGCACCGCTTCTCCCACCTCGATCTCCACGTCCACAAGGACCGCCTGCTGCGTTTCCTCGCGCCCTCGGTCGGCACTTCGGAGGCCCGCACCGCCCTGCGGCGGCCGGTCGAGGTCCAGGACGTCGGCGCGATCGAGGCGCTCGCCGACCTCTTCGTCGGGGAGCTCGCCGCCCCGTCGCGCCACGCGGTCTTCGCCGAGAGCCTCGTCGGCGCCATCGTCACCGGGCTGCTCGACCTGCCCGAGCCGTCGGGCGGGCCGACCAACGCCCGGCTCACCCCCGCGCAGATGAAGACGCTCACCGCCCGGCTCGAGGAGAGGGGCGACCGCAGGATGACGGTCGCCGAGATGGCGGCGGCCGTGGGCCTTTCGGAGAGCTGGTTCGCCCACGTCTTCAAGCAGACGACGGGCAGGACGCCGCTGCAATGGCAGCTCGGCCAGCGGATCGATCTGGCCCGGCGGCTTCTGCTCGAAGGCGAGATGACCCTCGCGGCCATCGCCGCCCAGCTCGGCTTCTCGGATCAGGCGCACCTGACCCGGGTCTTCCGTCAGGCCACCGGCGACACGCCGGCCGCCTGGCGCCGCATCCGGCTCGGCCGCTGATCCGCCCCGGCTCGGCCGCTGATCCGCCGCCGGTGCCCCGCCCGGGCGAAGGCACGGGCGGGGCGCTGTCTCTCACCAGGTGTGGCGCAGCGTCGCCGAGATCGCCCGGCCGGGATTGTAGAAATCCGCGCCGAAGCCGCCGTAGGCGACGTGCTTCTCGTCGAAGATGTTGCTGACGTTGACCTGGAGCGAGGTCTGCTCGGTCACCGCATACTGCAGCGCGGCGTCGAACACGACGCTGTCGCCGGTCGAGATCGTGTTGGCGTCGTTGAAGAAATAGGAGCCTTGGTAGCGGGCGCCGACGCCGAAGGTCATGTCGCCGCGATTGCCCTCGCCCTCCCAGAGGTAGTTGAGCCAGAGCGAGGCGATGTGGTTGGGCACGAAGGACATCTCGTTGCCTTCGTTGCCCGCGGTGCCGTTCTCGACGATCTTCGACTCCATGTAGGAATAGGCCGCCGTCAGGCTGATGGCGTCGGTGATCTCGGCCTTGGCCTCGACGTCGACGCCGCGCACGCGCACCTCGCCGATCGCCTCCTGCAGCATCGTCGCCGGGTTGGTGCGGGTGATGTTGTTCTTGGTGAGGTCGTAGAGCGCCACCGAGAACATCCCGGGGAAGGCTTCCGGCCGGTACTTGAGGCCGATCTCGTATTGCTCGCCGCGCTCCGGGTCGACCGAAAGCGAGGAACCCGGCACCACCGATTCGGCGTAGCTGGCCCAGGCCGAGACCTCGTCGGTGATCTTGTAGGTCAGCGCGAAGCGCCCGGTGAACTCGCTGAAGTCGCCGCTCGTCGTCACGTCGCTCAGCCGGTTGGTCTGCGTGGTTTCGATCCAGTCGTTGCGCAGGCCGGCCGTCGCGATCAGCCGGTCGAACAGCGTCACCTCCTGCTGCAGGTAGAGGGCGACGGTGTCGGTGTCGACGCTCTGGTCGGCGATCTTCGGCACCGACGACGGGGCACCGGTGTAGACCGGATTGGTCCAGTCGATACCCGGCGCCGCCCCCCACCAGGTCTCGCTTCCCGAGGAGAGGGTGCCGTATTCGACGCCGACCAGGGTGCGGCTGCCGACGTCGCCGAAGCGGGTGTCGTAGGCGAGGTGGGCGTCGGAGATGAAGCGGTCGGTCGTGACGGCGTTCTCGTAGAAGGCCCGGCTCGCCACCGTCGATCCGTCGGTCGGCGTCGCCGAGATGTAGGCGTAGCCGAAGCCGGTGTCGGCGCTCGAATAGCGGGCGCTGGCGTTGAGCGAGAGGCCCGAGCCGAAGTCGTGGTCGAACATCGCCGTGATCGTGTCGCGGTTCGTGTCCTGGAAATTGTAGTCCGGTTCGCCGAAGAAGGCGTCGCGGTCGAAGTCGGTGCCGACCGGATAGCCGCCGCTGCCCGGCACGCCGTCGCGGTCGAGATGGTCGAAGACGACGGTGAGGCTGGTGGCCTCGGTCGGCCGCCAGGTCAGGCCGCCCATGATGAACTTCTCGTCGTCGCGCGAGTAGTCGTATTCCTTGTCGGCGTCCTTCAGCTTGCCGGTGAGGCGGAAGGACAGCGTGTCGTCGGCGGTGATGTTGTCGCCGAAGTCGAAGCCGATCTCCTTGTGCTCGAACGAGCCGCCGGTGGCGTAGATCTCGCCGAACCGCTCGCGCTTCGGCGTCTTGGTGACGAAGTTGACCGAGCCGCCCGGATCGGACACGCCGAAGACGGTCGAGTTCGCGCCTTTCAGCACTTCGACGCGCTCGAAGGCGTAGGTCTCCTCGCGGATGCCGCCGAAGGGGTCGCCGAGGGTCATGCCGTCACGGAACAGGTGGGCGTCGAAGCCGCGGATCTTGAAGAAGTCGAAGCGGTCGTCGGCGCCGTAGAAGTCGGTCAGCACGCCGGCCGAATACTGGATCGCCTCCTCGACGGAGGACGCCCCGCGCTGCTGCAACTCCTTCGCCGTGATCACCGAGACCGACGCGGGCGTGTCGAGGATGTCGGTCGGCATCTTGCTGCCGGCCGTGGTCCGGGCCGCGACGATCGAGGCGGCGTCGTCGTCCCTCGCCCGCAGGATGACCGGCTCGAGCACGACCGCCTCCTCGGCTTCGGCCTCGCTGCCCGCAGAGGCGGCGGCGCCGTCCTCCTGCGCCGATGCTCCCGCCGTGGGCAGGAGGGCGAGTGCGGCGCAGCCGAGGAGAAGCGCGCCCCGGAGCCCCGTCCGTCCGCGTGTGCCGCCCGTTCTTCCGATGATCATTGCCAGTTCCCAGACGTTGGTGATGCGAGGTCGGGGTGCCGGCGTCGCGTCGCCGCCGCCCGCCCCGGTCGGTCGCCGTCCCCGGACGGCGTGCCCGATGACGGTCCGCGGCTGCGATCCCACGCCGGCCCCTTCTAGGTCAACTAACTTGAGTATGAAATGCCGGTATTGTCGAATCCCGCGGCGTTGGATGAAACTCCGGAAACTTCGGGAGCGATCGGGCGCGATCGCGACCGTGCGGGTTGACCCGGCCGAAGAAACCTGAGAGGCACACTCCACTTAATTCAAGCGGAGCGCGATGCCGATGTTCCGGACGGTCCGTCCCTTCCTGCCGCTGGTCGCGGCGGGGCTGTCGATCCTCACCGGCTGCGGGGCGGGGGCGGCTGAGCCCGGGTTTCCCCTCGTCGTCGAGCACGCCCTCGGCACGACGACGATCGCCCGCAAGCCGCAGCGGGTGGCGACGGTGGCCTGGTCGAATCACGAGGTGCCGCTCGCCCTCGGCATCGTGCCGGTCGGCATCGCCGCGGCCAATTTCGGTGACGACGACGGCGACGGATTGCTGCCCTGGGTGGAGGAGAGGCTCGCGCAGCTCGGCGCGCCGCCGCCGGTGCTGTTCGACGAGGGCGACGGCATCGACTTCGAGGCGGTTGCGGCCACGGCCCCCGACGTCATACTCGCGGCCTATTCGGGTCTCTCCCCCTCGGACTACGAGACCTTGAGCCGCATCGCGCCCGTCGTCGCCTATCCCGACGCGCCCTGGTCGACCGACTGGCGTGCGACGATCCGCACCGACAGCGCCGGCCTCGGCATGGCGGCGGAGGGCGAAGCCCTCGTCGCCCGGATCGAGGCCGAGATCGCCGAGGTCGTCGCGGCCCATCCGGTCCTTTCCGGAAAGACGGCGATGTTCATCACCCATCTCGATCCGACCGACCTCAGCACGGTCAATTTCTACAGCGCCAACGACACCCGGGTGAAGTTCTTCGCCGACCTCGGCCTGAGGTCGCCGAAGAGCGTTCTCGACGCCACCGAGGCCGGCCGCTACGCAGGCTCGATCAGCGCCGAACGGATCGACGCCTTCGACGACGTCGACATCCTCGTCACCTATGGCAACGACGACCTGCTCGACGCCCTGAAGACCAATCCCCTGACGGCGAGAATGCCGGCGGTGGCGCGCGGCGCCGTCGTCATGCTGGGGCGCGACCCGCTCGGCACGGCGGCCAATCCGACGCCGCTGTCGATCTCCTGGGTGTTGAAGGACTACGTGGCCCTCCTCGCCGACGCCGCCCGCAAGTCCGAATGAGCGCGCTGTCGGCGAAGCGGGGCGGGGCGGCGGGCGCCGTCGTCCGCTCGGCCCGCACGAGGGGCCTCTGGCTCGCGGTCATGGTCGTCGTGCTGGCCGCCATCTGCGCCCTGTCGGTGGCCGTCGGCACCCGCGACGTCGCCTGGAGCGACGTTCTGGCGGGCCTGTCGGGCGAGGTCGACACGATCGGGCAGGCCGCCGTCGCCGTGCGCCTGCCGCGCACCCTTCTGGCGCTCGCCGCCGGCGCCGCGCTCGGTCTCGCCGGCGCGGTGATGCAGGGCGTGACCCGCAATCCGCTCGCCGATCCCGGCATCCTCGGCGTCAACATGGGCGCTTCGCTCGCCGTCGTCGTCGGTATCGTCTGGTTCGGCCTGTCCACGGCGACGTCCTATGCCGCCACCGCCGTCGTCGGGGCCGGCGTCACGGCGGCCTTCGTCTACGGCATCGGCTCGCTCGGGCGCGGCGGGGCGACGCCGCTGAAGCTGGCGCTGGCCGGTGCCGCCACCTCGGTCGCCTTCTCCTCGCTGGTGATCGCCGTGGTCCTGCCCCGCGCCGACATCGCCGGGGGCATCCGCTCCTGGCAGGTCGGCGGCGTCGGCGGGGCGACATGGCATGCTCTCGCCTCGGTGCTGCCGTTTCTCGCCGCGGGCCTGGCGATCAGCCTGCTCTCGGCGCGGACGCTCAACTCGCTCGCCCTCGGCGACGAGCTTGCCGCCGGCCTCGGCGAACACGTCGCCCGCGGCCGGGCGCTGGCCGCGCTCGGCGCCGTGCTGCTGTGCGGGGCCACCACCGCGGCCTGCGGGCCGATCGGTTTCGTCGGTCTCGTCGTGCCGCACGTCTGCCGGATGCTGGCCGGGGTCGACCATCGCTGGCTGCTGCCCTTCTCGGCCCTCGCCGGTGCCGGCCTGCTGGTGGCCGCCGACGTCGTCGGCCGCATCGCCGCCCGCCCGGGCGAGATCGAGGTCGGCATCGTCACGGCCCTGATCGGAGCACCCTTCTTCATCTGGATCGTCCGCCGCCACCGGGTTCGCGAGCTGTGAGCGCGCTCGACGCCACGATCGAGCGCCTCGCCGGCGCGCGCGGCCGGCGCGCCCGCCGGCGCCGGCTCGTCGTCCTCGCGCTCCTCGCTCTCGTCGGCTCGGCCTTCTGGCTGACGCTGTCGCTCGGCCAGTCCTACACGCCGCCGGGCGAGGTCCTGCGTGTGCTTTTCGGCGAACCGGTGCCGGGGGCGGGCTTCACGGTGGGCGAGTTGCGGCTGCCGCGGGCGCTGCTCTCGGTGCTCGCGGGAGCGAGCTTCGGGCTCGGGGGTGTCGTCTTCCAGATCATGCTGCGCAATCCGCTGGCCAGCCCCGACATCATCGGTATCAGCTGGGGGGCGAGCGCGGCGGCGGTCATCGCGATCGTTGTGCTGTCGCTGAGCGGGCCGATCGTCGCCGTCGTCGCCATCGTCGCCGCCCTCGCGGTGGCCGTGCTGATCTACGGCCTCTCCTTCCGCAACGGCGTCGCCGGGACCCGGCTCATCCTCGTCGGCATCGGCGTCTCGGCGATGATGGAGAGCGTCATCGCCTACGTCCTGTCGCAGGCGCCGGCCTGGACGCTGCAGGAGGCGATGCGCTGGCTGACCGGCAGCGTCAACGGCGCCCGGCTCGCCGACGCCCTGCCGCTGCTGCTCTCGCTTGTCGCCTTCGGCGGCATGATCGCCGCCCGGGCCCGCGACCTCGACGTGCTGCGCCTCGGCGACGACACCGCCGCCGCCCTCGGTGTTCCGGTCGGCGCAACCCGCGTCCTGCTCCTCGTCGCCGCCGTCGGCCTGATCGCGACGGCGACGGCCGTCTGCGGCCCGATCTCCTTCGTCGCCTTCCTGTCCGGCCCGATCGCCGCGCGCGTCTTCGCCAACGACGGCTCGCCGCTGTTTCCGGCGGCGCTGGTCGGCGCCGTCCTGGTGCTCGTCGGCGACTATGCCGGCCAGTTCCTGCTGCCCGGCCGCTACCCCGTCGGCGTCGTCACCGGCGCGCTCGGCGCGCCCTACCTCATCTACCTGATCGTCCGCGTCAACCGGTCCGGGACTTCGCTATGACCCGCCATTCCCTCACCGTCACCGGGCTTTGCGCCGGCTACGGCGACACCGACGTGCTCTCCGGGCTCGACCTCGTCGTTCCGACCGGTGAAGTCACGGCCATCGTCGGCGCCAACGCCTGCGGCAAGTCCACGCTGCTCAGGGCGATGTCCCGGCTGATCGCCCCGCGCCGCGGCGAGGTGCTGCTCGACGGCAAGGCCATCCACCACATGCCCTCGCGCGATCTCGCCCGGGTGATGGGGTTGCTGCCGCAGGCGCCGATCGCGCCGGAGGGCATCACGGTCGCCGATCTCGTCAGCCGCGGCCGCCATCCCCACCAGGGTCTGTTCTCGCGCTGGACCCGGCGCGACGACGAGGCCGTCGCCGCTGCGCTGACGGCGACGCGGACCACGGATCTGGCGGAACGGCCGGTCGACGAACTTTCCGGCGGCCAGCGCCAGCGGGTCTGGATCGCGATGGCGCTGGCGCAGGAGACCGGCATCCTGCTGCTCGACGAGCCGACCACCTTCCTCGACATCGCCCACCAGATCGAGGTGCTGGACCTTCTGACCGATCTCAACGAGACCCGCGGCACCACCGTCGTCATGGTGCTCCACGACCTCAACCTCGCGGCGCGCTATGCCGACCACCTCGTCGCCATGGCCGGGGGCAGGCTCCACGTCCGCGGCCGGCCGGACGAGGTGCTGACGGAAGGCAACGTCCGGGCGGTCTTCGGCCTCGAGAGCCGCGTCGTCACCGACCCGGTGTCCGCTCGCCCGATGATGCTGCCGATCGGCCGCCGCCGGATCGCCGAAGCGGCGGACGGGCGATCCGTCGACCCGCAGCCGACGGGCAGCGGTGCGCCGGCGACCTCTCCGGGTTGGGTCGGAACAGCGCCCTGAGGCGGACGCCGAAGTCGCGGCGGTCGCCGAGAGAGGCTCCTTCCTCACCGCCCCGAGCACGGCCCTGCCGATCGTCGACCGCGGCGCGCTCGACCAGATCCGTCCGGGGACGGCCGGCACGCTCGACTGGCGGCCGCTGTCGAGGTCGCTCGCCGTCGGCCCCCGCGCCCGCGCGGGCCTCACCGCCGCCTTGCTGTTGCGCGGCCGGATCCTGACGCCGATGCCCGGCACCGACGGTCGCCGGCTCCGTCGCCCCGTTCAGCCCGCAAGGCCGAACAGGCGCGGGGGGACCGGGCGGGCGAGGTCGCGGGCGGCGAGGCGTTCGCGCCAGTCGGTGGACCAGCCGGCGCGGGCCTGCCGCTCCTCCGCCTCGTGGTCGATGGCGCAGCCGAGGTCGTGGATCACGTCGAGGCCGGTGAGATCGGGCCGCGGCAGGGTGCCGGACATGCATGCGTCCCACATTCGGCGGTACGCCGCCTCGAGGCCGCGGACGAGGCCGGGCGTGTCGAACAGGGTGCAGCCGTCGCGCCCCGCCGCCAGCCGGGCCTTGAGATCGGCGAGGGCGGCGCGGTCCCCGCCGAGGCGGACGGCGCGTTCCACATAGTCCTCGGCCGACCGGCAGACGAGGTCGCCGATCCCCGCCGCGGTGACCAGCGAGGCGCAGACCCGCGAGGCGAAGCAGCGACCCGGCCAGGTCAGCACCGGCACGCCCGTCCACAGCGCGTCTGAGGCGGTGGTGTGGGCGCCGTAGGGCGTCGTGTCGAGGAAGAGGTCGGCGGCGGCGTAGCGCGACAGATGCTCGGGATTGCTCATCTTGCCGGCGAAGACCAGCCGGTCCGGGGCGATCCCCGCCGCCTCGGCCCGGCCGCGCAGCCGCCCGTCGGTCTCCTCGCCGCCGCCGAGCAGCCACAGCACGCTGCCGGGCACCCGGCGCAGGATGGCGAGCCAGCGGTCGAAGGTGAAGGCGGTGATCTTGTGGCTGCCGTTGAAGCAGCAGAACACCGTGCCCTCGTCGGGCAGGCCCAGCTCGGCCCGGGTCCAGGTCCGGTCGGCGACGATCCGGCGGCGGTTGTTCGGCTGGTAGCAGGCGAGGCGCACCACCGCCTCGGTATAGAAGCGTTCGTGGTCCGGCGGAATGATGATCTCGTCGGCGACGATGTAGTGGTGATGGGGGCTCGCCATGGTGCCGGGGAAGCCGAGCCAGTTGACGATCACCGGCGCCGGGCGCCGGGCGACGAGCCGGGTGCGGCCGTCGCGGGTGTAGCCGTTGACGTCGACCAGGATCTGGACGCCGTCGGCGGCGATCGCCCTGGCCGCGGCGTCGTCGTCGAGGCCGGAGACGTCGGTCCAGCGGTCGGCGTCGGCGCGGTAGGCCGCGTGCATCGGATCGCCCGACCGCGGGCCGCAATAGTAGGCGTGGACCTCGACGGCGGCGCGGTCGTGCAGGGCGAAGACCTCGGCCATCAGGTGGCCGACGGCGTGCTCGCGCAGGTCGGAGGAGAGATAGCCGATCCTGAGCGGCCCGCCGCCCGCCATCGCCCGCGGCCAGGACGTCATCGGCGCCGCCGGCAGGCCGACGTCCTTCACCGCGTAGTCGTGGGCGAGGCCGAGCTGCCACAGCGGATCGTCGCTGTAGGCGGCGGCGGACAGTGGCGACATCGCCTCGACCAGCAGCCGGCGTTCGACCCGGTCGAACGGCTGGGTCACCGGCCATTCGCACTGGCGCTGGCGCAGGGCGACGAGGTGCTGCACGACCTCCCGCTGGCGCGGGTCGAGCTCGAGGCTCTGGCGCAGCATGTCCTCGGCCGGGGCGTCCTGGCCGGCGTTCTCGAGGCTGCGGGCGATCTGGTTGAGCGCGGTGGTCTTGCAGGTGATCGCCGAGCCGTTGACCGCGGCCGTACGCGTCAGCACCTCCGACCAGGCCAGCACCGCGGCGCCGACGTCGCCGAGCTGTTCGAGCGTGCGGCCGAGGTTGATGCGGGCCGGCAGGAAGTCGGGCTTGAGTGCCAGCGTGCGCTCGAGGCATTCGCGCGCCGCCGTCAGCTTGCCGCTCTCCGACAGCAGCACCGCCTCGTTGAACAGCACGGCGTAGAGCAGCGGATCGTCCGGATTGCCGCGGACCCAGCCGGCATAGAGCATCTCGGCGGCGGCGTGCTCGCCGCTCGCCTTCAGCGTCTCGGCGGCCCGGATCAGTTCGAAGATGCCGAGCCCGCCCTCGGCCGTCTGCCCCGCCATGTCGCCTCGCTCGCCGCCTGTCTTAGAAGCACGATTCGTCCCGCACCGACGCTGCCGCCGCCGCCGCCGCGGTGCAAGCGGTTTGACCGCGACGGCGACCCGTCGGTCCACACCGGCGGCCGTTCCCGCCCCCGTGGTCCGCTCACGGGGGCGGCCGACGCTCTCAGCTGACTGCGACCTGCATCGCCGCGACCTGTTCGTCGGTCATGCTGGCGATCTGATAGTCGGAGAAGGCGGAGATCTGGGCGGCGTCGAGCGCCTCGATCATCCGCGGCGTCAGCCACGAGATCGCGTCGAGGCCGAGGCCGGGGATCTGGGTGGTGGTGAGGCCTGCGAGCTGGCGGTCGCCGAGCGAACCGATCTGGGTCTGCGTGAGGCCGTTGAGCTGCGTCACCGTCAGTGCCGCGATCTGCGAGGACGTCAGCGCCGCGAACTGGGTCGCCGCGAGGCCGCTCATCTCGGTGGTCGTCAGGTTGGAGATCTGGGTCGGAGTCAGGGCGGCGATCTGGGTCTGGGTCAGGGCCGCCATCTGGGCGGCCGACAGGCTGCGCAGCTGCATGCGCACGAGGCCGGCGAGCTGGGTGCCGGTCATGGCGGCGATGTCGCCCGCCGACAGGCCG
This sequence comes from uncultured Alphaproteobacteria bacterium, assembly GCA_937900425.1. Lineage (GTDB taxonomy): Bacteria > Pseudomonadota > Alphaproteobacteria > Rhizobiales > Pleomorphomonadaceae > CALCDT01. Next base: position 31,321 of record CALCDT010000156.1, on the reverse strand, counting down.
GCGAGGGCTTCGGTCGACAGCGATCCGATCTGGTCGGCCGAAAGCCCGGCGATCTGCTCGAGGCTCATGGCGTCGATCTGCGCCGCCGAGAAGGAGGCGACGGTCGCCGCCGACAGCCCGCCGATGGCGCTCGCCGACAGGGCGGAGAACTGCGTCGCGCTCAGCGCCGCGATCTGCGCCGAGGAGAGGCCGGCCGCGGCGCTCGCCGAGAGCAGGCCGATCTGCGTCGAGGTCAGACCCGCGACCTGCGTTTCGGTCAGGCCGGAGACGCCGGTCGCCGCGAGGCCGGCGAACTGCTCGGCCGACAGCGAGGCGAGCCGGGTCGTCGTCAGCCCGGCGACGGCGGCGGAGGTGAGCGAGCCGATCGCCGTCGACGACAGCGCGGAGACCTGGGTCTGGGTCAGGGCGGCGACGCCGGTCGCCGTGAAGCCGCCGAAGCCTGCCACGCTCATTCCGGCGATCTGGGATGTCGTCAGCGCCGCGATCTGGGTGGCGGCGAGCTGTGCGACCTGGGTCGACTTGAGGCCGATCATCGCCGCCGCCGGGATCTGGCCGAGCCGGGTCGTCGTCAGCGCCGCGAGCTGGGTGCCGGTGAAGGCGCCGATGGCGCCGTAGGCGAGGGCGGCGAACTGGGTCGAGGTCAGCCGGTCGATGTCGCTCTGCGCGAGCGCGGACACCGTCGTCGCCGACAGGAAGGCGACCTGGGTGGCGGTGAGCGCGGCGACCTGGGTCGTCGCGAGTGCCGCGACTTGGGCGGCGTCGAGGCCGGTGATCGCGGTGGTCGAGAGGGTCGCGACCTGCGTCGTCGACAACGCGGCGATCTGGGCGGAGGACAGTGCCCCGGCCGCGCCTGCCGAAAGGCCGGCCATCGCCGAGGTGGTGAAGGCGGAGAGCTGGGTGGTGGCGATCGCGCCGATCTGGGTCGAGGTCAGCGCGTCGGCCTGGACGCCGGTGAGGCCCGCCCATTGCGCCGTCGACAGGGCGGCGAGGTCGGCGGCGTCGAGCCCGGCGACGGCCGCGGGCGCGATGGCGGAGAACTGGCTGGTCGACAGCGCCTCGATCTGGGTCGCCGCGAGCCCCTTGATCGCGGTCGCGGTGAGGCCGGAGACGGCGCCGGTCGACAGCGCCGCGACCTGGCGCGTGCCGAGGGCGGCGAACTGGTCGGCGCTGAAGGCGGAAAGCCCGGTCGCGGTCAGGCCGCGCACCTGGGTCGTGGTCAGGGCGGCGACGCGCGAGGCCGGCAGCGCCTCGATCTCGCTCCCCGTCAGCCCGCCGATCTGGCGCGAGGTGAGGGCGGCGAACTGGGTGTCGGTGAGCGCGGTCAGCAGCGTCGCCCCGCCGCCGGCGATCGCCTCGGTCGAGATCGCGGCGATCTGCGAGGGATCGAGCACGGCGATCTGCGTCGTCGACATCGCGGAAAGGCCGGTCGCCGTCATGCCCGACAGGGCGGTCGCGGTGAGGGCGTCGACGGCGGTGGTCCCGAGCGCGCCGATCTGGGCGGGGGCGAGGGTGCCGAACTGCGTCGACGTCAGTCCGGCGATCTGCCGGGTGCCGAGGGCGGCGATCATCGCCGGGTCGAGCGCGGCGAGGGCGGTCGGCGCGAGGCCGCCGATCTGGGTCGCGGTGAGGGCGGACCAGCGTTCGGCGGAAAGGCCGGACAGCACGTCGGCGGAGAGGCCTGCGGCGCCGGCCGCGGTGAGCGCCCCGAACTGGCGTTCGTCGAGGGCGGCGACGCCGGTGGCGCCGAGGGCGGCGACACCCGAGGAGCCGAGGCCCGACACCTGCGTCGTCGTCAGGCCGGAGAGTTGTGCTGTGGTGAGGCTCGCCACCTGCGTCGTCGCCAGCGCCGCCATCCGCCCGGCGCCGAGCGTTGCGAACAGCGCCGGGTCGAGGTTGGCGATCGCCGTGGTCGAAAGCCGGGCGAGGGCGGAACTCGTCAGCGCCGAGAATTGCGGCACCGTCATCGCGTTCACCTGCGAGGAGGCGAGCAGCGGCGCCGCCTCCGGCCGCAGTGCGGCGATCTGCCGGGTCGAAAGCGCGGCGATCTGGGTGGTCGTGAAGCCGGCGGCCTGGGTCGCGTTGAGCGCGCCGACCTGTGCGGTGCCGAGCGCGCCGACCTGCGTCGTCGAGAGGCCCGCGACCTGGGTGGCGGTGAGGCCGGCGACCGCGCTCGTCGTCACCGCCGCGATCTGGGTCGCGGTGAGGACGGCGAGCTGGGCCGCCGTCAGCGCCTCGAGCGAATCGTCGGTGAGTCCGGCGATCTGCGCCGTCTTCAGGGCCGCCACCGCCGTCGTGGTCAGGGCGGCGATCTGGGTCGAGGCCAGCGCGCCGAGGGTGGTGCTGGAAAGGCCGGCCGCCTGGGTCGCCGAGAAGCCGGCGATCTGCTGGGTCGAGAAAGCCCCCATCTGCGTGGCGGTGAGACCGGAGAGCGCGGTGCCCGAGAGCGCGGCGAGCTGGGTCGCGGCGAGCAGGCCGATGTCGGTGCGGGTGAGACCGCGCAGGCCCGACGCCGACAGCGCACCAATCTGGGTCTCGGTGAGGCCGAGGATCTGGGTCGTCGTCATCGCCCCGACCTCCTCGGCACCGAGGCCGGCGATCTGGCCTGTGCCGAGGGCGCCGATCTGCGCCGCCGACAGCGCCGCGATCTGGGTGTCGTGAAGGGCGCGCAGCTGCGTCCCGGTCAGTGCCCGGACCTGCTGGGTCTCGAGGCGGGTGATGGTCGAGCTGGTGAAGCCGGCGAGCGTCGCCGGGGCGATCGAAGCGATCTGGGCGGTCGAGAAAGCCGCGAGCTGGGTCGTGGAGAGCGCGTCGAACTGGTCGTCGGACAGGGCGCGGACCTGTGTCGTCGACAGCGCCGAGAGCGCGGTGGTGGCGAGCGCGGCGAAGGTGGTCGTCGTCAGTCCGGCGAGGGCGGAGGTGGAGAGGCCGCCGATCTGGGTCGTCGACAGCGCGGTGAGTTGGGTCGCGGCGAGACGGGCCGCCTGGTCGCTGGTGAGGCCGCGAAGCTGCCCGGTCGAGAAGCCCGCCATCTGGCCGGTCGACAGCGCGGCGAGCTGCGTGCTCGCCAGCGAGCCGACCTGGGCCGCGGTCAGGGCCGCGAGGCGGGTGCCGTCGAGGGCGGCGACGATGGTGGCGGAGAGGCCCGGCAGGCCGGTCGTCGACAGCGCCGAGATCTGGCCGGTCTTCAGCGTCTCGATCTGGGTGAGCGACAGTGCCGCGACCTGGGTGTCGGCGAGCGCCGCGAGCGCCGTGCCGGTCAGAGCCGTCAGCCGCTCGCCCTCGAGCCCCTGGATCTGCGCGGTCGTGAGGCTGCGGGCCTGGGTGCCGACCAGCGCGGCGAGCTGGGTGGTGCCGAGGGCGCCGAATTGCGCCGCCGAAAGTGCCTCGATCGACGCCCCGCCGAGGGCGCGGGCCTGGGCCGCGCTCAGCGCCGAAATCTGCGCCGTCGACAGCACCGCGACCTGGGTCGTCGTCAGCGCGGTGATCGCCGCGGTGCCGAGGGCGGCGAACTGGGTGGTCGACAACCCGGAGACCTGGGTCTCGGACAGGCCGGCCACGGCGCTGCCGGAGAGGGCGGCGATCTGGGTCGTCGCCAGCGCCTCGAACTGGGTCGGCGTCAGGGCGGTGAGGGAGGTGGCGCCGAGACCCCGGGCCTGGGTGGTGGTGAGGGCGGCGATCTGCGCGGTGTCGAGCACCGCCAGCTGGTCGAGTGTGAGGGCGGCGATGGCGGCGGCGCCGAAGCCGCGGATCTGCGTGGTCGAGAGGGCGGCGACCTGCTCCGGCGCCAGGGCGCCGACCTGGGTCGTGGTGAGGGCGCCGAGGCCGGTGGCGGTGAGGGCGGCGATCTGGTCCGTCGAGAGACCGGCGAGGTCGGCGGTGCCGATCGCCCGGAGCTGCTGGGAGGTCAAGCCGGCGAGCTGCGTCGACGTCAGCGCCGCGACATGGGCGGCGTCGAGCTCGCCGATGGCGCCGGGGGACAGTCCGGCGAACTGGCGGGTCGAGAGGCTGGCGAAGGCGGTGACCGAGAGGGCGTTGACCTGGGTCGCTGACAGCGCCGCGAGGCTGGTCGAGTTGATGGTCGCCAGCGCCTCGGCGCCGATCATTCCGATCTGGTCCTGCGAAAGGGCAGAGAGGGCGCTCGTCGTCAGGGCCCGGATCTGGGCTGAGCCGAGGGCGGCGATCTGCTCGGTCGAGAAGGCGGAGACGGTGGTGACGTTGAGCGCGGCCACCTGGGTGACGGTCAGCGCCGCGACCTGCTCGGTGGAGAGCGCGCGCGTCTTCTCGGCGGAGAGGTTGATGATCGCCCCGACCGGCAGGGCCCTGAGCTGCGTCGTCGTCAGGTCGGTGAGCTGCCCGGTGGTCAGGCTGCGGAACTGCTGGGCGGTGAGGCCGGTGAGGGCGGTCGCGGTCAGGGCGGCGAGCCGGTCGCCGACGAGGGTCGCGAGACCGGTCTCGGTGAAGCCGCGCAGCTGCATCGGTCCGAGCGCGGCGATCTGCTCGGTGCCGAGCGCGGCGATCTGCGTCGTCTCGAGCGCGGCGAAGTCGCTGCCGGTGAGGCCGCGCAACTGCGTCGTCGTCAGCGCCGCGATCTGGGTCGGCGTCAGGCCGGCGAGCGAGGCCGTGGAGAGCGAGGCGATCTGGGCGGAGGAGAGCTGGGCGAACTGCCCCTGCGACAGCGCCGAAACCTGGTCGGAGCGAAGCCCGGCGAGCGCCCGGGTCGACAGCGAGGCGACCGCCCCGGTGTCGAGCGCCGCGATCTGCGTCGTCGACAGCCGGTCGAGCGTCGTCGCCTCCAGCCCGCGGACCTGAGGCAGCGACAGCGCCGCGATCTGCGTGGTGCCGAGCGCCGCGATCTGGGTCGTCGGAAGTCGGGCGAGGGCGAGCGGGGCGATCGCGCGGAACTGCTCGGTGGCGAGGGCGGCGAGGCCGGTGGCGCCGAGGGCGGCGACCTGCCTGTCGCTCAGCACCGCGATCTGGGTCGTCGCCAGCACGGCGATCCGGCTCTCGTCGAGGGCGGCGATCGACGTCGTCGAGAGGCCCTTGACCTGAGAGGCCGTCAGCGCCGCGAACTGCGTCACCGACAGGGCGCCGAACTGCTCGGCGTTGAGGGTCGCGACGCCGCCGGCGCTGAGGCCGCGGATCTGCGTCGTCGTCAGCGCGGCGATGGTCTCCGCGGACACCGCCCGCACCTGCGTCGACGTCAGCGCCCCGATCTGGGTCGCCGACAGGGCGGCGATCTGGTCGAGCGACAGCGCGGCGACCTGGGCGGTGGCGATCGAGCGCACCTGCGTCGTCGAGAGGGCGCCGATCTGGGCGGGCCGCAGGGCGGAGAACTGCGCCTCGGTCAGGCCCGTGATCCGGGTCTGGGTGAAGCCGCGCAACTGGGCGGGGGTCAGCGCGGCGACGTTCTCGGCGGAGAAGGCGGCGAACTGGTCCGACGTGAAGGCCGCGATCGCCGAACTGCCGAAGCCGGCGATCTGGCTGGTCGACAGCACGCCGATCTGTTCCGTGGTGAGGGCCTTCACCTGCACCGCCGAGAGCGCGGCGATCTGCGAGGACGAGAAGGCGGCGATCTCCTCGAGGCCGAGGGCGGCGATCGCGGTCGTCGTCATCGCCTTGATCTGCGTCGTCGTCAGCGTGGCGGCGGCGGGGTCGGACGACGTGATCGAGAGGCCGTCCAGCGAGATCAGCAACGGCGAGAAGGTCGTCGATCCGCCCGCCGCCGCCTCGCCGTCCTCGACGGTGAAAGCGGTCGCGGTCTCCCCGGCGGCCGGCGCGTCGGACACGGTGGCGGCCGATGCCGCGACGTAGGTCGTGCCTGAGGAGATCGCCGATAAGGTGGTCACGCGCGCATGGGCCGGATGAGGTTGGGCGAGGGATGTCGCCAGCCGACGGCTGCAACGGCGGTGCCACCCGGAGGCGCGGAGACGAACTCCCGCGTCCCTGGCCGGATTCTCCGGCAGGTGGGCGCCGGACACTCTCCTAACCTACGACGATGATTGAGCTTTCCATCCACTTAGCCCGGGCGGACAGCGAGGCGGGCGGGGACTGGCCCTCCGCAGGAGCCGACAACCGGAGGTCGTTCGGCCGTCGGCGGATCGGCAATTCCTGCCGGGAGGGGAAAGGGCTGCCGGCTTGGATTTGCCGTCCGGCGCCGGGGCCGGGGCGCTCCGGCGGCGTCCCGGCAGCGCCCAGGGGGCGTCGAAATCGACGGCAATCACAGGATCGCCGGATTTCCGGGACTTGCGTCGGTTCGACGATGTCTGCGGCGGGGCGCCGGCCACGGTGGCACGGTTCCTGCGATCACCTCCGGGACGATCCGGGGCGAGCACCGGGACGACCGGGCGGTAGACAATGCCGCTCCGGGCGAAGCAGCGAAGAGAAGCCAGATGACCTCGACCATCCTCGTCACCGGCGGCGCCGGTCTCGTCGGAACCGCCCTGCGCTCGGCCCTCGCGCTTCGCGGCTACGACACCCGTAGCTTCGACCTCTCGACCTCCACGGGGCGCCGCGTCGACGACACCCGCGACGGCGAGCGCCTCGCCGAGGCGATGGCCGGCTGTGCCGGCGTCGTCCATCTCGCCGCGGTCTCCCGCGTCGTCTGGGGCGAGCGCAATCCGCTCCTCTGCCGCGCGGTCAACGTCGGCGGCACCCGCAACGTGCTGCGGGCCGCCCTCGACCGCCGCGAGCGGCCCTTCGTGCTCTTCGCCGGCAGCCGCGAGGTCTACGGCCACGTCACCCGCATGCCGATCGACGAGGACGCCCCGCTCGCACCGATCAACGTCTACGGCCGCTCGAAACTCGCCGGCGAGCACCTGACGCTCGCGGCCCGCGACGCCGGCCTGAGGACCGCGATCTTCCGCCTCTCCAACGTCTACGGATCGGTCGACGACCACGCCGACCGGGTGGCCCCCGCCTTCGCTCGCGCCGCGATCACCGGGGCGCCGCTCCGGGTCGAGGGCCGCAACCACGTCTTCGACTTCAACCACGTCGCCGACGTCGCCGACGGCATCGCCCGCCTCGTCGTGGTGATGGCGAGCGAGGGCGGCCTGCCGCCGCCTGTCCAGTTCGTCTCGGGGGTGGGGACGACGCTCCAGGACCTCGCCGAAACCTGCGTGCGCCTCGCCGGCAGCGACGCCCCGGTACGCCAGGCACAGCCGCGTGACTTCGACGTCGGCGGCTTCGTCGGCCGCGCCGATCGCGCCCGCCGCCTGCTCGGCTGGCGCACCACGATCCCGCTGGAGCGGGGTCTTGCGACGATGATCGGAGCGATGCGCAGCCGCATCGGGGAAAGCGATCGCGGCTTCTGCGCGATCCCGCGCGTCGCCGGCACCTCGGCCCGGACGGCGCCCGCGGCACTGGCGCAGATCCCGCGCCTGGTCTGAACACGGCTCGACGCCGGGACCGGGACGTCGTCACCGTCTGCGGCTGTCATCGGTCCGGGGAGGAATGATCGACGGCGTGCGGCAGGCGGCTCTCAGTTCATCCGCCGCGACTGTTCCTCGAAGGCATCCTGGACGAGGACGAGCAGCCGTTCGCGCACGCTGCCGGTCCAGGTGCCGCGTTCGACCGCGGCGACGGCGGCCCCGAGCGCGGCCTCGACCAGCGCGTCGGCCGCCGCCTCGTCGCCGACGAGGCCGCGGGCAAGAATGCGCATTTCGGGAATGACGTCGCCAATGTCGCCGCCGCCGCGGCCGGGCCGGCCCTGGCCGACGACGTCCTGGCAGCGGCTCTCGAACACCGCGTCGATCAGGTGGCGCAACCCGCGAAGCTTGCTGACCCGGATCGCCTGCGAGAAGCGGGAGGGGACGGCGATGTCGTCGTAGCTCGAGTAGAAGACGATCGGCACCGCACTCGCCTTGAGCGCGTCGGCGACCGGAAAGATCAGTTTGTTGCGCAGGTTGATGTCGAGCACCGCGACCTCGACCTGCTGGGCGCGCACCAGATGGAGCGCCTCGTCGAGCGTCGGGATCGGCCCGACGACGACCGCGCCGGCCCCTTCGAGGGCACGGGCGATGTCGTCGGCGAGCATGTAGTCGTCTTCGGCGACGAGGACGCGGAGCGGGGCGTTCATTGGATTTTTCCCGATCGCTCGGCCTCGGCGATCTCCGCGGCCTCGGCCGAACTATCGGCGCGCTTCGGCCGGGTGGCCGCAATCGCCTGCTGCAGCTTATGAGCGAGTTCGAGGATCCGCGGAGGGACCGGCCCGAGGTCGTCCTCGTTGCGACCGGCGGTCGGTACGGGCATGTCGCCGTTGCGTTTGTCGCGGGACTCAACCATGTCGACCTCCGATCTCCTTTTCGACCGCCGCCCGCAGCATCGGGCCGTCGAAAGGTTTGACGAGCCGCGGCGCCGCGGTGAATTCTGCGGCGAGACCGCCGGTGTCGTAACCGGTGACGATCACGAACCGCACGTTCCGGGCGGCGAGCCGCTCCAGGATCGCGGTCGTCTCCGCGCCGTGAAGGTTGAGGTCGATCACCGCCCCGTCGAGCGGATCGGCCGTTTCGGCCGCGTCGACCCCCGGCTCAAGCTGTCCGTGCGGCCCGAGAATCTCTGCACCGCAACCGGTCAGCAGCTCGCAGATGTCCTGCGCGATGAACCAGTCATCCTCCACCACCAGGATCCGCCGGCCGGCGAGGCTTCCCGATCCCTTCGCCATGTTTCGATATCTCCTCCGCCCCCGTTCCCGAAGGCGCCAGACGGATGTCCGCGGTGACGGGCAGCCCGAGAAGACACCGTATGCCGTCCGAACCGAATTCGAGCTTTCCTGTTCCACCGAGTTCATAGGGCACGACGTTCTCGACGAGTTCGGAGCCGAAGCCGCGCCGGCCGGGCACCGGCCGCGGCACCGCGCTCTCCTGCCAGACCAGCGCCACCGCCTCGCCAGCCGGGCCGGCCTCGACGGTCCACGTCACGGCGAGGCGGCCCTCCGGCGTAGCGAGGGCGCCGTATTTGGCGGCGTTGGTGGAAAGCTCGTGGAGGGCGAGCGTCAGGCTCTCCGCGGCCTTGCCGGAGAGGATGACATCCGGTCCGGACAGCGTGACCGCCCCGCCGATCTCGCCGCCGTTGGCCTCGATCTCGTCGCGCAGGATGGTGGACAGGGCGATGGTCGCGTCCGGCGCGCTGGTCAGCACGTTCTGGGTGCGGGCCATGGCGTTGATCCGCCCCTCGAGGGTCCGGGCGTAGCCCTGCACGTCCTCGCTGGTGCGGGCGGTGCGCAGGGCGACCGAACGCACCAGGGCGAGGATGTTGCGGACCCGGTGCTGCAACTCGTGCAGCAGCACCTGCTGGCGGTCCTGCAGCCTGGTGAGGTCGTCGATGTCGCTCGCCGTCCCGAACCATTCGACCGCGCCGCCGTCGTCGCCACGCAGCGGCGTCGCCCTGAGATGGACCGAGCGGAAGGCGCCGCCCGCGGCGTGCCAGAGCCGGTGTTCGACGTCCAGCGCGCCGGACTGGTCGGCCCGCGCCCAGGCGCCGAGCACGGCGGGCCGGTCCTCCGGCGCCACCATCTCGAGCCAGCCGAGACCGAGCGCCTCCGCCTCGGCCTGCCCGGTGAAGGCCGCCCACTGCGGGCTCGCCCATGTCCAGCGTCCGCCCGCGGAGGCGCGCCACACCAGTTGCGGGATGCCCTCGACGATCGCCCGCAGCCTCGCCTCGCTCTCGCGCAGCCGCTCCTCGGCACGCGACAGCGGCGTTACGTCGAGGAAGGTGACGACGGCCCCCTCGATGACGTTGGCGATGCTCCGGTAGGGCAGGATGCGGGTGAGGTAGCGGGACTGCGAGCGCGGATTGACGGTCTCGCGCTCGATCGTGGTCAGGGTGCGGACCACCTTGCGCACGTCGTTTTCGAGATCTTCGTAGGCGATCTTCTTGGCGATATGGTGGATCGGCCGGCCGATGTCGCTGTCGATGAGGTGGAGGATGTCCGTCATCGCCGGCGTGAAGCTGGTGATGCGCAGGCCGTTGTCGAGGAAGATCGTCGCGATCTGGGTGCTCTCGAACAGGTTCTTGAGGTCGGAGTTGCTGCGGGCCAGTTCCTCGACCCGGTGGGCGAGTTCGCCGTTGACCGTCTGCAACTCCTCGTTCAGCGACTGCAGTTCCTCCTTGGAGGTCTCGATCTCCTCGTTCGACGACTGCAGCTCCTCGTTGACCGACTGATACTCCTCGTTGGACGCCTTGAGCTCCTCGTTGGTGCTCTCGAGTTCCTCGATCGTCGCCTGGAGCCGGTCGCGGGTGAGGCGCAGTTCCTCCTCGAGCCGCTGGACGTGCTCGTCGGTCCGGCCGCCGGCCATCGTGATCACGCCGCCGCCGTCGTCGTCGGTCGCGACCCCGTCCTGGAACACGACCGCGAAGCGCTGCGGATGGTCGCCCGCGGCATCGAGAGGCTCGACCGACAGTGTGACGAGCAGGGTCCGCCCGGCCTGGCCGACCCGCAGCCCGCCGACCCGGACGGTATCGCGGCTGGTGGCGGCGGCGTGGAGCGCCGAACGCAGGTCCATGCGCAGGTCGCGGTGGATCAGATTGTAGACGTTGAGGCTGGCGAGACCGCTCTGCGGTTCGAGAAACCGCCCGGTGCGGCCGGAGAAGTGCAGGACGTCGTGGTTCTCGTCGACGATCAGATAGGCCGGGGCGTAGCGTTCCATGATCCGCTCGGCCTGCCCGGCGAGCGCCGAGCCGGCTTCGGAGGTCGCTCGTCCGCCTGGCGAGCCGCCGGGTGAGGCGGACCGCTCGGCGCTCGCCGAGAGCGGAATGTCGGGGATCGCGCGGGCGGCCGATCCGGAGCGGCGGAAGAGGCGGAAGCGACGGTCGACCGGCGCGAACAGCGTGCCGTGGCGCGTCACGTTCTCCGAGTTGCCGAGGAACAGGAAGCCGCCTGGCCGCAGTGCGAAGTGGAACAGCGGCACCACCCGGGCCTGCAATTCGGCATTGAGATAGATCAGAAGGTTGCGACAGGAGACGAGGTCGATGCGGGAGAAGGGCGCGTCCTTGATGAGATTGTGCTGGGAGAAGATGCACATCTCCCTGAGATCCTTGACGACGCACCAGCTGTCACCCTCCTTGACGAACCAGCGGGCGAGGCGGTCGGCCGCGACCGCCTGGACCGCCGAGGCGGCGTAGCGGCCGATCCGGGCCTTGGCGAGGGCGCGGGTGTCGATGTCGGTCGCGAAGATCTGGACCTGCGGCGGGGTGTCGAGGCGCGCCATGTGCTCGCGCAGCAGGATCGCGATCGAATAGGCCTCCTCGCCGGTGGCGCAGCCGGGCACCCAGATCCGCACGCTGTCGGCCGCGCCCTTGCCCTCGAAGATCCGCGGCACGACGGTGCGCTCCAGCGCCTCGAACTCCCTGCCGTCGCGGAAGAAGTGGGTGACGCCGATCAGCAGGTCGTGGAAAAGGTGGCGCGCCTCGTCCGGCCCGCTCCGCAGCAGGTCGAGATAGGCCTCCGGCGTGCGGGTCTGCGTCACCTGCATCCGCCGCTGGACCCGGCGCTGGAAGGTGTTGGGCTTGTAGCCCTCGAAGTCGTGGCCGGTGCGGTTGCGCAGCACGGCGGCGATGCGGCTGACCATCGCGCCGATATCGTCGCTGCCGGCGGACCCGTCGGCCTCGGGTCCGACTCTGGCGAATTGCGCGGCGATCCGATGGACGAGGTCCTCGACCGGGCCGACGATGTCGGCGACCGCCGTCGCCGCCTTCGGATTGAACGACCCGTCGTCTCCTTCAACGTCCGATTCGGCGAGGGCGAGGCCGCCGTTCTCGCGGACGGCGGTGAGGCCGAGGGTGCCGTCGCTGCCGATGCCGGCGAGCACGACCGCCACCGCCCGTTCTCCGGCCTCGCCGGCGAGGGAGACGAGGAAGCCGTCGACCGCTCCCCGCCCTCCGGGGTCCTCGCCGGCCTCGCGCAGAAGAAACCGGCCCCGGTCGAGCGTCACCCTCGTGCGGGGCGGGGCGAGATGGACCCGGCCGGGTTCGACGGCCATACCGTCCGCGATCTCGACGAGGTCGAGAGCGCTCGCCGTACGGATCGTCATGCGACGCTGTTCGGTCAGGTCCTCGCTGCGTTGTAGCATGACGACGATGGCGGCGTGCCTGAGCAGGGCGCTCGCGGCGAGGAGGCGCTCGAGCGAGCCCGTCTCGGCGCCGGATGCGGCGATTCCGACGACCGCGATCGACGAGGTCCCGGGCACTGCCGCGTCGGGGTCGTGGTCCGGCTCGTTGCCCTCGTCTGCCACGCCGCCCCCGCTCGCTCAATGGATGAATCGGCGGCGCACGCGGCGACCGCGACGGAACGATGCGCCTTCGCCCGGATGGCGTCGAGGGGCCCGGCCCGTCGCCGGTTCGGATCACCACCCTTCGGCTCGCCGCGACCGGTCAAGATCGCGAATTGCTAAGGCACCTATAGCTCATCCGACGGCCGGGAGCCAACGACTTCGGCTTCGGCGACAAGGTCGGTCGGTGTCTCGCCGACCTCCGCGTCCATGCGATGCAGCACGGCCTGCCGCAGCGCGTCGGCGTGGTCGCGATATTCGCGGGCCCGCGCCGCGTACATCGCCGCCATCGCCGGGCGCGCATTCGACAGGGCGTCGCGGCCCATGCGGTCGACCAGATCGGCGCGCTCCTCGATGATCCGCAGCGCCACTCGCATCGCTTCGTCGACCTGCCCTTCCTGGGACTGCTCCAGCACCCGGCCGGTGAAGCCGTGGCCGACCTGACAACGGAAGCGGATCGGTCCGCCGTCCGCGACCTGCGACAGCACCCCGCCGCAATCGGGGCAGGTCAGCGGTACGGGAACGGCGTAGTCGGCGCGGCTCTTGGTGGTGATGCCGGAACCGGCGGCGATGGCGACGTCGAGGCGAAGGCCCTTCGGCACCGGCCGCTCCGGCGCCGGCGCCTCGTGGACGAGGCGCACGATCGCCGCCGCGATCGCCTCGGGCTCGCAGACGACGTCGGCCTGCGCCGCGTCGAGGGCGGCGAGCGGCATCTCGCCGGCGACGGCGCTTTCGGGGGACTGGACGATGGCGGCGCCGCCGCGGGCCTTGATGGCCGAAAGTCCCGAGGCGCCGTCGTTCATCATGCCGCTGAGGACGACGCCGACCACGCGCGAGCCCGCGTCGAGCGCGGCCGAGCGGAACAACGGATCGATCGCCGGGCGCACGAGGTTCTCGCGTGGTCCCCGGCCGAGCCGGATCCGGCCTTCGATGATCAGGAGATGACTGTCGGGCGGGGCGATGTAGAGCCGCCCCGGCCTGACGGCCTCACCGTCCGTGGTCGGCGCGAGGGCGAGACGGGAGGCTGCGGAGGCGACGGTGGCGAAAATGCCCGTGCTGGCGGCCGGAACGTGAAGGACGATCGCCACCGCGGCGGGCAGGTCGGACGGCAGCGCGGCGAGAATTTTCTTCAGCGGCGGGATCGCTCCGGCCGAGCCGCCGATGACGACGAGGTCGCGGCGACGCGGGAGCGTGTCGGGGGCGGGAGGCGTTTGCATGTCCGACGAACCGTCATCCGTGCGCCTGGTTCCGGGCCCGCTCTCGCCGACCCGTCCTCGCCGCGCCGCTGCGCCGGCGCTCCTCGGGGTGTAGGGCCCGGGCGGGGAGGGCGGCGCGGATGGCCGATGCCGATCCGCCCGTGGTTGCTTTCCGGCCCGGCCATCGGCTATCTCAGGGTCTGCCGATGGTTCGGTCCGCCCTCTTCGCCGGTCGTCTCGACCGTCCCGGATCGCCGCGCGCGGAAAGCCCGCATGACCGACTGGAAATCCGATTTCCTCACCGCCATCGACGAAGACCAGCTCTACCTGCTCTATCAGCCGCAGATGACGGCCGACGGCGCCCGGATGGTCGCGGTCGAGGCGCTGGTGCGCTGGCACCACCCGACCGACGGGCCGCTCGGTTCGGGCGCCTTCGTCGACAAGGTCGAGCAGCACGGGCTCGAGCAGGAACTCGGCGCCTGGGTGCTGGAGGCGGCCTGCCGCGAGGCGCTGGCCTGGCCGCAGATCGGCCTCGCCGTCAACGTCTCGGCCCAGCAGTTCCGCGACGAGCGCTTCGTCGGCGGCGTCCTCGGCACGGTGGAGCGGCTCGGCTTCGACCCGACCCGCCTCGAACTCGAGATCGTCGAGAGCACCTTCATCGACGACTTCGAGGTGACCTCCGCCGCCATCGACCGCCTTCGAGCGGCCGGCATCCGCATCGCCCTCGACGACTTCGGCACCGGCTACTCGAGCCTGACCTACCTGCGCCGTCTGCCGCTCGACAAGATCAAGATCGACCAGTCCTTCGTCCGCGAGATCGACCAGATGCAGTCGGCCGCCATCGTCCACGCGGTGGTGGCGCTGGCGCGGGCGCTCGGTCTCAAGATCACCGCCGAGGGCGTCGAGACGGAGGAGCAGCAGCGTTTCATGAAGGCGGCCGGCTGCCACTATCTCCAGGGCTATCGCTTCGCCCGCCCGCTCGATCCGCAGGCGCTGACGGCGATGCTGAAGGATCTCGGCCAGGCCTGACGCCGGCGGCTTCGGTCGGCCTCGAGACGAGATGAGACGAGGCGAGACGAGGCGCGGAGCCGTTCAGGCCGCGGCGCGGTCCGCTCGCCGGCTGGTGCGCAGCACGTAGCGGACCTGGTAGCTCATCAGCCGCCAGTTCACCGGCTTGACCGCGAAGGAGGTCGCGCCGAGGTGGAAGGCGCGGTCGATCGAGGCGATGTCCTCCCGTCCCGTCACCACGATCACCGGAAGATCGGCGAGCCGCGCGTCGGACCGGATGCGCCGGATCAGCTCGAAGCCGCCGATGCCGGGCATGTCGATGTCGACGAGGGCGATGTCGTAGCGCGCCGCCGCGAGCTTCTCCAGCGCCTCCTCGGCGCAGGCGGCGGTGTCGACCGTCACGGTCGGCGTCGACAGGTAGACCGCGGAAAACTCGCGCGCGATCGGGTCGTCGTCGACGGCGAGGATCCTGAGGTCGCCGTCGAGGACATAGGCGAAACGGGCGGGGCCGGCGGGCTCTTCGGTCATGGCGAGCTGTCCAAGGTGACTGGTGCGGCGTTCCGGGCGATCCTGCGCGAGAAATGTTAAGGCTTTCGAACGGATCTCGTCGTGGCCGGACCGCGGCGAGCGTCAATGCGTGAGCGTGATGACGGAGGATTCGGCCCCGAGACCTTCCGGCACCGGTACCGACGAGGCGGAATAGTCGGTGTTCAGCGTCAGGTTGATGCCGTCGTTGACGCTCACCTTTCTCGCGATGACGATGGTCCACGCCGAGAGGAAACCGATCGTGTCCGTGAGATAGGCGAGGCCTCCCGCCGCTCCGATTTCCAGTTCCCCCTGGGAGAGGTAGAACGTTCCGAGCAGAACCGGTGCGTTGCGGCTGTTGATCTTGTGCTTGCCCTGCGGATTGGACCGGTCTTCGAAAAACAGCATGCCGGCCAGCGGCCCGGACTTCGGTGCCGACAAGCTGACGATCGTCTTCTTGTCAATGTCGATCACCGCGCCCTCGCCGGTCAGATAGAAGCCGGCGTTGAGCCCCGTGATATCGGAACCGTTCTTCACCTTCAGCGGACCGTCCTTGATGACGTAGACGCCGGGCGTCAGGGTGGCGATCGTGGCGGCGGTGATTTCCAGTCCGCCGCAGTAGACGCCGGGCGTGAGGACCGCGATGCCCTTCGCCTTGTAGTTCACATGGTTGCAGCCGCCGAAGGTCGGCGGCGGCCGGTCGCCGAGAGGGTCCTGTGAAAGCGGGCAGTCGAGGCGCGGGGCGGGCTGGGCGGTACCGTCGATCTTCGCCCCGCCGCCCGAGCAGAAGAAGGCCGCCTTGGCGATGCCCTTTCCGCCGATGACGAGTGCCTTGGTGTGCGTCGAGTTGGCGTAGATGGCGCAGCCCGGCGCCGTGACCTTGGCCTTGTCGACGGCGATCGTCGACGACTGGGACGGGTCGAGGCCCATGAGGCATGTCGGGGCGCCGCCGAAGACTCGGGCCTCGGCCTGCGTGACGACCTCGATCGTCGGGATGGCGGCGAAGCCGAGAAAGACGGTCTCGATCGAAGCGGTCAGCGTCACCTGCATCGTCTGTCGGTCGGCGCCGACCGTCGCCGAGAAGTCGAAGGAGGTCCCGTCCTGCGCGTTGGCCGTCGCCATCTGGCGGGCCACCGCGATGGCGATCTCCTTGTCCGCCGCGGCCAGACGAAGTTCCTTCGCCCCGGCGAGCGCCGCCGAATCGGCGAGCGTCTGCAAATCCGACCTCGCCGAAGCGGCGCGGGAATAGTCGATAGCTGCGCCGAGCGCCATGGCGACGACCGGCGTCGCCATGGCGAACATCATGGCGACGTTTCCTCCGCGGTCTGACAGGAAGCGCGAAAGCGAAAAGGGCATGGCTTTGCTTTTTATCTTTGGGTCCATGGTCGTCTTAGCAGATAACCTCTTAAAGCATCATGATCTTTATTCAGAAATTGTATTCGGTCTAGTAACGCGAGGTTAAGCATGGTGCCTGTCAAGATTGACGGCCTTCCCGGCGCCTCCTCGGCCCATTCCGCCACCCCCCGCCCTAACCCCTTCTTAGGGCGCAGCTGGCAAGCTGCCTGCACACTCCGCCGCGCATCCTGTTCACCCGGACGGGGCCGGCCGCCGGGAGGGCGGGGACGTCGATGCCAGTTCGAAAACCGCTCACCTTCAAGGGCCGTCTCGTCCTGCTGATCGTCGCCGCCGTCGGCCTGTCGCAGGTCATCATCGGCGCCGTCTCGGCGGGCCTCGAAGGATTACGCCACGTCGAGTTGAGGCGGGCGACGCTGATGCAGTCGGCGACGGTTCTCGCCTCGGGCGTCTCGCGCCCGCTCGCCGAAGGCGACGTCGAGGGCGCCTACCCGGTGCTCGCCAGCATCGCCCGGATGCCGGGCATCCTCCACGTCGCCGTCGACGATTCCTCCGGGAAGCGTTTCGCGGAGATGGGCACCGGCGTGAAGCTCGCCGGCGGCGCCGTGGTGGAGAGCGGCAACGGCCTCTTCGGCCTCGCCGAACTCCTCGGCGGCGGCGTGATCGAGGCGGCGGTGCCGGTCGTGCGGGGCGGCGAGACCCTCGGCCGGCTCGCGCTCGTCGCCGACGTCTCCGATCTGCCCGCCCGGCTGCTGCGCGCCGTCGGCTTCAGCCTCGCGGGCACGTCGCTGGCCCTCGCGGTCGTCATCGCCTTCGCCCTGCGCATGCAGCGCCGCATCGCCCGCCCGCTGGTCGATCTCGCCGCGACCATGACCGAGGTCAGCCGCGCCCACGACTACCGCGTCACCCTGAAGCCGGAGGCCGACGACGAGGTCGGGGCGCTGGTGACCAGCTTCAACCGCATGATCGGCGAGATCCGCAGCCGCGACGACAAGCTCGCCCGCCACCGCGCCCGCCTCGAACAGGACGTCGCCGAACGCACCGAGGACTATCGCCGCGCGCAGGCGGCGGCCGAGGCCGCGAGCGAGGCGAAGTCCGACTTCCTCGCCACCATGAGCCACGAGATCCGCACGCCGATGAACGGCATGCTGGTGATGGCCGAACTGCTGGCCGCGAGCCCGCTGCCGCCCTCCGCCCGCCGCCAGGCCGAGGTGATCGCTCGCTCCGGCGAGAGCCTGCTCGCCATCATCAACGACATCCTCGACTTCTCCAAGATCGAGGCCGGCCGGATGGATCTCGAGCCGATGCCGGTCGACGTCGCCACCGCCGCCGACACGGTGATGCGCCTGTTCGGCGAGCGGGCGCGCGGCAAGGGCCTCGACCTCGCCTGCCGGCTCGACCTGCCGTGTGGGACCGCCGTCACCGCCGACCCGGTCCGCCTCGGCCAGGTGCTCGGCAACCTCGTCAACAACGCGCTGAAATTCACGGAAAGCGGCGGCGTCGTCCTCGCCGTAGAGCCCGACGCGAGGGCGCCCGGGCACCTGCGCTTTTCTGTCACCGACACCGGCATCGGCATCGCCCCGGAGGCGATCGGCACGATCTTCGGCGCCTTCTCCCAGGCCGACCAGTCGACGACCCGCCGCTTCGGCGGCACCGGCCTCGGCCTCTCCATCGCCCGCCACCTCGTCGGCGCCATGGGCGGAACGATCGCCGTGGAAAGCCGCGTCGGCGAGGGCTCGACCTTCTTCTTCTCGCTGCCGGTCGATCCCGCGGCGTCCACGACCGACTGGCCGCGCCTCGCGCCGGATGATCGCGCGTTCGCCCTCGTCGCTGTCGCGGGCGCCGCCACCTCGGGCGTGGTCTGCGCCATGCTCACCGGTGCCGGCTTCCGCGTGATCGAGGCGGATGCGGCGACCGATCTCGCCGCCGCGGCGCGCGGGGCGCGGCTGGTGATCGCCGAGGACGGTCGCCCGCTCGCCGGTGTGCGGGCAGTGCTGGCGCCGGGGGCGGTCGTCGCCGTCGTCGGGGCTCCGGGTGCCGCAGGACCCGCGGGCGCCGACGTCGACCTCGCCCGCCCGGTGTCGCGCACCGAGCTGTCCGAGATCGTCGAGGATCTCGCCGCCGGCCGCGACCCCGCCGCCCGTCGGCGGGAGACCTCGGCCGTGGCTCGCCTGCCGCGCCACGCCGGCGCGCGCGTGCTCGTCGCCGACGACGGTGCCGTCAACCGCGAGGTGGCGAGCGCCGCCCTCGCCGAGTTCGGCATCGTCGCCGATTGCGTCGAGAACGGCCGCCTCGCGCTCGAGGCGGTGCGGGCGCGGCGCTACGATCTGGTGCTGATGGACGGCAGCATGCCCGAACTCGACGGCTTCGCCGCCTCGCGGGCGATCCGCGCCTTCGAGGCGGAAATCGGCCGGCCGCGCACGCCGGTCGTCGCCCTCACCGCCCACGTCGTCGGCAGCGGTGCCGACGCATGGCGGGAGGCCGACATGGACGGCGTGCTCCACAAGCCCTTCAAGCTCGAACAGCTCGCCGCGGTGCTGGAGGCCCACTGTCCGCGTTCGGAAGACGGGGCGGGCGCGTTCTCGTCTGCCGTTGCCGCCGACATCCGCCCCGACGAGCCCGCCGCGACCGAAGCGGAGCAACCACTGGTCGATCCGGCGGTGCTCGACGACCTTCGGGGCATGATGAACGGCGAGGCGGTGGCGCGCCGCGTCGCGGGGCTCTATCGCGACCACGCGCCGAAGGCGATCGAGATGCTGGAGATGGCGCTGGACAAGAGCGACACCGAGGAGATCGGCGCCGCGGCCCACGGCCTCAAGTCGATGAGCCACAACGTCGGCGCGCGCGCGGTGGCCGCGGCGGCGGCGGCGATCGAGCGCACCTCCCGCGGCGAGGGCCGCCTTCCGGACCGGAAGGATGTCGCCGATCTCGCCGGCCTGCTTGCCCGTACCATCGAGGCGCTGGCCGGTGACGACCTGACTCCCGCCGTGGACCGTCGCGCCGCACTCTGAACACCGCCGACCGTTCACCCGCTGCGATACGATTCCGCCCCGCGGCGAGGGAACGACGACGCCTCGTCCCCGTTGAGTTGTCGATCGCGTCCGATCGGCTCCGAGGAACCCGCCCATCATGCTTCATCCGACCCTGACCGAAGACGGCCTCTGGGGTGTTGTTCCGGTCGGGGAGGATCGCTGGCGCTTCCGCCTCTGGGCTCCCAATGCGGCGACGATGTCGCTGCACCTCGACGATCGGCGCCTGCCCATGGACAAGCGGGCCGGCGGCTGGTTCGAGGCGACGGCGGCGGCGCCCGCCGGCGAGTCCTACGGTTTCGAGCGCGACGGCGACGGCAAGGTCCATCCCGACCCGGCGGCGCGGGCGCAGGCCGGCGGCGTCTTCGCCCGCTCGCTGCTGGTCGAGACGCCGCGGCACGGCGACGAGGCCGGCTGGGTCGGCCGCCCGTTCGAGGAGGCGGTGATCGTCGAGATCCACGTCGGCACCTTCACCGCCGAGGGCACCCTCGCCGCCGCCGCCCGGGAACTGCCGCGCCTCGCCGCCCTCGGCGTCACCTCGGTCGAGCTGATGCCGGTCAACCAGTTTCCCGGTGCCCGCGGCTGGGGCTACGACGGCGTGTTGATCCACGCGGTCCACCCGGCCTACGGCTCGCCGCAGGACCTCGCCGATTTCGTCGACGCCGCCCACCGCCTCGGCGTCATGGTGCTGCTCGACGTCGTCTACAACCACTTCGGGCCCGAGGGGAACGCGCTCTCCTCCCTCTGCCCGGCCTTCTTCGACGCCTCCCGCCACACCCCGTGGGGCGCGGCCATCGCCTTCGAACGGCCGCAGGTGCGGGCCTTCTTCCTGCAGAACGCCGCGATGTGGGTCGCCGAATACGGTGTCGACGGCCTGCGCCTCGACGCGGTCCACCAGATCGGACCGCCGGGCTCGACCGACTTCATCGAGGAACTCGCCGACCGTGTCGCCGCCCTCGACCTCGGCCGTCCGGTCCACCTCGTCGCCGAGGACGAGCGCAACCTCGCCCGCTACACCGGTCCCGGCGGCAAGCTCGCCGCCCAGTGGAACGACGACTGGCACCATGCCGTCCACTGCCTGCTGACCGGCGAGGCGCAGAGCTACTACCGGCCCTTCTCCGCCGATCCCCTCGCCGACCTCGTCACCGCCCTCGCCGAGGGGCAGGTCGACCAGGGCCAGCCGCGGCCGTTCGGTCACCCGCCGCGCGGCGAGCCCTCCGGCCACCTGCCGCCGACCGCCTTCGTCAACAGCTGCCAGACCCACGATCAGGTCGGCAACCGGGCGCTCGGCGAGCGGCTGATCACCCTTGCCGATCCCGAGGCGGTCCGCGTCTTCCATGCCGTGCTGCTGCTCTCGCCCTTCGTGCCGATGCTGTTCATGGGCGAAGAGGAGGGCGCCCGGGCACCCTTCCTGTTCTTCACCGATTTCCACGGCGAACTCGCCGAGGCGGTGCGCCGGGGCCGGCGGTCCGAGTTTCCCGAGTTCGCCGACCATCCGGGCGACATCCCCGATCCCAACGACCCGGCGACCTTCGCGGCCTCGCGGCCCTACGCGGCGCCGGCGGAGGACGCGGAGAGCTGGCGGCTGCTGACGCGCGCCCTGATCGAGAAGCGCATGCGTCACGTCGTGCCGCTGCTGAAGAGCGGCTGGCTGCGCTCGACGGCCGAACGGACCGGTCCGGCGAGCCTCGCCGCGAGCTGGGAGTTCGAGGCCGGCACGCTCGACCTTCGCCTCACCCTCGACGGCCCGCTGCCGGCGCCGCCCGCGGGCGCGGAGGAGATCGCCCGGATCGGGCAGGACGACGGCGTCGCCGTCTGGATCGGCAGGAGAGGGCGGACATGAGCGACGTGGCGAGCTACCGGGTGCAACTCAGGGACGGCGTCACCTTCGAGACCGTGCGCGCCCGTCTCGACCGGATCGTCGCGCTCGGCGTCAGCCATCTCTACCTCGCCCCGATCCTGACCGCGGCGCCCGGGTCGACCCATGGCTACGACGTCACCGACCCGACGACGATCGACCCCGCCCTCGGCGGCGAGGAGGGTTTCGTCGCGCTGGCCGAGGACGCCCGCGGCCGCGGCCTCGAGATCATCCTCGACATCGTGCCCAATCACATGGCCTTCGGCCTCGACACGCCCTGGCTGGTCGACGTGCTGCGGCACGGTCGCGCCAGCCGTTTCGCGCCGATCTTCGACATCGGCTGGGAGCAGGGGCCGCTGGTGCTGCCCTGGCTCGGCGAGCCGCTGACGACCTCGCTCGCCGAGCGGCGGTTGCGCCTGTCGGGCGACGATCTGGTGGTCGGCGATCTGGTGCTGCCGCTCGCCCCGGGCAGTGCCGCGGCCGTGGCCGAGAGCGGGGCGTTCGACGCCGCCGCGCTCGACGCCCTGCACGAGGCCCAGCACTGGCGCCTCGTGCCCTGGCAGCTCGAACGCGACAGCATCACCCACCGCCGCTTCTTCAGCATCACCAGCCTGATCGGCGTGCGCGTCGAGGATCCGGCGGTGTTCGATCTCACCCACGAGCGCATCTTCGATCTGGTCGATCGCGGCCTCGTCACCGGCCTGCGCGTCGACCACGTCGACGGCCTGGTCGACCCCTCCGGCTATCTCGCCCGCCTCGCCGCCCGGCTGCCGGGCGTTCCGGTGTGGGTCGAGAAGATCCTCGTCGACGGCGAGGCGCTGCCGGCCTGGCCGGTCGCCGGCACCACGGGCTACGAGGTGGCGGCGCTGACCGCGCGGATTCTGACCGATCCGAAAGGCTTTTCCCGGATCGATGCGCTGTGGCGCGGCGCCACCGGCATCGAGGGCGACTTCCACGCCGCGGTCGCCGAAGCCAAGCGTGCCGTCCTCACCGACGAACTCGCCGCCGAACTGCGCCAGCTCTGCGACCTCGCCCGCGCCGCCGCCGAGGCCTCCGGCCACGCCGCCGGACCGGAGATGCTGCGCGAAGCCCTCGTCGAACTGCTCGTCGCCTTCCCGCGCTATCGAAGCTACATCACCGACGTCGTCGATCCGGCAGACGCGGCGCTGTGGCTGGAGACGGCGGCGAAGGCGGCGGAGGGCGTGCGGCTTCCCGACACCATCCGCTGGGTCGGCGAGGCGATCGTCGGCCTGCCGACGCCCGAGGCCCGCCTGCTCGCCCACCGCTTCCAGCAGGTCACCGGCGCGCTGCTCGCCAAGGCCCACGAGGACACCGCCGGCTTCCGCTTCAACCGCTTCCTCGCCCACAACGAGGTCGGTGCCAATCCCGACCTGCCCTCCGCCGACGAGGCCGAGGTCGAGGTCTTCCTCGCCGACCGCCGCCGGTCGTGGCCGCGGGCGCTCAACCTCGGCTCGTCCCACGACACCAAGCGCTCCGAGGATGCCCGCGCCCGCCTCCTCGCGCTCTCCCACGCGCCGGACGCCCTGACGCGGCTCTGGCATGCCAGCGAGACGATCCCCGGCGGCGACAGGATCGGCGCCAATCACCGCTTCTACGCCCTCCAGTCCGCGGTCGCGCTGTGGGGCGAGCCGGAGGCGGAGGACCGGGTCGCTGCCCATCTCGTCAAGGCGTTGCGCGAGGCCAAGGAGGAGAGCTACTGGACCGCCCCGGACGAAACCCTCGAGCGCCGGCTCGGCGCCTGGGCCGGGACGCTGCTCGCGCGCTGGGACGGCGATCCTCCCGAGGACATCGCCCGGATCTGCGCCATCGGAGCAGCCCTGTCGCTCCAGGACCTCGCCCTTCGGTGCCTGATGCCGGGCATGCCCGACGTCTACCAGGGCGGGGAAGGGGCGCTGTTCCAACTGACCGACCCCGACAACCGCCGCCGGCCGGACTGGGCCGCTCTCGACGCCCTGCCGCATTCCGGTTCCGCGCTGTCGCGGGCCAAAGCCGGCCTGCTCACGGCCTGCCTCGCGCTGCGACGGGCCGAGCCCGCGCTCTTCGCGGAGGGCGATGTGCTGTGGCAGGTCGAGGGTTCGGTGCGGCGGCTGGTGCGCAGGCACGACGGGCGAAGCGTGACCGCTAGCCTCTGGGCGGGGCCGGCGGGCGAGGAGACCGGCGCCGGCCGGATCGTCTGGAGCAGCGGCGCCGACCAGCCGCTCGGCCTCACGCTCTCGGCCTCCGACGCCTGACCGGCACCGGCAACGCGGCTGCGGCGCTCAGCGCCTGCGGCCGAAATACAGCATCCCGAAGCGCCACATCAGCCCGGCGACGAACAGCGCCGCCGCGACGCCGATGCAGGCGGCGAGGAGCGTGCCGTGGGCAACGTCCTCGAACGGCAGGTCGCGGGTGTTCATGCCGAAGAAGCCGGTGACGAGGGTCGGCGGCAGCAGCAGGCCGGAGATGATCGAGAGCAGGAACAGCAGCCGGTTCATCTCCCACGACAGCTGCGCCGAGATCTCCTCCTGCACCAGTCGCGCCCGGTCCTGCAGGGCGCAGATGTCGACGTCGAGCGCCTCCATCTGGTGGGCGAGGCGGTCGAGCACGGCGGTCATGCCGCTCGGCAGGTCGTGGGCCATGTCCTCCTCCGGCTCCTCGACCAGGTTGGAGGCACTGCGCAGGTTGCGGTGGGCGATGACGAGCCGGCGGCGGATCAGGCCGAGCTGGCGCCTCTCGTCGTGAAGCCGGGCGTCGAAGACGCCGTCCTCGATGGTGTCGATCGCGTCGGTGAGCCGGGCAACCATGTCGCCGGCCTCGCGGTGGAAGGCGTCCATCAGCGCGGCGAGCAGGGCGGCCGGACGCTGGAATCGCTGGCCACGGTCGAGCGCGGCACGCACCGAGGCGAAGGACCGCAGCGGCTTCGGCCGCGTCGTGACGATGTAGTGGTCGCCGGCGGCGAGGTGAAAGCGCCCGATCGGGGCCGTGGTCTCGTCGGTGTGCTCGAAATCGGTCTCGTAGCCCGGCAGCACGCCGTGGACGACACCGGACGAGGTCCGCAGCACCGCGTGGCGGTCGCGCAGCACCAGCGAGCGGCGCGCCTCCTCCGGCAGGCCGAGCCGTTCCAGAAAGCCCGGCAGACGGATGTCGGTCACCGAGAGGTGCAGCCAGAGGAAGCCGCTCTGCGGCACCACCGCCTCCTCGTGGGAGCCGGAGACGAGGGGGTGGGCCCGCCCCTCGGTGTCGAAGCGATAGGCCCAGACGAGCCCGGGTATTTCTTTCAGATCGAGATCCATGGGTCCGTCGTTCACCCGCTCGCCGATGGCGCGTCGCCGCCCCCGGAGCGGGGGCGCCGGATCATGCCAGAGGATTGCGACGGCGCGAAAGACGGCGACGTACCGAAAGGCGCCGGAGGCCGGGGGCGCAGCGGGCATCCTCGCGCCCTTTCCGTCGCGCCAGTCGGGGTTGCTCGGCGAGCCCTCGCCGTGTCATTGATGCCTTCCTGTCGGTGGGACGACCGACGGACTGGTTTTCTTTCGTTCAGCGGAGGCGATAGCGGAACAGGTTGCTTTGTTCCGGCCCGACCGTCGCGGCAACTCCCGGGGGGAGTGGATGAAGTTCGATGTCGTGACCGTGACGGATCTTCGCTTTCCGGGCGGGTCGAGCGGATCAACGCTCGAGGAAATCAACATCCAGCACGCCGCCGGACTGCGGACGGGACTCTATCACCTCCCCTCGACGACGCTGATGCGCCGGCGCAACTTCCATCCCGGCATCACCCGGGCGATCCTCGCCGGCAAGGCCGTCCTCCTCAACCCGGAAGCCGGGGATGTGTCGGGACCGATCGAGACCGATCTCCTGATCTACCGCCATCCGAGCGTGATCAACCATCACGACGGACCGCTGCCTCGGATCGCGGCCCGCTCGGTGCTGCTGGTCGTCAACCACCCCCCGATCAACTCCAAGGGGCGGATCGACTATCTGCTGCCCTACGCCCGGACCCGACTGGCCGAGGTCTACGGCGTGCCGGTGGCGGTGATGCCGATCGGTCCGGTGGTGCGCACCGCCGTCGCCCGCTACTACGGCGCCGCCGACGTGCTCTCGCCGACAGACTGGAACAACGTCTTCGACCTCACCCGCTTCCGCGCCCGTACCGATCCCGCTCCCCACGATCCGATCCGTATCGGACGCCATTCGCGGCCCAACCGCGAGAAATGGCCTGAGGATCCGGCGGACATCCTCGGTGCCTATCCCGATCGGCCCGACATCGCGGTCCACGTCCTCGGCGGCACCGCCATTCCCGAGGGCCACCTCGGTTACCGGCCGGCCAACTGGGTCGTCCACGAATTCGGCACCCGAGCGGTGGAGGCGTTTCTTCACGAGATCGACGTCTTCGTCTATTTTCACCATCCGCGGTGGGTCGAGGCCTTCGGCCGGGTCATCGCCGAGGGGATGGCGACGGGCGCTCCGACGATCCTGCCGCCGCATTTCGAGCCGCTGTTCGGGGACGGTGCGCTCTACACGCAGCCGGCCGGTGTCGCCGACATCGTGGAGCGGCTGCGCGATCCGGCCTATTTCGCCGAACGCTCGCATGCGGCCGCGTCCTACGTCCGGCGCCATTTCGATGCGGAACTGCATCTGCGCCGGCTCGAAGGCTTCGGGGTCGTCGGCGCCCGCCGGGCGGCGTGACGATCGCGGGATTCTTCCGCGGTGGCGGTGTCGTCGGCACGAGGGATCTTCGAGGAGAGGGATCATGGAAGCGGTTTCCACGAAGGGCGGTAAAGCCCCCGGGACGGCTGCAGACACCGCGACGTCCGGTCCGGCGACCGCGGGACGAGAGCGGCTGACGGCGGGCGAGCCATCGAAGTCGAAGGCTGCGATGAAAAAGCCGGTGCGCCGCGACGACAAGTCCGGCTGGATCGCCGGACCAAGCCTTCAGGGATGCCGGCGCGCGGTATTCGTCTGCTTCCCGGAGCAGCAGCGGGCGCTCGACGGTGTCGTCCGGGTGATCCGCTGGCTCAACACCGTCCTCGCGGACTACAAGCCCGTGGTCTATCTTCCTCCCGATCCGCCCCCGCCGGGCTCGGAGCCGAACACCGGCGAGGCCGACGGACCGGCCGTTCCGATCGCGCTCCCGCACGAGGAACGCATCGCCTATTTCCGCCTCCAGGCCGAGAACAAGGGCTGGTCGAATCTCGCCGCCCTGCCGGCCCCGGCCGTCTTCTGGTCGGAGCCCGGCGGCTCGCTCGGGCCTGCCGGTCGCTTCCGGATCGACTGGCTCTGCAACCGCCACGAAGCCCGTTTCGTCTTCGTCGCGCCGCTCGACTTCGACTGGAGCGACGAAGCACTCACTGCGGTGCGGGCCGAGATCTGCGAGCGTCATTTCGCCGAAGTCGCGCAATAGGACCATCCGGTCCTTCGCTCCGGATGCGTTCCGTCCGCGGACCGGGCACCGCTGCGGCAGGGTCGCCGGAAGACGCCGTCCGTTCGTCCTCCGGCCGCCGCAGCCCTCGGGCGGCGGGATTGACGCGATCGCCTGCCGGCACCCGCGTTCAGCGCCCGGGGCCGCCGGCCGGGCGCGCGGCGTACCAGGCGGCGACCGCCTCGAGGTCGGCCGGCTTCAGCTTGTGCGAGGCCGTCGCCATCAGGTCGGCGAAGGGGCCGCCGCCGCGGCGGATCTCCTCGTCGGCGAACAACTCGAGCTGGAGCGTCAGGTAGGCCCGGTACTGGCCCGCGAGCCGCGGAAAGGCATCGCGTCCGCCGCCGGCCTCGGGATCGTGACAACCGTCGCAGGCGCCGATGCGGTCCTCGGGAAGGCCGCGCCGCGCGATGGCCTCGCCCCGGGCGAGACGGGCGGCGGTCTCGCCCTGAGGCGTCGGCGGTCCGGCGGTCGCCGTCGCCGCCGGGATCGGCGGTGCCGGCGTGTCGGAGGCGGTCGGGATGCCGGCGTCGGCTGCCCCGATGGCACCTGCCGCGGCGCCGTCCGCGTCCGCGGCGCCGTCGGCCTCCGCGGCGCGGTC
Organism: uncultured Alphaproteobacteria bacterium; assembly: GCA_937900425.1. Lineage (GTDB taxonomy): Bacteria > Pseudomonadota > Alphaproteobacteria > Rhizobiales > Pleomorphomonadaceae > CALCDT01. Next base: position 4,072 of record CALCDT010000156.1, on the reverse strand, counting down.
ACGACCGGCAGCTGCATAGTGCCGGGCGAGGTCCGCCAGTTCCGCCTCCGACAGCCCCGCCACCGCCGTCTGCATGATGCCGCTCGCCCGGGCGCCAGAGGCGAAGGCCCGCAGGGAATCGAGCAGATACGCTTCGCTCTGGATGTCGAGCCGGGGGAAGGCGCCGCTCGCCTCGCCGCGGCCGTCGCGGCCGTGGCAGCGCGCGCAGGCGGCGAGCGCCGGCCGGCCGGGAAGCGAGAGGGCGGAGGCACCGACCGCCGCCGGGGCTTCTTCGCCGTGGGCGAGGGCGCGGTAGGCGGCGGCGTCGAGCAGGGGAAGGCTGGTGAGAAAGGCGGTCATCGCCCAGGCCTCGTCGTCGCGCTGCTGGGTCGGCCAGGCCGGCATCCCGGTCATCTTGACCCCGTGCTTGACGATCCAGAACAGGTCCTGCGGCCGCCAGTCGTCGATCCGGGTCGAGAGATCGGGCGGCGGAGGCGTCATCGCTAGGGCGACCGCTCCCCGCGGTGCCGCCGGGCTGCCGTGGCAGGGCGCGCAGCCGCTCTCGTAGTGCCCGGCGGCGCGCCGAACCAGCGCCGGATCGGCGAGATCGACCGGAACCGTCGCCGGCGCGTTGAAGGCGACCGAGCGGCGCATCGCCGTGTGCAGCAGCACGTCGGCGACGGCCGAATGCCCGGTGCTGGCGCCGATGTTGACGAAGCCGCCCCAGAACACGGCGAAGCCGCCGGCGGCGAGGCCGGCGGCGACGAGAACGAGCGTGCGCAGCCGCAGCCGGATCATCGGCAGGTCTCCAGCAGGAAGGCCGGCAGCGCGACGTAGAGCACGCCGATCACGGAGAGGACCGTCAGCATCAGGGCGACGTGGCAGAGGAAGCGGTGGCGCTCCTCCGGCGAGTTGTGCTCGAAGACGAGGTCGCCGCCCGACACCGACAAGCCGCGAGCGCGCCACAGCGACCAGAACTGCACGGCGAGCAGCGCCAGCGCGACGACGGTGGTCCAGCCGACGAGGTCGCGGGCGGCGCCGAGCGGCGCGTCGCGGCCGGTCTTGGCGCAGACCACGGCGGCGCCGACGTAGCAGACGAGGAAATGCGCCGCCCACACCGTCGGGGCGGTGACGACCCGCCACAGGTCGATGCCGGTCTCGTGGTCGCGGACCGCTTCCTCGGTCTCGCCGGATCTGGTGTCGGTCTCGGTCATGAGATTAGCGGAAAGCCTCCCGTGACGAGGGCGGTGACGATCGCCGTGAGCAGCATGAAATGCCAGTAGAGGGCGACGTTGCGAATGTCGGCGTCATAGTCCGGTGTCATCCGCCCGAAGAGACTGGCCGCGAGGCAGAAGCCGAGCATGACGACGCCGGCCCCGGCGTGGATCACCGTCCAGATCCCGAGCAGCCAGACGATCGCCGGATAGACGTTGACGGTCGGGTCCATGCCGTGGGTCCAGGGTCCCGCGAGGATCGCCGCCGAGCCGGCGACCGTCGCGCCGAGGGCGACGACGAGGGCGCCGCGGGCGAGGCCGATCCGGCCGCGGGCGTTGGTCTCGCGGGCGGCGAGCGTCGCGGCCCAGGCGAGGACGAAGAGGGCGGCGGCGGCGAGCGGCCAGCCCCAGCCCGGCCCCTCGATCTGCGGCGGCGGGAACACCGGCGCGATGGTCCAGTAGTAGAAATAGCCGAAGACGAGGCCGAAGAAGGCGGTGAGGTCGCCGGTCATGGTGATGAACATCGCCCACCAGCCGGTCGCCTTGGGTCCGGAGACGTAGAGCGGCACCCGTGTGCCGAGGCCGATGTCGCGCTCGTTGCGCTCGGGATGCTGCGCCGTGCCGGTCCAGAGCCAGTAGAGGATGCAGGCGAGGGCGGCGAGAGCGGCGAGGATCGTCGCGGTCCACCAGTGGAAGGTCGCGAAGATGAAGGAGCCGCCGAGACTGAAGGCCGCGCCGAGGGTGATCCACGCCGGCCCGGAGACGCGCAGACACTGGATCGGCTCGGCGTCGAGCACCGAGGTGATCAGCGTCTCGCGCTTCAGATCCTCCGCGTCCGGCAGGTAGAACCGGCCCTCGTCGTATTTGCGCAGGAACTCGGGATCCTCCCACAGCGGGTTGCGGCTCTCGATCCGCGGCACGCAGCGCGCGCCCCAGTTCTCGGGCGGCATCCTCTGCAGCCATTCGACGGTGCCCGCGTCCCAGGGATTGCGCTTCGCCCGGTCCTTCTCGCCCTTCGGCCGCAGCACGTCCCAGACGAAGACGAGGAAGCCGGCGGCGAAGAGGAAGGCGCCGACCGTCGAGACCAGGTTGAGCGCGTTCCAGCCGAGGTCGGGGTCGTAGGTGAACACCCGGCGCGGCATGCCGCGAAGGCCGGTGAGGTGCATCGGCAGGAAAGTGACGTTGAAGCCGGTGAACATCATCCAGAAGGAGACGATGCCGAGCTTGCGCGACAGCATGTTTCCGCCGAGGAGCGGGTAGTAGTAATGGATGCCGGCGAACAGCGGGAACACCATGCCGCCGAACAGGGTGTAGTGCAGGTGCGCGACGACGAAATAGGTGTCGTGGGCCTGGAAGTCGAAGGGGACGAGGGCGACCATCACCCCGGTGAGGCCGCCGGCGACGAAGATGGCGAGCGCGCCCATGGCGTAGAGCAGCGGCACCGACTTGACGACGCGGCCGAGACTGAGCGTCGCGATGAAGACGAAGATCTGGATGCCGGTCGGAATCGCCACCGCCGCCGAGGCCGCCGAGAAGAAGCCGAGCGAGATCGACGGCAGGCCCGTGGTGAACATGTGGTGGACCCAGAGCCCGAAGCTCAGGAAGCCGGTTCCGACCGCCGACAGCACGATCCACGAATAGCCCGCGACCGGCCGGCGGGCGAAGGTCGGCACCATCATCGCCAGCAGCGCGATCGAGGGCAGGAAGACGATGTAGACCTCCGGGTGGCCGAAGATCCAGAACAGGTGCTGCCACAGCAGCGGGTCGCCGCCGCGGTCCGGATTGAAGAACGGCCAGTCGAAGGCCCGCTCCATCTCGAACAGCAGGTCGCCGGCGATCAGCGGCGGGAAGGCGAACAGGATCATCACCCCGACGATCAGCACGTACCAGCCGTAGAGCGGGGTGAGGTTGAGGTGCATGCCCGGCGGGCGGCACTTGAGGACGCCGACGATGAGCTCGACCGCCGCGGCGATCGAGGCGACCTCGATGAAGGAGAGGCCGAGCAGCCAGATGTCGGCGCCGAGGCCGCCCTGCTCGGTCGAGAGCGGCGGGTACATGAACCAGCCGCCGTTCGGCGCGACGCCGAAGAAGATCGAGCCGCAGACGAAGACGCCGCCGATCAGGAAGCACCAGTAGCCGAAGGCGGACAGCCGGGGGAACGGCAGGTCGCGGGCCTTGAGCAGCGAGGGCAGGATCAGGATCGCCACCGCCTCGAAGATCGGCACGGCGAACAGGAACATCATCGCCGTGCCGTGCAGCGTGAACGCCTGGTTGTAGGTCTCCGCCGACAGGAAATCGTTGCCCGGCACCGCGAGCTGCACCCGCACGAGAAGAGCGAGCACGCCCGCGAACATCATGAAGACGAAGGCGGTGGCGATGTACCAAACGCCGATCTCGGTGTTGTTGACGGCGCTGAGATAGCGCCAGCCGGGTGGCTGCTTCCAGGCCTCGCGCAGCCGTCCCTCCTGCGCCGCGCGGACCGCAGGATCGTCCTGGTCCGGCGCCGGCGCGGGGAGGGGCGCCGGGGACGTCATGGTCTCGCTCACGATCCCTCCTCCTTGAGGGCCGAGAGGAAGGCCGCCATCGCGGCGATCTCGTCCTCGGGCAACATGCGATAGGCCGGCATGCGAACGCCCGGCTTGTAGCGGCCGGGGTCGGCGATGAAGGCGGCGAGCAACTGGGGCGTGTTGGCGAGGGTCGCGGCCGCCAGCGTGCGGCGGCCGCCGACGTGGGAGAGATCCGGACCGACACCGCCCTCGACGGGAAGGCCGGCGACCCGGTGGCAGCCGCCGCAGCCGTTGGCGAGGAAGGCGGCGCGCCCGCGGGCGACCGCGCCGTCCACCGGCGCGGCCGAGACCGTCGCCGCCGCCGCCGGGACC
>CALCDT010000155.1 GCA_937900425.1 uncultured Alphaproteobacteria bacterium | reverse complement strand
GGCCCCGGCGCCGGCGCCGGCCCCGACGCCGGCGCCGGCCCGGACGGCCAGCCGCCGGTGCCGCCGGCCGAGGATGACGCGCAGTAACGGCGCGTTCCGCAGCAGCCCGAAGACGAGTTACCTGAAGACGAGCGGCCGGACGCGTTCCGGCCGCTCTTTTCGTAAAATGCCTCCGAATCGCGTAGAATGGACTTCATTGACGTTGATAGGCCGACATCCGATGAACGAGTCAGATCAGAAGCAATTTTGGAAATCTGTTTGCAGCGCTGTTGATGCTGAACCTCGCGACTATTCTATTATTCGAGGAATATCGGGTCTGGATCATCCTGTGCAGGCAATCGCTGTGGATGAACTACGAGACAGAGTAATTATCGTCTCCGCAGAACAAAATCCTCGTGTAGCAGCATTAATGCAGGTCGACATACAAGCAACTATGCCGAAAACAAAAGTTATTGTTTCTCGGCCTATAGCATTTGACATTTCATCAATTGCTAGAAAAGTGGCAGAATTTTTGCCATCTCGGAGGTTAAACTATGTTGGAATTTCAGAATTGGCTGTTCTTCTACAATCAAAAACGGAGAAAGAGAAGCAGAAATTTTTCGAGGACGTTATGACACCATTTCTTCGGTCTGCATCTATAGCGTCTATTCCAATTTTGACAAATGTTATTGAAGTTATTCAGCAGCTTTCATACCTAAAACTTGATGAAGTAAAAGTTCAAATTGAGGCGGCACGTTTGAACTCAAAGTTCTCTCTTGAGAAGATAATCGATATTGACAATCTATCAAATGATAGAAAGTTTGGCATATGCCCATTCCCGGTCTATTCTCTTTCTGAGATGGATTACAATTGCATAATTCAGTCGGGAAGGAAGCAGGATGTTATTGATATTCTAAAGAAAATTGATGTTTATCAATATTTCTACCCTCCAAAAGATAGCGTAACATTAGGTATTATCGATTCTGCTGTGTCATGGGAAAGTGATATTGAAAATATCTTAGCGCTATCTCCGGAAATTGGTCATCCATTTGGGGAGAATGAGCTCGTATCTTCTCAGGGGATACGTGAAATAGTAGATGATTTAGGAAGTTTAGGTTATATTGTTGAAGGTGAGCATGGCATCGAGATTTCCGAGAAGGGTAAGACAGTTCGAACTAACTTTAAATTCAAGCCGCGCGAAAGCCTTATTGTTAAGCTTCTCAATAGATTTAGCTTCAATGTTGGGGTCAACCCAAAGGATTATCTATGATTCTCGAAATTAACTATACCAGCCGCATGTACCAGGCGACGTCGCGGTCGGAGATTTCCGCGAAGAAACGGTCGCACTCGGTTTCGCGGATGGTGAGGAAGATGTCCATGAAGCGTTCGCCGAGCCGGCGGCGCAGCATCTGCGAACCGCGCGTGCGGCGCAGCGCCTCCGGCCAGTGCCGCGGCAGGGTCGCGGGGATCTGCTCGTAGCCGTTGCCCCTGATCGGCGCCGAGGGCGTCATCCCCTTCTCGATGCCCTCGGCCATGCCGGCGAGCACCGCGGCGAGGGCGAGATAGGGATTGGCGTCGGCGCCGCAGACGCGGTGTTCCAGATGCCGGGTGTGCGGCGGGCCGGACGTGACGCGGATCGGCACCGTGCGGTTGTCGACCGCCCAGGCCGGGCCGACCGGCGCATAGGAATTCGGCTTGAAGCGGCGGTAGGAATTGGCGTTGGGTGCGAAGATCGCCATGCCGTCGGCCATGCTCGCCTCGAGGCCGGCGATGGCGCTCAGGAGCAGTGCGTTGGTCTCCGGCTCGGTGCCGGCGAAGAGGTTGGTGCCTTGCGCGTCGGCGAGGCTGACGTGGAGATGCATGCCGCTGCCCGAGCGTTCGGCGAAGGGCTTGGCCATGAAGCTGGCGAGATGGCCGTGGCGCTCGGCGGTGCCCTTGACGAGGCGCTTGTAGAGGATGGCGTCGTCGGTTGCGCGCAGCGGGTCGGTGCGGTGTTCGAGCACGATTTCGAGCTGGCCCGGCGAATATTCCGAAATCAGCGTCTTCGCCGGCAGGCCCATCGCCTCGGCGCCGGCGTAGAGGTCGTCGAGGAAGGGGGCGTAGTCGGAGAGCTCCTGCATCAGATAGGCCTGCAGCTTCTCCGGCCGGAAACCGTTCTCCGCCCGCGCCGTCTCGACCCGGTTCTCCGCCGCCGCCTTCGGGTCGAGCAGGTAGAATTCAAGTTCGACGGCGACGGTCGGAAAATAACCCATCGCTTCGAGCTGCTTCACGACCCGCACCAGGGCGTGGCGTGGGTCGGCCTCGCTGGGGCGCCCGTCGGGCTCGAAGCTCGTCAGGATCACCTGGGCCGTCGGCGTCGCCCGCCACGGGCTCGGGCAGATCGTGCCAGGCACCGGCCGGCAGGGCCGGTCGCTGTCGCCTTCCTCCCAGAGCAGGCCGGTGCCCTCGACGTCCTCGCCGTTGGTGTCGAGCGAGAGGATCGAGCAGGGCAGCGGCCGGCCGTCGCGGTAGGCGCCCTTGAGTTCCGAGGGCCGCAGGATCTTGCCGCGCTGGATGCCGGAGGGATCGGTGAGGAAGGCCTCGATCTGCACGGTTTCCGGATGGGCCGCGAGCCAGGCGGCGGCTTCGTCTTCCGGGCGGGCGAAGGCGGGTGCGGTCTCGGACGCGGACATCGGCGGAAAGATCCTTCAGGCGGTGAGGGCGTCGAGCGCGCCGGCGAAGGCGGTGACGAGCCGGTCGACGTCGGCGCGCGTCGTCGCCGGGCTGACGAGGGTCATGTTGTGGAACGGCGTCACCATCACCCCGCGATTGAGTAGGAACAGATGGAGCGCGCCTTCGAGGTCGTGATCGATCGAACGCGCCGCGGCGGCGCCGTCGGCGAGGGGGACGGGCGAGAACACGATCTCGGCCCGGGCGCCGAGCCGCGTCACCGTCCACGGCAGGGCGCGGGCGGCGATCGCGGCGGAAAGGCCGTCCGCCAGCACCGCCGAAAGCTCCAGCATGTGGGCGTAGGCGGCCTCGGTCATCACCTCTTCGAGGCAGGCGCGGATCGCGGCGAGCTGCAGCATGTTGCCCGACAGCGTGGTGCCGATGCCGCTGTAGCCGGCGGGCCGGGTGTCGTCGACGCGGCGCATGCCGGCCTCGACCGCCTCCGTGAAGCCGAAGACGGCGGCCGGCAGCCCGCCTGCGATCGGCTTGCCGACCACGAGGAAATCGGGGGCGAGGCCGTGGGCCTTGGCGTAGCCGCCGAGCGCGGTCGATATCGTGTGGGTCTCGTCGATGGCGAGCATCGTGCCGGCGCGGCGGCAGGCGCGCGCCAGCCCGTCGAGGAAGCCGTCCGCCGGTGCCACCATCGCGGTGTTGGTCAGCGCCGGCTCGGTCAGCACCAGGGCGACGTCGCCGGCGGCGAGCGCGGCCTCCACGGTGGCGAGGTCGTTGAAGGGCACGCAGACGGCGGTGCGGGAAAGGTCCGCCACCTGGCCGACGAGGCCGGGGCGCATCACCGTTCCGCCGTCCTCTCCGATCGTGACGAAGACGTCGTCGACCTGGCCGTGGTAGCAGCCCTCGAAGACGAGGATCTTCGGGCGCCTTGTGATCGCCCGCGCCCAGCGGATCACGGCGCGGTTGGCGTCGCTGGCGGTCTGCGTCACCTGCCAGAACGGCAGGGCGAAGATGTCGGCGAGGAGGTCGCCGACGCGCCCCGCGTCCGGGCTCGGCAGCATGGCGGTGAGCCCGCGCCCCGCCGCCTCGCGGATCGCCGCCACCACGGCGGGCGGCGCGTGGCCGAACATCGCCCCGGTGTCGCCGAGGCAGAAGTCGGAAAGGACGTGGCCGTCGGCGTCGGTGAGTGTGGCGCCCTCGGCCTTCTCCACCACCAGCGGAAACGGCAGGCCGAAATCCTTCATCCAGTGCATCGGCACGCCCCCCGGCATGTGCCGGGCGGCCGCCTCCGAGAGGGCGCGGGAGGCGGGATTGCGCGCCGCGTAGAACGCACGTTCGGCCTCGATCACGGCGGCGAGGCGGGCGGGGGAGACGGAGGTGCGGGTCACGGCGGGCGGGGATGGTGGGGTTAAGGTGGGACGAGACTATGCGTCGGCGGGCGGAGAGGTGGCAAGCGCGAGAGCGAGAAGGTGGCGCAGGTAACCCTTCTCCCCTCCGGGGAGAAGGTGGCGCGCAGCGCCGGATGAGGGGCCGCCGCGCGGGGAAAATATCGATACGCCGAAGTGTGAGGCCGGCCCCCTCATCCGCCCTTCGGGCACCTTCTCCCCGAGGGGAGAAGGGGATCGCGGCGCCTCCAGAGCAGGGAACTACCCGATCCCCTGCACCTGCTCCTCCGGCACGCCGCCCTTCTTCTTCTGGCGCTCGAAGATGAAGAGGCCGGCGGCGACGATGATGACGGCGCCGACGAGCATCGCCGGGCGCGGCACGTCGCCGAAGACGAGGTAGCCGAGGATCAGCGCCCAGACCAGCAGGGTGTACTGGATCGGCGCCACCACGGCGGCCGGGGCGAGTTTCAGGGCGCGGTTGATCATCATGTGGGCGACGAGGGCGATGACGCCGAGCAGGGCCATCAGGCCGACGTCGGCGGCCGGCGGCGGCGTCCAGTCGAAGGGGGCGAGGACGAGGCCGGCGGCGAGGGCGCCGAAGGTCTGCCAGAAGACGAGGGCGGTGTCGGTGGTGCCGCGCAGCTGGCGGCTCAGCAGGATCATCAGCGCGAAGGCGAAGCTGCCGGTGATCGACAGCGCCGAGGCCAGCGACAGGCTGGCCGAACTCGGCTCCAGCGCCACGACGACGCCGACGAAGCCGACGAGGATCGCGCTCCAGCGCCGCCAGCCGACGCTTTCGCCGAGCACGAAGGGCGACAGCGCCGCGACCCAGATCGGCGCGGCGAGGTAGAAGGTCATGACGTCGGCGAGCGGCAGGCTGGCGACGGCGGCGTAGAACAGCACGATCTCGGCGGTGGAGAGCACCGCGCGCGAGGCCTGCAGGCCGGGCCGCTCCAGCCGGACGAGGCCGGCGACGCCGGCGCGCCAGGCGAGCGGGGCGATCACGATCATGCCGGCGACGCTGCGCAGCAGCAGCACCTGGCCGACGCCGTAGCTGCCCATCAGCCACTTGCCGAGGGTGTCGTTGAGCGAGAAGAAAAAATCGCCGAGCAGCATCAGCACGACGCCGAGCGCCACGCTGCCGCCGTAGCGGCCGGCCGCGGAGGAAACCGTCATATCCAAGGGTCCGAAGACGGCGCGGAGGATGCCGCGCCGGAAAGCCGAGCGATACACCGGAGTTCCGGGCAAGGCGAGGGGAATGTGCCGCGAGAGCGGCCGGCGGGGCGAGGGGCCGGGCCGCGGGTGCCGCTCGGGCGGAGGCCGGGGCGATCCGCCCCGCCGCCTCGTCCGTAGCGGACGTGCCACCGAAGACCGCGCCGGCGACTCCCGCGGGTGGCGGCGGTGTTCGCTTGCGGCTAGGCTCCGCCCGACTTGCGGACCGCCGCTTCCAGAACCCTTCGACGAGGTGTCCGATGAGCCATCGCCCCGCCCTCCTGCTGCTCCTCGCCGCCCTGCTCACCGCCTGCGCCGGCCGGCCGGAGGGCGGGGCGCTGGCGCCGGTGGAGGCCGCGGTGCCCGGCGCGATCACCCACGAGCTCTTCGTCGCCACCACCCGCAGCCGCGACGACAAGGACCCGAACGCCATGTTCTCCGGCGAGCGCCGCTCGCTCGACGAGGACGTGCCGCGGCTCGACTATGCCCACGTCAACGTCTCGGTGCCGCCGAGCCACGCGCCGGGCGTCGTCGAGTGGCCGAAGCGTCTGCCGGGCGATCCGGCGAAGCATTTCGTCACCCGCTCGCGCGGCTACGTCGACGGCCCGGACGACTTTTCGGCGCGGCTGCGGGCGGCGGTGATGGCGAAACCCAAGGGCGAGCGGCAGGTGCTGGTCTTCGTCCACGGCTTCAACACCAAGTTCGACGAGGGGGTCTACCGCCTCGCGCAGGTGGTGCACGACACCGGCTTTCCCGGCGTGCCGGTGCTGTTCACCTGGGCTTCGCGCGGCAGCGTGCTGGACTACGTCTACGACCGCGACAGCGCCACCCTCGCCCGCGACGCGCTGGAGGACACCCTCGACATGGCGGCGAAGGCCGGCGCCGAGAGCGTCACGCTCTTCGCCCACTCCATGGGCAACTGGGTGGCGGTGGAGGCGCTGCGGCAGGCGAAGATCGCCGGCAACCCGCGCTTCGGCGGCAAGCTGGAGACCGTGGTGCTCGCCTCGCCCGACATCGACGTCGACGTCTTCAAGTCGCAGATGCGCCGCTACGGCGAACCCGACCCGCCCTTCCTGATGATGGTCTCGCGCGACGACCGCGCCCTGCAGCTCTCCTCCTTCCTCGCCGGCGAGAAGCCGCGCGTCGGCGGCTACACCAACGACGCCGAGATCGCCGAACTCGGCGTCGTCGTCGTCGACCTCACCGCCGTCACCGGCGCCGACGACCTCAACCACGCCAAGTTCACCCTCGTCGGCACCAGCTTCGTCGCCAACCTCCAGGCCCGCCTCGCCGCCGGCGACGACCTCGACTTCGCCGAGGACCAGACCTTCGGCGACCGCCTCGGCCAGATCGGCCGCGGCCTCGGCAGCACGGTCGGCGGCGCCGCCGGCATCATCATCACGACGCCGGTGGCGATCCTGACGGCGCCGGTGGAGTTGTTGCGGGAGTAGGGGTGGGATTCTCGCCGCCGGGCCCGGGCAGGCGACGCCATTTCCCGGCTTCGCGCGCCGGGCCGCGGCGTGCGAGAATGCGGGGCATCGGCAATCGCGAGGCCGTCATGATCGAACTCTACGGGCACCCCTTCGCCTCCTTCGTCTGGAAGCCGCTGATCGCGCTCTACGAGCGGGAGGTGCCCTTCGCCTTCCGGATGGTCGATCCGGACCATGCCGACAACGCGGCGCGGACCGCGGAGCTGTCGCCGACCGGCCAGTTCCCGGCGCTGGTCGACGGCCGGAAAGCGATCACCGGCAGCAACGCGATCATCGAGTATCTCGACCGCTTCGGCGACGCGCCGCCGCTCGTCCCGGCCGAGCGGGATCTGGCGCTGGAGGCGCGGATGATGGCCGACGTCTTCGACGACTACGTCCACGTCCCGATGCAGCGCATCGTCGCCGAGGCGCTGCGGCCGGCGGACGCCAAGGATCCGCACGGCCTCGCCGAGGCGAGGGAAAAGCTCGGGCGGGCCTACGGCTGGCTCGACCGCCGGCTCGCCGGCCGCAGCTTCGCCGCGGGCGAGCGCTTCACCCTCGCCGACTGCGCCGCGGCGCCGGCGCTGTTCTATGCGGACTGGGTCCTGCCGATCGATCCGCGCCACGAAACCCTCGCCGCCCTGCGCGCCCGTCTCCTCGCCCGCCCCTCCGTCGCCCGCGTGGTCGACGAGGCCCGGCCGTGGCGACAGTATTTTCCGCTGGGCGCGCCGGACCGGGATTGAAGCGTCCGGCGACGGGGTTTCGGCGAACGCCTCGCCTCCGTCGCGGTCACGCCCCCGCATCCGCGAGCCGGATCATCAGCGTCATCGGATCGAGCGGAGAGGCATCGAAGCCGAGGCGGGCGTAGAAGCCGCGGGCCTCCTCGTCGAGCGCGTGCACCAGCAGACCGCGTATGCCGATGACGTCCGCGGCGCCGAGCGTACGCAGAACAGCGTCGCGAACGAGTGCGCGGCCGACGCCGCTTCCCTGCACGCTTCGGTCGACGGCGAGGCGGGCGAGCACAACCACGGGGATCGGATCGGGCATGTTGCGCCGGAAGCGGCCGGGTGCCTCGGGCGTCTTCACCGCTCCGGCGGCGAGGGCGTAGTAGCCGACGACACGGTCGTTCGTCGTGGCGACGAAGGTGCGCGTCGCTCCGCTCGCCTGATTGGCGAGGGCACGGCGTCTGAGCCAGTCGTCGAGCAGCGGCCGGCCCGAATCGAAGCGATCCCTGTCGTGGTGGTCGGCGATGGGGACGGGTGCCGAGACGATCATCGCCGATGGCGCCGAGCGTATCCGATGGGTCTCGACGCGCCAAGATCGGGATCGCCGTCGTCCGTCACGGTCCGCTCCGCGTCCGGTGGCGTCATTTCTGATCCCACGGCGCGGGGGTGGCCATCAGGCGGCGAAGCCTGTCGTTGCCTTCCGGCGGGGCGTCGAGACGAGCCTGAAACTCGGCGAAGGCCTGCGGTTCGACGTTGAAGATCGTCCGGTCGAGCAGGGCGTCCTCCGCGGCGCGCCGGGCGGCCTCCAGAACGAAGTCGGTCCGGGATCGTCCGAGAACCTCGGCCGCACGGTCGATCAGACCGCGCAGTTCGGGCTTGATGCGCAGATTGAGGGTCTCGCGGGCGGGGGCGCGGGTCGGCATGGCTGTCTCCGGAAACGGAGTCCGACCATATCATGACGTAATGCCAATGTCATTACGTCAGATCGGACGGCCGCCCCGCCCGCCCGCTCAGAACCCCTCGCGCAGCGCCCGGCCCTTGCCGACCGCGTCCGCCGCCTTGAGGTCGGCGAGGAAGCCGGGGATCCAGTCGAGCGGCAGCATGTTGGGGCCGTCGGAGGGGGCCTGGTCGGGGTCGTCGTGGGCTTCGGCGAAGACGGCGGCGCAGCCGACGGCCAGCGCCGCGCGGGCGAGCGCCGGGGCGTAGGCGCGCTTTCCGCCCGAGCTCGATCCGCGCCCGCCCGGCTCCTGCACCGAATGGGTGGCGTCGAAGACGACCGGGTAGCCGGTCTCGGCCATCATCGGCAGGCCGCGGAAGTCGGAGACGAGGGTCTGGTAGCCGAAGGAGGTGCCGCGGTCGCAGAGCAGGATCTGCTCGTTGCCGGTGGAGGCGATCTTGTCGGCGACGTTGGCCATGTCCCAGGGTGCGAGGAACTGGCCCTTCTTGACGTTGATCGCGCGCCCGGTCTCGCCGGCGGCGATGAGAAGGTCGGTCTGGCGGCAGAGGAAGGCGGGGATCTGCAGGATGTCGACGACCTCGCCGGCGCGTTTCGTCTGCTCGATGTCGTGGACGTCGGTCAGCACCGGGCAGCCGAAGGCCTCGCGGATCTCGGCGAGGATGGAAAGGCCGGCGTCGATGCCGACGCCGCGGGTGCCCTTGAGCGAGGTGCGGTTGGCCTTGTCGTAGGACGCCTTGAAGACGAAGGGCACGCCGGCCTTCGTCGTTTCCTCGGCGAGGAAGCCGGCGATCGACATGGCGTGGTCGCGGCTCTCGATCTGGCAGGGGCCGGAGATCAGCACGAAGGGCCGGTCGTTGGCGAAGGTGACGCCGCGGGTCGTCACGGCTTTCGGGGCGGTCATCGAGGGCTCCTTCGGGCGGGGAGGGGCGGCCGTGGCCGGTCCCGTCGTCGTCATGCCTTTCGGCGATACTTCTTATCTCCGTCGCCGTCATTCCCGCGAAAGCGGGAATCCAGCGGGCGGCGAGGGCGGGGCCGGCGATCGTCCCGAAGGGGCGGGCCGGCGCTTCTCGCGGCCCTTTCCCCCGGCGAGGGCTGGATTCCCGCTTTCGCGGGAATGACGGCCGCGCCGCCTCGCCGCGGGCCGCACCGCCTCGCCTCGGGCCGCGCCGTCGTGCCTCGGAATGCGGCGCGTCGTCCCGACGCGTTCCGCCCTCATGTAGACGAGGCGGCGGCCGTTCGCCACCGGGTGCCGCTCAGGCCAGCCCCGCGCGCAGCAGGTCGAGCATGTGCAGGATGCCGACCGGGCGGCGGCCCTCCAGCACGAAGAGCACGCTGATCTTGCCGCGCTGCATCAGCTCCAGCGCCTCGGTGGCGATGGCGTTGGCGGCGATGCTCTTGGGATCGCGGGTCATGATGTCGTCGACGACGTGGCCGAGCAGGTTGTTGGTCATGTGGCGCCGGAGGTCGCCGTCGGTGACGATGCCGATCATGGCGCCGGAGGTGTCGACGACGCCGACGACGCCGAAGCCGCTCGACGTCATGGTCATGATCGCCTCGGTCATCGGCGCGCCGGAGGTTAGCAGCGGCAGGCGCTCCCCCTTGTGCATCAGGTCGCGCACGTAGGTGAGCCGCGCCCCGAGCCGGCCGCCCGGGTGGAACACCTTGAAGTCGCCGGCCGAAAAACCCTTCTCCTCGAGCAGGGCGATGGCCATGGCGTCGCCGACGGCGAGCTGCAGCATGGTCGAGGTGGTGGGGGCGAGGCCGTGCGGGCAGGCCTCCTCGATCTGCGGCAGGGCGACGACGATCGACGCCGCTTCGGCGAGGCTGGAATCGGGCCGCGAGGTCATCGCGATCATCGGCACGCCGAAGCGCTTGGCGTAGGTGACGATGTTGGCGAGTTCGGCGGTCTCGCCCGACCAAGACAGCGCCAGGATGACGTCCTCGCCACGGATCATGCCGAGGTCGCCGTGGCTCGCCTCGGTCGGATGGACGAAATAGGCCGCGGTGCCGGTGGAGGCGAAGGTGGCGGCGAGCTTGCGGCCGATGTGGCCGCTCTTGCCGATGCCGACGACGATCAGCCGGCCGGAGGTGCGGGCGATCAGGGCGACGGCCGCGGTGAGCGCGCGGCCGAGCTCGCCGTTTTCCACCGCCGCCTCGGTCTGTTCGATGGCTTCGCGGGCGAGGGCGAGGGTGCGCGCGGCCGAGCGCGGGATCTTGACGTGCATGGGCGGGGAAATCCGTTGTTCTTGTCGTTCTCGGAGCGGAGGGCTTTGTGAAAAAACTGTCGGGCCGGATTGCGACGGAAATGCGTTTGGCGGCAAACGGCGGGCGGCGGAGACGGGACGGAGAGAACCGGAGGGGAAAGGACGGGGGCACGGCGTCGCCCCGGCCTCAGGGCCGGCTGTTGCGCCGCTGCAGCGACGCCTCCCATGCGAGTGCGTGGCCGACGATGGTGTCGAGGTCCTGGTGCTTGGGCACCCAGCCGAGCGCGGCGCGGATGCGGCTGCTGTCGGCTACGAGGGCGGCCGGATCGCCGGCGCGCCGCCCGGCGACCGTGACCGGGAAGTCGGCGCCGGAGACCCGCTTCACCGCCGCGATCACCTCCGACACGGAGAAGCCGGTGCCGTAGCCGCAGTTGGCGGTGAGGTTGCCGCCGCCGGCACGCAGGTGGTCGAGCGCCAGAACGTGGGCGTCTATCAGGTCGGTGACGTGGATGTAGTCGCGCAGGCAGGTGCCGTCCGGCGTTGGATAGTCGGTGCCGAAGACGCTCATGCCGGCGCGAAGGCCGACGGCGGCCTGGGCCGCGATCTTGATGAGATGGGTCGCCTCCCTCGACGACTGGCCGGTGCGGCCCCTGGGGTCGGCGCCGGCGACGTTGAAGTAGCGCAGCGCCGCGTAGGAGAAGCCGTGGGCGGCGGAGGCGTCGCGCAGCATCACCTCGGTCATCAGCTTCGACCAGCCGTAGGGCGACACCGGCGCGGGCGCGAGGCCCTCGTCGATCGGCATCCGCGTCGGCTCGCCGTAGACCGCGGCTGTGGAGGAGAACAGGAAGGCGGAGACGCCGCCCGCGACCGCGGCGGCGACGAGGCTGCGCGAGTTCGCGGTGTTGTTGCGATAGTATTTCAGCGGGTCGGCGACCGATTCCGGGACGATGATCGATCCGGCGAAATGGGCGATGGCGGTGACGCCGTGGCGGGCGATCACGCCGCCGACGAAGTCCTCGTCGCCGACGCTGCCGACTTCCAGCGCCGCCGCTTCCGGCAGCACCGCGTCGAAACCTGTGGATAGATCGTCGACGACGACGACCTCCTCACCCCGGTCGACGAGCGCGTGGACCATGTGGCTGCCGATGTAGCCGGCGCCGCCCGTGACCATCACCGCCATGCCGCCCGGCCCTCCCGATGTCGCGCAAAACCGCGTCGTCCGCCCCTCGAGCAGGCAGTCATAGCCACTGCGGCCGGCCCTTGGCAATCCTCGCCGGTGACCGTGAGCCGGCGAAGTCCGGTTGCGGGGCACCCTTTGCAACCACCTGTTAACAATGTGGGCGGAAGACTTGCCTTTCGCGGTGCGGTCGGAGACTTTCGGTTCGGCTGATTTGCCCCTTTCGTGCATTGATCTCCATCACGCACGCCGGCACTTCGGTGTTTCTACGAACGGGTCGTGACGATGAGCGGATCTCGGGACGGTTTCGGGAGCGTGAGAGAGCGGGCCGACGCGCGCGCCCTCGTCGCCGTCGGCGGCTCGGGCGCGCTGCCGGAGCGCCGCCGCATCCGCGTGCTCTGCGTCGAGGACGACCCGGAAGACCTGTTCCTGATCCGCCGCGCGCTCGCCGCCCTCGCCCTGCACGAGGCCGAGGTCGCGGTCGCCATGTCGCTCGGCGAGGCGCTGGAGTTGTTCGCCGCGGAGCGTTTCGACGTCTGCCTTTGCGACTTCTGGCTCGGCAGCGAGACGACGATGCCGCTGATCGAGGAGGCGCGGCGCTCGCTGAGCGGCTGCCCCGTCGTGCTGATGTCGACGATCGAGAACGACGACATCGAGCTGATCGGCCGGCGCTCGGGCTCCTGCGGCTTCATCGGCAAGGGCGATCTTTCCGCCGCGGCGCTCGACCGGGTGCTCGCCACCATCCTGCCCCGCCTCGCCGCGCCCGATCCGGTGCCCTTCGAGGAGGAGGAGATCGAACGCTGGCTGCACGCGGTGATCCGCGGGCTCGACCGCATCCACGCCGCCTCGTCGCTGGCGCTCGCCGCCCCGGCCGCGCCGCTCGAGGAGCTGACCAGCCAGCTGCTCGCCGACATCGAGGCCGACACCGCCGAGATCCGCCAGGACATCGTCGCGAGGCTGCTCGCCTTCGAGAAGCTGGTCCAGACCCACGCCCGCTACACCATCGTCGACGTCGTGCCGCAGATCGCCCATTTCGTCGACGTCGTCCGCGATCATCTCGGTGCCCGGGCGGACGCGGTCTCCTTCATCGTCCCGCGCATGGCGATCGGCGTCGAGGGCATCCCCGAATTCTTCTCCGACCTGCTCCAGGGCTTCCTCGCCGAGGCGGCCGGCATGGCCGAGGCCGGCTTCGCCGTCGCCGTCCAGCCCTCGATCCGCGGCGAACGCTTCGACCTGGTGCTGCGCGCCGCCGGGCTCTTCGAGGGCGGCGACGAGCGCACGCTGCCCGACGCCGAGGAGAAGCGTCTCCACGCCCTCGTCGAGGTCCGCCGCCTCGTCGTCGACACGCTGGCGACCGGCTGCGGCGGCAAGGTCGAACTCGGCGCCGAGGCCGGCCTGCCCTTCGCCAGGCTGTCGGTGCCGCTCAGGCGCTGAGACCGGCGTTCTGATCGACGGCCTCGATCGGCCGCCTCGGGGTGAGGGCGCAGAGAGGTCGGTTCGAACGCATGGTGATGTGAGGATTCGTGCCCGGCGCCGGCGCGAGACCTACTTCTTCGAGATCCCGAGGAACTTCGGCCCGAGGCCGAGGATCTTGTCGTCGATCGTGCCGATCACCGCCGCGTCCTTTTCCGGATAGTCGAGCCGCCCGAGCAGGTGGCGCATGATTTCGAGGCGGGCGCGGCGCTTGTCGTTGGCGCGCACCACCACCCAGGGCGCCGATTTGGTGTGCGTCTCGCGCAGCATGCGGTCGCGGGCGGCGGTATAGGCGTCGAACATCTCCATCGCCTTGATGTCCATCGGCGACAGCTTCCAGATCTTGAGCGGGTCGTGGCGGCGGTCGTGAAAGCGCTTCAGCTGGGTGACGCGGCCGATGTCGAGCCAGATCTTGATCAGCAGCACGCCGTCCTTGACCAGCATGTCCTCGAACTCGCGGGCGGCGGGAAGGAAATGCTCGTACTCGGCTTCGCTGCAGAAGCCCATCACCCTCTCGACGCCGGCCCGGTTGTACCAGGACCGGTCGAACAGCACCATTTCGCCCGCGGTCGGCAACTCGGCGACGTAGCGCTGGAAATACCACTGGCCGCGCTCGGCCTCGGTCGGCTTCGGCAGGGCGACGATGCGGGCCGAGCGCGGATTGAGATACTGGCGCACCGCCGAAATCGAGCCGCCCTTGCCGGCGGCGTCACGGCCCTCGAACACAAGCACCGCGCGCCGGCCGTCGGCGGCGAACTGGCGCTGGGCCTTGACGAGTTCGATCTGCAGCGCCTCGAGCTCTTGGGCGTAGGTCTTGTCGTCGAGCTTCCTGTCGTAGGGATAACCGCCGCCGGTCAGGGCGGCCTCCGTCAGCTCGGGCGGAAAATGCGGATCGTCGAGATCGAAGGCGACGCCGTCGACCTCGATCACCGGCACCGGGCCGAGCCCCGGCGCCGGGATCGCGATCCGCTCCGAGACCGCCGCCGTGGTGCCGGCGTTTTCCGTCGCGCCGCTCGCCTTTCCGGTCTTCTTCTTCGCCATCGCCGCCTGCCTCCGCGCCCTGTCAACGGGCCGTCATCCGCCGATGCTAGCAAGAGCTTTTCCTTGCGGCGAGCGGGGATTGCGGCGATCTATTTGATTTGTCGGCGAAGGATTGCGCTCCGGAAGTCGGCGCCGGGCCAGGGGAGGCGGAATGGACGAGGGACGGGACCAGGAGCGGGGAGGGGAGAACGAGGGCCTCGGCGCCCGGCTGAAGGCGTCGTGGCCGACCCTCGCCGCCCTCGCCTGCGCCTTCGCGGTCCTCGCGGTGCAGGGCGACTTCCCGGTGCTCGAACTCGCCCTCGCGCTCTTCGCCGTCGCCGTGGTGGCGCTGCTCGCGGCGCCGTCCGCGGCGGGCCCCCGCCGCCCGCTGATGCCGAGCCGCGGCGCCCAGCCGCCGGTCTGGCCCGACACCGGCATGAAGATGATGCTGGAGGCGCTGCCGCAGCCGGCCTTCCTCACCGACCGCAACGGCGTGCTGCGCTACGCCAATGCCGCCGCCGCGGCGGCCTTCGGACCCTCGCGGCCGGCCGATCCGCTGTCGTTCAAGCTCAGGGTGCCCGAAGTGCTCGCCGCCGTGGACCGGGTCGGCCGCGGCGAGGCCGGCACCGCGATCCGCTTCGCCGAGCGCCACCCGACCGAGCGCTTCTTCGAGGCCTCGATCGCGCCGGTGCGGCTGCGGCCCGGCGAGGCGCGGGTCGATTTCGTGCTGGTGCTGCTGTCGAACCGCACCGAGATCGTGCGGATGGAGCGCATGCGCGGCGACTTCATCGCCAACGCCAGCCACGAGTTGCGCACCCCGCTCGCCTCGCTGCGCGGCTTCGTCGAGACCCTGCTCGGCCCGGCCCGCGCCGACGAGGTCAATCGCGAACGCTTCCTCAAGATCATGCTGGAGCAGGCCGAGCGGATGTCGCGGCTGATCGACGACCTGTTGTCGCTGAGCCGGATCGAGATGCGCGCCCACCTGCGTCCCGAGACCGCGGTCGACCTCGAGGAGATCGCCCGCCACGTCGCCGCGACGCTGGCCCCGCTCGCCGCAGCCCACCGAACCGTCGTCACCGTCGAGGTGCCCGCAGAGGCGGCGGGGCAGGGGACCGGGGAGGGGGCCCGGGAGGGGGCCGGCGAAAGGACGGGAGAGGCGAGCCGGCACCTCGTCCGCGGCGACCGCGACGAACTGATCCAGGTCGTCTCCAACCTCGTCGAGAACGCGGTGAAATACGGCCGCGACGGCGGCCGCGTCGCCGTGTCGCTGACCCGGGAGCCGGGGCCCGACGGCACCCCGGGGGTGCAGATCGCCGTCGCCGACGACGGCCCGGGTATCGACCCCGAGCATCTGCCGCGGCTGACCGAGCGATTCTACCGGGTCGACGTCGACACCTCGCGCGCCCGCAAGGGCACCGGCCTCGGCCTCGCCATCGTCAAGCATATCGTCAACCGCCACCGCGGCCGGCTCGCCATTCGTTCCAAGGCCGGCGAGGGCTCGGTGTTCTCGGTCTGGATCGAATCGGCCTCCACCGCGGGTCTTTCGGCGCCTCACGGTTAGATGCTTGATATATATAGGGAATAGCCGTCATAAAACTGTAGGCGAACTGTCATAGAAGGGTCGTGCGAGATCGATACTCAGAACCCGTCGGTCGCCTCTGCCGGTGACCGGTCGAGTTCGATGGCCGGCGCCGCCGGGTGCCATGCGGCCAGACCAGGAATGACAGGGAGTTCCCCAAGATGAAATTCAACAGCTTTGCGAGCGCGATCGCGATCGTCGCGGCGACCGTTTCCTTCGCCGGCGTCGCGCAGGCCCGCGATCAGATCCGCATCGTCGGCTCCTCGACCGTGTTCCCCTACACCCAGGCGGTCGCCGAGCAGTTCGCGGCCTCCACCGGCGGCGCGGCCCCGGTCGTCGAGTCGACTGGCACGGGCGGCGGCATGAAGATCTTCTGCGCCGGCGTCGGCGTCGACCAGGCCGATATCACCGGCGCCTCGCGCGCCATGAAGAAGTCGGAGTTCGAAGACTGCCAGAAGAACGGCGTCACCTCGGTCACCGAAGTGCTGCTCGGCTACGACGGTCTTTCGATCGCCCACGCCCGCTCGGGCACCAGCTTCCCGCTGACCAAGGCCCAGATCTTCCAGGCGCTCGCGTCCAAGGTTGAAGTCAACGGCGAGATCGTCGACAACCCCTACAAGATGTGGAACGAGATCGACGCTTCGTTCCCGGCCACCGCCATCACCGTCTTCGGCCCGCCGCCGACCTCCGGCACCCGCGACGCCTTCGTCGAGCTGGTCATGCACGCCGGCTGCGACGCCTTCCCGGCGATCAAGGCTCTCGGCAAAGACGAGAAGGCCGAAGTCTGCGAGCGCATGCGCCAGGACGGGCCGTTCATCGAAGCCGGCGAGAACGACAACCTGATCGTCCAGCGCCTCGAGGCCGACAGCAACGCCCTCGGCATCTTCGGCTACTCGTTCCTCTACGAGAACACCGACAAGCTGGTCGGCGTTCCGGTCGACGGCGTCGCGCCGACCACCGAGACCATCGCCGACGGCTCCTACGCCGTGTCGCGCCCGCTGTTCGTCTACATCAAGAACGCCCACCGCGGCGTGATCCCCGGCCTCGAGGAGTTCGTCACCGAATACACCTCCGAGGAAGCCTTCGGTGAAGGCGGCTACCTCTCCGAGCGTGGCCTGATCCCGCTGTCGGCCGAGCAGCGCGAAGCCGTCCGCGCCGCCGTCGCCGCCAGCACCGCGATGGACGCGCCGAACTCCTGATTTCAGGGGGTGTGAACCAGACGGTCGCCCTCCTCGGGGCGGCCGTCTTTCTTGCGGGTGCGTCGTCGCCGTGTCCGTGTCGGGCGTGCCGCAGACCGGTCCCATGGCGACCGCCGGCGCGCTACGCATCAGCCACTCACCACTCCGGGGGCAGAACGTGGTCGGCTATTCGCTGCTACTCATCGTCATCCTGTCGCTCGTCGCCTATTACGTCGGGCGCGGCTCGGCCAGGCGCTTCGCCGGCGCGGCCGGCGGCGACAAGATCCATTCGCTTCCCGGCTACCACGGCGCCTTCATCGCCGTCTGGGTCGGTATCCCGGCCTTCGTCCTGGTGCTGCTCTGGGCCTCGTTCCAGGGCGCGATCCTCGACAGCCTGATCGTGTCCAGCCTGCCCTCGGCCTTCACCGAGGGCAAGTCGCCGGCCGAGCTCAACCTCGTCCTCTCGGAAATCCGCAACCTCGCCTCCGGCCGGGCCTTCGGCGCGCCCGCGCCCGAAGTCGAGGCGGCCGCCGCGCGGCTGGTCTCCTGGCAGCACATCGCCAGCTGGGCGATGGTGGTGGTCGCGGCGACGATGATGCTTCTCGTGCTGGTCTACGCCCGCACCCGGATCGCCCCGCGCTTCCGTGCCCGCAACAACGTCGAGCGCGTGCTGTCGGGGCTGATGGTGTTCTGCTCGGTGGTGGCGATCCTGACCACCGTCGGCATCATCGTCTCGCTGCTCTACGAATCGATCGCCTTCTTCCGCCTCGTTCCGCTCCACGAGTTCCTGTTCGGCCTGAAGTGGGAGCCGCAGATCGCCCTGCGCGCCGACCAGGTCGCCGGTGCCGGTGCCTTCGGTGCGATCCCCGTCTTCACCGGCACCCTGCTGATCTCGGTGATCGCGCTCGCCGTCGCCATTCCGATCGGCCTGCTGACGGCCATCTTCCTCGTCGAATACGCCGACGACCGGGTCCGCAACGTCGTCAAGCCGATCATGGAGATCCTGGCCGGCATTCCGACCGTCGTCTTCGGCTTCTTCGCCGTCCTGACCGTCGCCCCGGCGATCCGCGAGGCCGGCGGGCTGATGGGCATCGCCACCTCGCCCAACAGCGCGCTGGCCGCCGGTTTCGTCATGGGGATCATGATCATCCCCTTCATCTCGTCGCTGTCCGACGACGCGCTGCGCGCCGTGCCGCGGTCGATGCGCGACGGATCCCTCGCCATGGGGGCGACGCCTGCCGAGACCATGACCAAGGTGATGCTGCCGGCGGCGCTGCCGGGCATCATGGGCGGCATCCTGCTCGCCGCCAGCCGCGCCATCGGCGAGACCATGATCGTCGTGATGGCCGCCGGCCTGATCGCGACGCTGACGCTCAATCCGATGGACTCGGTCACCACGGTCACCGTGCAGATCGTGACGCTGCTGATCGGCGACACGTCCTTCGACAGCCCGAAGACACTCGCCGCCTTCGCCCTTGGCCTCGTGCTATTCATCGTCACGCTGGGGCTCAACGTCCTCGCTCTGCAGATCGTGAAGAAGTACCGCGAACAGTATGAATAAGGAGGGACCGATGTCGGATACAGCCCTTGCCGGTCCCGTCGACTGGACCTCGCAGCAGGCCGCCGGCCGCCGCCGCAGCCGCCACGCCGCCAACCGCCGCCTGCAGTTTTACGGCATCGCCGCGATCTCGACGGCGATCGGCCTGCTCGGCCTGCTGATCACCACGCTGGTGATCGGCGGCTACCCCGCCTTCCTCCAGACCAAGATCACCCTCGATTTCCCGATCAAGGCCGAATACGTCGACGCCGCCAACCCGGCCGGCGGCAACTACCGCGCCGTGGTGCGGGACGCGCTGCTCGGGATCGCGCCGGAGGCGACCACGCCGCCGCAGCAGCGCCTGCTCGGCCAGCTGCTGACCAACAACACCCAGTTCTTCGTCCGCGACGCGGTCGTCGCCAACCCGTCGGTCATCGGCGGCACCCTGACGCTGACCGTGCCGGCCTCCGACCCGATCGACCAGCTCAACAAGGGCCTGATCGACCGCGACCTGCCGGAGAACCAGCGCCGGGTCAACGACGTCCAGCTCGGCTTCTACGACCGCCTGGTCGCCGAAAACCGGGTTTCGGCGCCCTTCAACTGGGCGCTGTTCTTCAACGCCGACAGCCGCTTCCCCGAACTCGCCGGTCTCGCCGGCGCGATCACCGGCTCGTTCTACGCGCTGCTCGTCTGCTTCCTGATCTCTTTCCCGGTCGGCATCGCCGCGGCGATCTATCTCGAGGAGTTCGCGCCGCGGAACCGCTGGACCTATCTGATCGAGGTCAACATCAACAACCTCGCGGCGGTGCCCTCGATCGTGTTCGGCCTGCTCGGCCTCGCGGTGTTCATCCAGGTCTTCGGCATTCCGCGCTCGGCGCCGCTCGCCGGCGGCATGGTGCTGGCGCTGATGACGCTGCCGACGATGATCATCGTCACGAGAGCCTCGCTCAAGGCGATCCCGCCGTCGATCCGCGAGGGTGCGCTCGGCGTCGGCGCCTCCAAGCATCAGGTGATCATGCACCACGTGCTGCCGCTGGCGCTGCCGGGCATCCTGACCGGCACGATCATCGGCCTCGCCCAGGCGCTCGGTGAAACCGCGCCGCTGCTGCTCGTCGGCATGAACGCCTTCATCACCAGCCCGCCCGGCGGCATCCTGGAGGCCTCGACGGCGCTGCCGACCCAGATCTTCATCTGGGCCGACAGCCCGGAGCGCGGCTTCACCTCGCGGACCTCGGCCGCCATCCTGGTCCTGCTCGCCTTCCTCGTCGTCATGAACGGCATCGCCATCTTCCTGCGCCAGCGGCTCGAACGTCGCTGGTGAGCGACGGCGGCCCCGCACATCCCTCGATCCCCACAAGGACCTGACAGCCATGGCTCAAGCGACGCTCGCCTCCCGGGAGACCGCCCCGGCCGCGTTCCAGACGATCCGCACGCCCGACGCCCATCCGCGCCCGACCAAGGTCAAGGCCAGCGGCGTCAAGGTGTTCTACGGGCCGAAGCAGGCGCTGCACGGCGTCAGCATCGACATCCCCGTGAAGTCGGTCACCGCCTTCATCGGCCCGTCGGGCTGCGGCAAGTCGACATTCCTGCGCTGCCTCAACCGGATGAACGACACCATCGACGGCTGCCGGGTCGAGGGCGAGATCCTGCTCGACGACCGCGACATCTACGATCCCTCGCTCGACGTCGTCGAACTGCGCGCCCGGGTCGGCATGGTGTTCCAGAAGCCGAACCCGTTCCCGAAGTC
>CALCDT010000154.1 GCA_937900425.1 uncultured Alphaproteobacteria bacterium | reverse complement strand
CGGCGCCCTGCCCGGCCTCACCGCCGGCATGACCGGCGGCGCGGTGCTCGTCGCCGGCCGCTCGGGCGATGCCACCGGCGACCGCATGCGCCGCGGCACCATCGCGGTGCTCGGCGGCACCGGCGCCGACACCGCCGCGCGCATGATCGGCGGCACGATCCTCGCGCCGAGATTCGGGCCCGGCACCGGCATCATGATGAAACGCGGAACGCTCGTCGTCGGCGAGGCGCCCGAACTCGGGGAGACCTTCCTCGACAGCGGCCTCTACCGCCTGCCCTTCCTCGCGCTGCTGCGCCGGCATCTCGCCGAGACCATGCCGCGCGCCGCCTCTCTCGTGCCCGCACTCGCCCACCGCTTCCGCGGCGACACGGCGATGCTCGGCAAGGGCGAGGTGCTGATCGCGGCGTGACACGGGCGGCGGCGGCGGGTGGCGCTCCCCCCTCATCCGCCCTTCGGGCACCTTCTCCCGCGAGGGGAGAAGGGGGCGTCCGGGGATTGGGCCGTTTCTGTTCCGAGAGGCACGGGAGGGGGCGGGCTTCGCACCGCGACGAGAAGGCCGGCCGGCATCGCAAGCCGGCCTGGCACCTATCCTCATCGTCCGGCGATGGTGAGAACGCCGCAGCCTCGCCTCCCCACCCCCTTCTCCCCTCGCGGGAGCAGGTGCCCGAAGGGCGGATGAGGGGGCGCCTCCCTCGTACCGCCGAAAGTCCGTGTGAACCGACGACCCGACGAAGAAGAAAGTCCTGCGATGACCCCTGCCCTTTCCGGCTCCGGCCCCTGCTGGTATGCCGACGATCTGCTATCGTGAACCGAACCAGCGCGAGACGACGACGATGAACGCCGCCGAAACCTCCGTGACTTCGCCCATCGCCTGCCTGCCCAAGCTCGGGCGGATGACGCTGGTGATGGGCATCCTCAACGTCACCCCCGATTCCTTTTCCGACGGCGGCCTGTTCTCGGGGCACGACGCGGCCGTCAGCCACGCCGACGAACTCGCCGCCGAGGGGGCAGACATCATCGACATCGGCGGGGAATCGACCCGCCCCGGCCACACGCCGGTTCCGGTCGACGACGAGATCGCCCGGGTCGAGCCGATCATCCGCGCCGTCGCCGCGCGCACCGCCGTTCCGATCTCGATCGACACCTACAAGGCCCGCACCGCCGACGCGGCGCTCGCCGCCGGCGCGAAGATCGTGAACGACGTCTGGGGCCTGCAACGCGATCCGGAGATCGCGGCCGTCGCCGCCGCCCACGGTGCGCCGGTCGTGGTGATGCACAACCGCGAGACCATCGACGGCGACCTCGACATCATCGAGGACATGAAGGCCTTTTTCGGCCGCTCGATCGACATCGCGGTCAAGGCCGGCATTCCCGAGCGCCACATCATCCTCGATCCCGGCGTCGGCTTCGGCAAGACCTTCCCGCAGCACCTCCAGGCGATCGGCCGGCTGCCGGAGATCCGCACCCTCGGCTTCCCGATCCTGATGGGCACCTCGCGCAAGTCGCTGCTCGGCATCCTCGCCGACCACAAGCTCGAGCCGAAGGACCGCCTGTTCGGCACCATCGCCTCCAACGTCGCCGCCATCATGCTCGGCGCCGACATCGTTCGCGTCCACGACGTGCGCGCCCATGTCGAGGCGGCCCGCGTCACGGAGGCGATCATGAAGGCCGGGCTCGGCGGCTCCGGCCTGGAGGGCGTGTCGTGACGGACCGGATCTTTCTCACCCGTCTCGCGGTCTACGGCTACCACGGCCTGCTGCCCGAAGAGGCGGTGATCGGCCAGCGGTTCTACATCTCGCTTGAGGCCCGGCTCGATCTCGCCGGTGCCGGCGAAGGCGACGACTTCAGCCGCACCGTCAGCTACGCCGACCTCGCCGAGATCGCCCACGACATCGCGACGCGCGAGCGTTTCGAGATGATCGAGGCGCTGGCCGAGCGGATCGCCGGAACCATCCTCGGCCGTTTCCCGCGGATCGATTCCCTCGTCGTGCGGATCGACAAGCCGTCGGCGCCGGTGCCCTATCCGCTCGACGGTATCGCCATCGAAATCGAGAGGTCCCGAAATGGCTAAGGCCTATCTCGGGCTCGGCGGCAACATCGGCGACGCCCGGTCGACCATCGCCGCCGCCCTCGACGCCCTCGACAAGGGCGGTGCCCGGCTCGTCGCCCGCTCGTCGGACTACGAGACGCCGCCGTGGGGCAAACTCGACCAGCCGCCCTACGTCAACGCCTGTGCCATCGTCGAAACCGAGCTGACGCCGAAGGCGCTGCTCGCCCTCTGCCTCGACACCGAGCGCGAACTCGGCCGTGTCCGCATCGAGAAGTGGGGTCCGCGCGTCATCGACATCGACGTTCTCGCCTATGAGAACGAGGTGATCGACGACCCGAGCTATCCGGCCCTCAACGTGCCGCACCCCTACATGCTCGACCGCGCCTTCGTGCTGGTGCCGCTCGCCGAGATCGCGCCGGACCTGATGGTGCGCGGCGTCTCAGTCGCCGAGGCGGTGAAGTCGATCGAGGCCGGCGACATCAAGCGCCTCGGGGCGACGCCATGACCCGGCTCCTCGTCAGTGTGACCGACGCCGACGAAGCCCGACTGGCGCTGGCGGCCGGTGCCGACGTCATCGACGCCAAGGACCCCGCCGCAGGCGCCCTCGGCGCCCTGCCGCCGGCGACGATTCTCGCCATCCGCGAGGCGGTCGGCGGGCGGGCCACCGTCACCGCGGTCTGCGGCGACCATGCCGGCCCGGCGCTGCTGGACGCCGCGGTCGCGGCGGTCGCGGCGACGGGCGTCGACATGGTGAAGATCGGCTTCGCGCCGGACCTCGCGACGCCCCGCATCGTGCGGGATCTCGGCCGGCGCCACGGCGGGGGCGTGCCGCTGGTCGCGGTGATGTTCGCCGATCTCTTCCCGGATTTCGGCCTGATCCCGATCTTCAAGGAAGCCGGCTTCGCCGGCGTGATGCTCGACACGGCGACGAAATCCGCCGGGCTCCTCACCCACATGCCGACGTCGCGGCTCGCCGCCTTCACCCGTCAGGCCCGCGGCCACGGCCTGCTCTGCGGCCTCGCCGGGTCGGTGCGGCCGGCCGACCTGCCGGCGCTCGTCGCCCACGAGCCCGACCTGATCGGCATGCGCGGCGGCCTCTGCCGCGGCAACCGGCGCACCGCCGCCCTCGATCCGGCCGCGATCCGCGCCGCCGTCGCGGCACTGCGCCGGCCGGCGGCGATCGCACGGGCGGTGTGATGGGCGACGCGTCCTTCGCCGCCGTGGTCAAGATCGGCGGCAGCCTGTTCGAGCGGCGCACGGACCTCGAGCGGATCGCGGCGAGGTTGCGGGCGGCCCCCCGCCCCGTGCTGCTGCTGACCGGTGGCGGCGTCCTCGCCGACGCGGTGCGGCGTGCCCAGGGTGATCTCGGCTTCTCCGATGCGCTCGCCCACCGGCTGGCGATCGGGGCCATGGAGCAGATGGCCGCGATCTTCGCCGAGATCGATCCGGGCTGGCGGCTCGTCGGCGACGTCGGCGCCGCGCTGGCGACGGCGCGGAACGGGGCCTCCGCGCTCTGGTGCGGCTCGGCACCCTTCCTCGCCGATCGCACCCTCGCCGAAGACTGGACCGTAACCTCCGACAGCCTCGCCGCCCGGCTCGCCGCCGGCGTCGGCGCCGAGCGGCTCGTGCTCGTCAAGTCGGCCGAGCCGCCGCCCTTCGCGAGCCTTGCCGATCTCGCCGGCGCCGGCTACGTCGACGCAGCCTTTCCTCGGCACGCCGCCGCCTTCGCCGGCTCCGTCCATTTCGCCGGACCGTCGCGCCACGACGGCCTATCGCTTCTCGTCACCGGTTCGGAACCGCCTGTCTCATGACCACCCGTGCCCCCACCCCCCGCCTCGGCTGGGCGCTGACCGGATCGGGTCACTACGTCCAGGAGACGATCGAGCTGATGCGGCGGATGCCGAAGCTCGACATCTTCCTCAGCCGGGCCGCCGACGAGGTTCTGCGCCAGTATGGCAAGGACCTTTCCGGCATGCGCGAGGGCACGCGCGTCTTCCGCGACGGCGCCGCCAGCGCGCCGCCGGTCGGCAACTTCTACAAGGGGCACTATCATACGCTGGTGGTGGGACCGGCGACGTCGAACACCGTGGCGAAATGCGTCTACGGCATTTCGGACACGCTGCCGACCAACGTTTTCGCACAGGCCGGCAAATGCCGGGTGCCCTCGATCGTCTTCGCCTGCGATACCCGGCCGGAAATGGACACCGAGGCGCCGTCCGGCTGGTTCAAGGTCTATCCGCGGCGGATCGACCTCGAGAACACCGAGAAGCTCCGATCCTTCGAGGGGACGACCGTGGTCGAGACCCTGCCGGAATTGATGGAGGCCGTGCTCGCGCGCATGGCCGAGGTCGGCGAGGAGGTCGGATGACGTCCGCCGACACCGATACCGGCCGCCGCCACGTCGCGCTGCTCACCGGCCAGCTCGCCCACGAGCGGCTGTCGCGGACGATGGCGGAGATCGGCTCGGGCCGGTTCGACTGGACGATCGTCGATGTGGGGGTCAAGGTCGCGGCGCTGATGACCGAGAAGATCATCGCGCGGCGCGTGTCGCTGCCGGCGGGAACCACCGAAGTGGTGGTGCCGGGCCGCTGCCGCGCCGATCTCGGCGCGCTCGCCGCGCAGTTCGGCGTACCGTTCCGGCGCGGGCCGGACGAGATCGTCGACCTGCCGGCCTTCTTCGGCCACGGCGCCCGCGAGCCCGATCTCTCCCGCCACGACCTGCGCATCTTCGCCGAGATCACCGAGGCGCCGGAGATGACGGTCGACGCCGTCCTCGCCAAGGCGGCGCGGCTGAAGGCCGCCGGCGCCGACGTCATCGACATCGGCGGGCTGCCGGACACGCCCTTCCCGCACCTCGCCGACACGGTCGCCGCGCTGAAAGCGGCGGGCTTCCTCGTCAGCGTCGACAGCGCCGACATCGGCGAGCTGATGACCGGCGCCGGCGCCGGCTGCGATTTTCTGCTGAGCCTCAACGAGGACACGCTCGATCGCGCCCGCGACGTCGCCGCCGTGCCGGTTCTGGTGCCTGCGAAGTCCGGTGATCTCGCCTCGCTGCTGCGGGCGGCGGAGAGGATGGAGGCCTGGGGGCTGCCCTACATGGCCGACCCGATCCTCGACCCGATCCACTTCGGCTTCGCCGCCTCGCTCGCCCGCTACGTCGAGTTCCGCCGGGCGATGCCGGAGGCCGAAATGCTGATGGGGACCGGCAACCTCACCGAACTCACGGAGGCCGACACGTCCGGCATCACGGCGACGCTGGCCGGCATCTGCTCGGAGCTCGCCATCCGCAACGTGCTCGTCGTCCAGGTCAGCCCGCACACCCGGCGGACCATCGAGGAGCACGACGCCGCCCGCCGCATCATGTTCGCCGCCAAGCGCGACCACGCCCTGCCGAAGGGCTATGGCGGCAGGATCGCCTCGCTGCACGAGCGCAAGCCCTACGCCAACACGCCGGCCGGCGTCGCCGAGGCGGCGGCGGCGGTTCGCGACCAGAACTATCGCATCGAGGTCGTCGAGGACGGCATCCACGTCTATAACCGCGACATGCACGTCGCATACACTGACGCCTTCGACTTCTATCCCCATCTCGGCGTGGAGACCGACGGCGGCCACGCCTTCTATCTCGGCGTGGAACTTGCCCGGGCCGAGATCGCCCACGGACTCGGCAAGCGCTACGCCCAGGACAACCCGCTCGACTGGGGCGCGGCGATGGACCGCCGCGGCGAAGACCTGTCGCGGCTGCAGGAGGCCGGGCACACGCTCAAGGGCAAGCAGCGCAAGGACGAGGATCTCTCGGGCGGCGGGGAACGCGTTGCGGGCGCTGGCACGGCCGAGACGGCGGGACGAGAGAATGCCGGTGGCGCGTCCGCCGGCGAAACGCCGGTCGCGCAGGCGGGCGGCGAGCCGGCCGACGGCGATCCGCCGGGCGAGGTGACGAAGCCGGCCGGCGGCGGAGAGAAGCCCTGATGCCCTTCATCCTCGAGACCATCGTCGCGACGAAGAACGCCGACGGCAGCTTCCACGTCCGCCCCTACGGTCTCCACCGCGACGGCGACGACTGGCTGTTCCTGCCGTTCCGGCCCTCGCCGGCGATCGACAACCTGCGCCGCCATCGCTTCGCCGTGGTGTCGGCGCCGCGCGACGTCCGTGTGCTTGCGGGCTTCCTCACCGGTCGAGCGGACTGGCCGACGGTGCCGGCGGACCGGATCGACGGCGTGCGGCTCGCCGACTGCTTCTCCCACATGGAACTGGAAGCCGTCGACTTCACCGACGACGCCGTCCGCCCGCGCTTCCGCTGCCGCGTCGTCCACCAGGCGAGCCACCACCCCTTCCTCGGCTTCAACCGCGCCCAGGCCGCGGTGCTCGAAGCCGCCATCCTCTCCACCCGCCTCGGCATGCTGCCGGCGGAGAAGATCGAGACGGAAATGGCCCATCACCGCATCTCGATCGAGAAGACGGCGGGCGAGGCCGAGCGGGAGGCGTTCGGGTGGATCGAGGAGAAGATCGCGGGGCACGGCGGCGCGGAAGCGACCGACGCCCAGCGCTAGCTCGTATCGTAAGCGAATTTCAATCTCAGCGTGTCAGTCTCGCCGTTCCGTTCAACAGTTCCGGCGAGGAGACATGGTCATCGAAACGCCCCAGCGCAGCAGCGTCATCTTCGGCTTCGATTCCGCCTGGACCGACCGACCCAAGGCGCCGGGAGCGATCTGCGCCATCGCCTTCGACGAAGCCGGCGAGGCCCGTTTCAGCGAGCCAGCCCTCGTGTCCTTCGCCGAGGCGGCCGACTACATTCGTGCGGGAAGCGCGGGCTACGACTTCTCGCTCGTCGCCCTCGACCAGCCGACGGTCGTGCCCAACACCGCCGGCAGCCGACCGGTCGACAAGATCGCTGCGAGCCTGATCTCCTACGTCGGCGGCGGCGTCCAGCCCGCCAATCGTGGCAAGACCGGCATGTTCTGCGACGCTTCGCCGATCTGGCGATTCCTGGCGACACTCGGGGCCGTTGAGGATCCGCTCGCGGCCCGCACGGCGTCCAGCGGTCGGTATCTGATGGAGGTCTTCCCGGCGCTTGCGCTGCCGGCCCTGCACGAGGGCTTCGCCGCGCGATTGAAGGGCGCCAAATACAATCCGCAGAACAGGCGGACCTATCGTGCGGATGACTGGAAGACGGTGGCCGACACGGTCGCCACCTGCGCCGGCGCCTTCGGGCTCGGCGACATGGAGGCCTGGGCGCGGGCGACGGGGGCGCTGCCGGCTCCGCGCAAGGCGGACCAGGACAAGCTCGACGCCGCAATCTGCGCGCTCATCGGCGTGATCTGGCGGGCGGGGCCGGCATCGGCGGCGGAAATGTTCGGGGATCTGCAAACCGGCTACATGGTGACGCCGGTCTCGGCGGCGACGGGAGCCCGCCTGCGCTCGGCCGCCGGCCGGGTCGGCGGCGCCACGGCGGCTTGAGGCGTAGCCGTCGACGACACGGTCCCTGTTCGTGAAACGACCCGGCTCGGCAGAGTCGGGCCACGA
Organism: uncultured Alphaproteobacteria bacterium; assembly: GCA_937900425.1. Taxonomy (GTDB): domain Bacteria; phylum Pseudomonadota; class Alphaproteobacteria; order Rhizobiales; family Pleomorphomonadaceae; genus CALCDT01. Next base: position 1,355 of record CALCDT010000154.1, on the reverse strand, counting down.
ACGGTCTTGACGACGCCGACGCACCTCAGTCCAAAAAGTACCTGTCGAACTCGAGCGGGTGCGCCATCACTTCGTAGCGCCGTTCGCCGTCACCGGTTCTCGGGGTAGAATTGGTCGAAGAAGGCGCGCTCGAGGGCGACGGCCCGGGTGAAGGATCGGGTGACCGCAGCCTGGTCTTCCGCCGAAAGCTGCTCACCCACGCGATCGAACTCTCTGCGCAGCCAATCGACGAAGCCCGAGAAATAGGGGTTGTCGTGCAGGGTGATCCACTCGGCGTGGACGGGCTTTTCCGGCAGGGCGCCGCTGCGGCGCTGGGCCCAGGACAGATAGAGCCATTCGGCGACGACCAGCACCGAAAGACATCGCGCGTAGCTGCCCGAACGGACGGCCTCGCCCATGAGGTCCTGAAAACCCCGCGTCGGCGCGCCCGGCTCAGCCGCCTCGTAGTGGGACGCTGCAACGCCCAGCGTGTCGAAGGCGCGCTGGAAATAGGTGTTCTCGTCGCTGGTGATCATCGCGAGAAAGCGCGACAGCACGAGGCGGGAGCTGAACTGATCGGCATGAGCCACGGCTGCGCCGAGCAGCGCCACGAAGCCGTCGATGAACTGGTAGTCCTGAACGAGGTAGGCCCGCATGACATCGTCATCGACGCTTCCGGCCAGCAGTTCGTCCACGAAGCGGTGGTGGACCGCGGCTCGCCAGTCATCGTCCGCGGCGAGACGCAGTCGTTCGGAGAAGGTCGGGGCGGGGTGTGAATCGACGCTCGTCATGGTCCGAGGAATAAGGCCTGCGCGCCGGACAGGAAACCCGCATTTGAGCAAGACCGGGCAAAAGCGCGGTAACCAAAGGGCGTTCCGCCCCTTGTCGAAACCGCGCAAAGGTGCGGGCTGCGGCCGATCCGGTCGGGGAAACGGCGGATGCCGGTCATGTGCCCGGGCGCCGGGAGCCGGACGTCGCGGGCCTGAGAAAAAGGGCGCCGCAGCGCCCTTTCCCTTCGGCTCCCAATCGGACCTCGCGTCTCCCTCGTCTTCTGCGGCGAGGTCGAGCGCAAGGCGACCGTTCGATCCGTCACACCGAGTAGTACATGTCGAATTCGACCGGGTGCGGCATCATTTCGTAGCGCATGTTCTCTTCCATCTTCAGCTCGATCCAGCTGTCGATGAAGTCGTCGTCCATGACGCCGCCGGCCTTGAGGAAGTCCCGGTCGGCGTCGAGCGAGGCGAGCGCCTCGCGCAGCGAGCCGGCGACGGTCGGGATCTGCTTCAGCTCTTCGGCCGGCAGGTCGTAGAGGTTCTTGTCCATCGCGTCGCCGGGATGGATCTTGTTCTTGATGCCGTCGAGGCCGGCCATCAGCA